>JAJFHL010000303.1 GCA_021775615.1 Hyphomicrobiales bacterium
CGCATTGCCGGCGCCGGCCTGATCCTGGTGCCGGAAGGGCGTCAGGTGTTCCCCGAACTCAGCGTCGTGGACAATATCCGGCTCGGCGCCTATGCCCGCAGCGACTTCGATGCGGACACGGAAGTGGAGGAGATGCTGAACCGCTTCCCGAAACTCCGCGCCCGCGCAACCAGCCGGGCAGGACTTCTCTCGGGCGGTGAACAGCAGATGCTCGCCATTGCCCGCGGACTGGTGGCCAAGCCGAAGGTCCTGATGCTTGACGAACCGTCTCTCGGGCTTGCGCCGCAACTGATCAACGAGTTGTTCGAGGTGCTGGCTCAACTGCGCGATGAAGGGATTACGATCCTGCTGGTCGACCAGATGGCGGGCCTGGCGCTGGCGGTCGCGGACCGGGGATACATTCTTGAGTCCGGGCGCGTGGTGCATGAGGGGCCGGCCAGCGAAATCCGTGAGGATCCAGCGCTGGAGCGCGCCTATCTGGGTGAGTTTGAGTAACCGGACCGAAGTGTTCGAAGCAGCCGGCCCGGCCGGCGGGAATGGAGGAAACCATGGACCTGATTTTGCGCAATGCGCGAATTGCCGGCGCCAATGGCGGTGATCCGGTCGATATCGGCGTCGATGACGGCACGATCGTCGCCATTGAGCCCGGTCTCGCGGCTGATGGCCGTGAAATGGATGTGGCGGGCCGGCTGGTGGCTCCGGGGTTTATCGAAACCCACATTCACCTGGACAAATCCTGCATTCTCGACCGCTGCAAGTCCGAGAAGGGGCATCTCGAAGAGGCGATCGAGCAGGTAGCCCAGGCGAAAAAGGCCTTCACGGCGGAGGACTGCTACGAACGGGCCAAACGGACCCTGGAGAAGTGCCTGTTGCACGGCACCACCCATATGCGCACGCATCTGGAAGTCGATCCGGTTATCGGGCATCGTGGCCTGGACGGGGTTCTGCCGCTCATCGATGAATACAAATGGGCGATCGATCTGGAAATCTGCGTGTTTCCCCAGGAGGGCCTGCTCAACAATCCCGGTACCGATGAGTTGATGGTCGAAGCCATGAAGCGCGGCTGCAAACTGGTCGGCGCGGCGCCCTATACGGATACGGACCCCAAGGGGCAGATCGACCGGATATTCGAGATCGCCCGAGACTTCGATGCCGATATCGACATGCATCTGGACTTCGGGCCGACCCATGACGAACTCGACATTCTCTATGTCTGCGAGCTGACCGAGAAGTTCAACTATGGCGGCCGGGTCGCGGTGGGCCACGTGACCAAGCTGTCGACCATGGCGATGCCGCAGTTCGATGAAATTTCAAGCCGTCTCGCGGACGCCGGTGTTGCGGTGACGGTGCTGCCGTCGACCGACCTGTTTCTGATGGGCCGGCATATGGATCACAACGTGATGCGCGGTGTCGTTCCGGTGCACCGGATGTTGCAGTCGGGTGTCAACTGCTCGCTGTCGACCAACAACGTGCTGAACCCGTTCACGCCGTTCGGCGATTGCTCGCTGATCCGCATGGCCAACATCTATGCGAATATCTGCCAGGTCGGAAAACACGCCGATATGCTCGAATGTTTCAACATGGTCACCGAGCGGTCGGCGAAGCTGCTGCGGCTTGAGGATTATGGCGTCGCCATCGGCAGTGCGGCCGACTTCGTGGTGCACGACTGCACCGATCCGGTGACCGCGGTGGCGGAACTCGTGCCACCGGTTTACGGCTTCAAGCGGGGGCGGCAGACCTTCACCCGTGAATCCGCCGTCCTGCACAGGCCGCAATGAGCGATCCCCGATCCGACCTGGCCTTTCCGGACGACCCCGCCGGTGCCTTCTGCCGCGACAATCACGTCGCACTGGCGGGCCGGGCCGAGGGGCCGCTCGCCGGCCTGACGTTCGGGGTCAAGGACATCTTCGACATAGAGGGGGTCCGAACCGGGTTCGGCAATCCGACCTGGCTTGAAACCCACGCGCCGGCAACCGCCACCGCGTCAGCGGTTCAGCGTCTGCTCGATGCCGGCGCCCGCATGGTCGGCAAAACCCTGACCGACGAAATGGCCTACAGCCTGACCGGGGAGAACGCTCATTACGGCACGCCGGTCAATCCGAGGGATCCGGACCGCATTCCTGGCGGGTCGTCCAACGGATCGGCCAGTGCCGTGGCCAACGACCTGGTCGACTTCGCGCTTGGCACCGATTGCGGTGGCTCGGTGCGCCTGCCGGCGAGCTATTGTGGCATTCTAGGTATTCGGCCGAGCCTCGGGCGCGTCGCGGTGGACGGTGTCGTTCCGTTCAGCGCAAGTTTCGATGTGATTGGATGGTTTGCGAAAAGCGCTGGACTGCTCGCCCGGGTGGGTGATGTGCTTTTTGATAAGCCGCAGCCGGCACGACCGCCGAGCCGACTGCTGATCGGCGACGATGCCTTCGGGTTTGTCGCCCCGGCGGTGAGGGATGCCTTGCAGCCCGCCATCGCCCTTGTGTCGGAGCACGTCGCCGGCAGCGCGCAGATCCGTGTCTGCGATGGCAGGCTGGAAGACTGGTTTGGCGTCTTCCGCGTGATTCAGGCCTCCGAGATCTGGGCTAATCATGGTGCCTGGATCGAGCAGCACAATCCGGCCTTTGGGCCCGGCGTTGGCGACCGCATGGACTGGGCCAGCAAGGTGACCTCCGCCGAGGCCGGACCGGCCCACGAGCGCCATGCGGAAATTCGAAGCCGGCTGGACGGACTGCTCGGCGAAAGCGATGTGCTTTGCATTCCGGCATCGCCGCGCATAGCGCCGCCAAGGGATGCGCCGCTCGACGATATCGAAGTCCGCTTCCGGCACCAGGCGATGTGCCTCCTGTGCATTTCCGGCCTTGGCGGGCTGCCGCAGATCTCGCTGCCGCTGGCTGAGCTGGACGGCATGCCGCTTGGCCTGTCGCTGATTGCCCGGCACGGCAATGATGAGATGCTGCTGGAACTGGCAAAGGCGATCATGGAATAGAAATGCCGGATTCATTGCCGTCCGGCAGCTTTGCCGGAAGCGGCAGGCGGTTTGTTCGCCGGCATGCGGCACAGCTCAGAAAGGTCCAATGATGGATGACAACAAACTGGTGGAGTTTCTCAATGCACCGCTGCACGTGATCAATGTGGGGCTCGAGGGATTTGCCGAGGAACTGGACGCTCAAGGCGTCCCGGTGGTGCAGGTGGACTGGTCGCCGCCGGCGGGGGGCGATCCTGAACTGGCCGCGCTCCTGGCAAAACTCGGCGCGTAGAGCGGGATCAGGAACAGTGGATGCCGGTTTTCCGTCCGATCCCGCTCCACAATATTGGAAGCGATCATGTTTATCGACTTCGGCGATTCTGCCTAAGTCGATCGTGATCTAGGTTGGAGGGGGTTCAATTGTGGAAGCGATAGAACAGGCCAACCGGGCCGCCGTCGGCCGGATGCTCGAGGCCGATCCCGTTCTCATCGATGTGGTGCCCGCGTGCGAGGCGATCCCGGCTTTGGCCGACGGCCGCAAGATCCTGCATGCCGGCCCGCCGATCGAGTGGGACCGCATGTGCGGCCCGATGCGCGGCGCGATCGCCGGTATCGCCGTCTTCGAAGGCTGGTCGGCGGGCCTTGACGAGGCCACGGCCATGGCGGCCGAAGGGGCGTTCGAATTTCATCCGAACCACCACTTCGGCGCGGTTGGACCGATGACCGGAATGACGACGCGCAGTCAACCGGTGATGGTGGTCGAGAACCGGACATTCGCGAACCGGGCCTACTGCACCGTCAATGAAGGACTGGGCAAGGTCATGCGCTTCGGCGGCAACGACGCGCAGGTGCTGAAGCGGCTTGCATGGCTGCGCGACGTCGCCGGCCCGTTGCTGGCAAAGGCGTTGCGCGAGTGCGGTGGTATTCCCCTGAAGAGCCTGATCGCGCGCGGACTTTCGATGGGCGATGAAATGCATCAGCGCAATGTCGCGTGCTCGGGTCTCCTGTTGCGCGAGCTCGCCCCCGCGCTGGCCAGAACCAGCCAGGACGTGCAACTGCTTGCCGAGCTTCTGTCGTTTATGGGCGGCAACGATCAGTTCTTCCTCAATGTGGGTATGGCCACCGGCAAGGCGATCATGGATCCGGTGCGCGGCATTGAGTGTTCGAGCATCGTCACCGCCATGAGCCGCAACGGCACCGATTTCGGCATCCGGGTGAGCGGAACCGGCGACACCTGGTTCATAGCTCCTGTTGAAATGCCCGAAGGCCTTTACTTCCCGGGGTTCACGGAAACGGACTCCAACCCGGACATGGGAGATTCAACCATCGTCGAGACCATCGGACTGGGCGGATTCGCCATGGGCGCGGCGCCGGCGGTGGCCGGGTTCGTCGGCGCCGGGGCAGCTTCCGAGGCGGGCAACTACACCCGCGCCATGACGGAGATCGGTTACGGCGAAAACCCGGAATGGACGATACCCGCGCTAGACTATCTCGGTGTGCCGACAGGTATCGACATCCGGCTCGTCGTCGAAACCGGCATCGCGCCCACGATCAACACCGGGATCGCCCATAAGGAGCCGGGCATCGGGCAGATCGGGGCAGGAGTGGTGCGTGCGCCGATGGACTGTTTCAAACAGGCTCTGCGCGCCTTCGCCGACGAAATGGGAGTGTCGGGGCAATGAGCCTGGTCAATGAGGTCCGCAAGGCGTTCTATCTCGATTCGGTGGCGCTGATGCGCTACTCGCGAACGCTCGCCGAGATGACTGGTGTTGATGAAGCCGCCATGATGATGGGCACTCCGGCCAACCGGGAAATCATGACGAATGCCGGCCTTCTGGGTCCTGATGCGGAGGGCGCTGAAGGGGGCGACCTGATCATCGGAATCCGCGGGCGGGACGATGCGAGTGCTCAGGCAGCAATCGCGGCGGCGAAACAACTCCTCGATCAGCCGTCGGGCCGTGCTGCATCCAATGACGTATGGCGGCCGCGCAGCATCCGGGCGGCGGTCGCGTCCGAACCCGCTGCCAATCTGGCTCTGATTTCGGTGTCCGGCGAGTTTGCGGTGGCAGAAGCCCGCAAGGCGATCCGGCGCGGCCTGCATGTGATGATCTTCAGCGATAACGTACCGATTGCGGACGAAGTTACGCTCAAGCGGGAGGCGGCCGAACTCGGTTGCCTTGTGATGGGCCCTGATTGCGGGACATCGATCATCAACGGCGTGCCGTTGGCCTTCGCAAACAAGGTGCCGCGCGGCAGGATTGCGATCGTCGGGGCATCCGGCACAGGCATTCAAGAAGTGTCGTGCCTGATCGCGGCAGGTGGCGGCGGCATATCGCAGGCGATCGGTGTGGGCGGGCGTGACCTGACCGCGGACGTCGGCGGGATTTCGACGATGATGGCGCTTGACGCGCTCGAACGCGCTGCCGGCACCGAGCATATTGTGGTCATCTCCAAGCCGCCTGCCGAAGCTGTGGCGAAGGAGATTGTGAAACGCATTGGCGAAAGTGAAAAGACGTTCACCGTCTGCTTCATTGGCGCCGAACCGGGCGCGCTGCCGGCGAATGCCCGGTTTGCCGACACCCTGAAGGCCGCATCGGTGCTCGCACTTGAATCTGCGGGTGTCACCGTGGATGCGACTGCGGCCTCCAATCCGCAACCTGCGCCCTCAGGCCGCGACAGGATCATCGGCCTGTTCTCGGGAGGGACGCTCTGTTCCGAAGCTCAGATCATATTCGCGCGGGCCGGCCGGCCGGTTGTGTCGAATGTGCCGATACCCGGCGCGCCCGGACCGGCGGAGCCGGAAACGGCCGACCGGTTGATTGACCTTGGGGACGATCAATACACGCGAGGCAGGCCGCATCCGATGATCGACCCGGGCGTTCGCGACGCGGCGCTGGCAGACGCGCTGCGCGATGAGGTTACCGGAATTGTGTTGCTCGACGTCGTCATCGGCTACGGAGCGCATGAGGACCCGGCGGGTCATCTCGCCCGGCAGCTTGAGGACGCCGCCGGTCATGGACCGCTGATCGTTGCGTCCGTGACGGGCACCGAAGGCGATCCGCAGGTTCGCTCGTCCCAGGTTGCTATCCTCGAACGGGCAGGGGTTCTTGTTGCGCCCTCGAATGCCGATGCGGCTGCCCTGGCTTTGGCCTGCCTGAGCGGTGGAAAACCGTGATGGGGCAGGACGATATGGAGCTTCCAGAACGCCTTCTGGTCGCCGTTGGCGGCAATGCCACCCATCCTGAGGACATCGAGGGCACGGGACAGGAGCAGGAGGAATATGCAAGGCGCACCGCCGAAGCACTGCTGCCGCTCACGTCCCTCAACAACGAGCTGATCATCACCCACGGCAACGGTCCGGTGGTCGGCAAGATCCTGATGCGCCAGGTGCTGACCCGTGACCGGGTCGTGCCCATGCCGCTCGACATCTGCGTCGCCCACAGTCAGGGCGGCATCGCCTATCTCCTGATGCAGGCCATCGAGAACTCGCTGCGCGAGAGCGACAATCCGAGGCATGTCGCGTGTCTTCTGACGCAGGTCGAGGTCGATCCGGACGATCCCGCGTTCGACAATCCAAGCAAGCCGATCGGACCATTCTTCTCCGCCGAAGAGGCGGAAGCGGTGGGCGCGGAGCTGGACTGGCTGATGAAGGAGGACGCCGGGCGTGGCTGGCGCCATGTGGTCCCGTCGCCGAAACCGCGGCACATATGCGACATCTCACTGGTGCAGGTCCTGGCGCGGCGCGGCACCATCGTCATCGCCGGTGGCGGAGGCGGTATTCCGGTCATCCGGGGCCCCAAGGGCGTCCGCCGCGGGGTTGCGGCGGTCGTCGACAAGGATCTGACCTCGGCCCATATGGCAAACGTTCTGGGCATACCGGTGATGATGATCCTCACCGGCGTCCCCAACGTTTCGATCAACTATGGCACGCCTGAGCAGAAAGCCCTTGGCCGCATCACCCTGCGAGAGTTGCGCGACCTTCAGGCGGAAGGCCATTTCCCCGCCGGCAGCATGGGCCCCAAAATCGACGCCGCGATCCGCTTTCTCGAAGGCGGCGGCCGCAAGGTCATCATCGGCCAACTGGAGGAGGCGATGGCGGCTCTGCGAGGAGACAGCGGAACGCATGTCGTTACCGACAATGATCCACACATCGCCGATTGAACCCCTAACGGTATCGCGGATCGGGAGCGTCGCGTCCCGGGTTCTGAATGAAGCGCGGTCGGGACGTGTGGCGGCCGTCTTCGAGCGCAGCGTCTATGTGGATTTCGACGGCCGGTTTGTATGCTTCGGCAGCGAAGAGATCGGCAATGGCCCGTTGAACGCACTTGTGCCGCCGGCATCAGTGAACTGGTGCGCCTGCGCGGTGACACGGGGCGATCGGGTGTGCGTCGATGCAAGCGGGGTCAGCCTCGGGCGCCGCTGCACGCTGGACGCCTCGAATGCCCGCGTGTGGATGCCACCTGCTCCCGGACTGGTGCGGGATGTTGCGGCGCTGTCCAGCAATCTGGAGAACCTGCACACGGCGCTGCGCTTGTCGGCTCCGGCGAGTGGGCTTGCCGGGCTGGTCTGTGGGGTGTCCGCATCCGCTACTCCTAATCCTTTGCATGTGTATGCGTCGAAACCGTTCGCCGAACTGCGGCGATGGCTTGCCGCAAGTCTGGAAGATGGATGGCGCGGCGTGTCCGCATGTCCGCGAGACGTCTGTGGTTTGCTTGGTGCGGGACCGGGACTGACCCCGTCGGGCGACGACCTGCTCGCAGGCGCCATGGTGACGTTGCACAGGCTGGGAGAGAGCCGCGTTCTCGCTGAATTGGCGGAGCGCGTCGGCGCGGAACTTGCCAACCGCACAAATGCGATATCGGCCGCACACCTCATCGCAGCCATGGAGGGGCTGGCCGCCGAACCGATCATCTCCACCATCGACAACCTGATCCACAGACCGTGTGTTGCACCGGAAGCGATCATGCGCAGACTTTGCTCGATTGGAGCTACTTCCGGGTCCGACGGACTGGCAGGAATAGTAGCGGTGCTGGACTGTTGGCTGGCGGGACAAGTGCAGGCGCTGCCGAAGTTGAACCGGTGCGCCTGACAGACGGCGCGCATTTGCGCGTGCGTGCAACACCGCCGCGACGTTGATTTCACTCGGACACGATTGACCCGGCAGCGACCAGCCCGGACGGCGGTGCCGTGTGAGCCAGTCACCGACTCGCGCCGCCAAATGACTTCCACTTGAAAAATTCTCTCGAACTTTTTTTGGCCTGCTTCGTTTTAGTAGGCAGGAGGAAGGCGTTGATACGGATTTCGCGTAAACGCCGGCGACGTGAGCGGGGATGAAATCCAACGGTAACGGCCATTGGATGTGCAGCCCGCTCTCCGAGGCGAGCAAGGGTAACGCGGCACGGTTTGAGGACCTGACGCGGCAGCACCTTCGTGCGCTCTGGCGCACCGCTCTGCGCATGACCGGCGACAGTCAAACGGCGGAGGACCTGACGCAGGAGACCTGTCTGCGCGCCTACCGGTCGTTCGACAGCTACGAAGACGGCACCAACTACCGGGCTTGGATATTCAGGATCATGAGCAACCTTTGTACCGACCATCTGCGCCGACAGGCCCGGGCGCCGTTCGTCAGCCTGGACGCCGACGCCGCTGCAACAGCGTTGTCGAGCTATTGCTCCGAAGCGGACCGCCCGGATGTGCGGCTGCTGCACAAGACGTTCCGAAGTGACGCGTTCGTCGCGATGGGGCGGTTGTCGCCGGAGGTGCGGCTGGTGGTGTCCCTGGCGCTGGTCGACGGGTGCTCCTACCAGGAAATCTCACAGATTGCCGACTGCCCGGTCGGTACCGTTCGGTCGCGGCTGAGCAGGGGCCGGCAGCAACTCCAGGAAGATCTCAAGGAGTACACGCCCGCCGGCGGAACGGCGGCTGCTGCCATCGATGCCGTTCCGGCACCCGCCAAAAGAAACGCCAGAGAGCCATGAAATTACATCACGATGAGCCTTGTTCCTAAATGACCTCGCCACAAGAGCCTTGTGAACTGCAATGCGCCGAAGCCCGCGACGGGATTTCGGCCATGCTCGATGGCGCTGTGGACGCACTCGAGGCCGCCGCGCTTGAGGCGCATATGGCGCAGTGCCCTGACTGCGCCGCCTATTGCGACAACGCCCGCGCTCTGGACGACCGGTTGCGCGAAGAACTCACCGGCCCGTGCGATTTCGATCGCTTGTGGGGTTCAGTTCAGGAACGGATCGTCGCCGAAGACGATGTCATGCCGCAGAGCGATGCCGTTTCCGTGCAGGGTGACGCCGATTCCGGGCAGGGCGGTGCCCTGATCACCGGCGTTCGGCGCTGGGCCGGCATGGCTATAGCGGCGATGATCCTGCTTGGCGCCTTTGCCGGCGGAACAGCGGTGCTTCGCATGAACGCCGGCGAGTTGCCGATCGTAACCGAAACGGTGCGCGACTTCGAAACCTTCCGGATCCGCGGAGGGCTTCTCGATGTTGCCGCGAACGAACCCGGTCTCGTCCGCGAATGGGTTGCGACCAGGGTCGATTTCCATCTGCCGGGCGACGTCGATCCGCCGGCCGGTTTCGAGATCGCCGGCGGCAGGCTGTGCTCGTTCCTGAACCGCCGGCTTGCGTTCCTTCACTACAAGAAGGGGCCGGGCAGCCTGTCACTTTACGTGATGAAGGCCACGGGCCTGAAAATTCCCGAGCATGGTCAGTTCAAGTCCGTGAACTCGGCAAACGGCCTGACCACGGTGACCTGGCGGCAAAGCGACCTTGCCTTTGTTGTCGTGTCGAACCTGCCGTCGCAGGAGGTGACCGACTTTGCAGCGAGCTTCAAGGGCCGCGCTCTGGCGCCGGCATGGAGCAATTCGTGAGCGAGGACGCAACAGACAATCAACTGCACCAATGCATCGCAACCGGAGGGAGGTCTACATGACGCGAAGACAAGAGGACGAGACGGCTCGGGGCGAGGCCGATCATCTGGCGGACCTGCCCATATGCATGCGCCGCCGCGAGGTTCTGGCCGCCGGCGCCGCGGGTGCCGCAGCCGCGGTCATCTATCCCCAGATGGCAGCCGCAGGGGCCAACACCGGGAGCGAGCTGCAACGCTACCCGCGCATGAAGGTGGCGTCGCTGAGCGCATTGCGCGATGGCGAGCCGGTTGCGTTCAACTATCCCCTGAACCAGCAGCCGAACATGATCGTCAAGCTGGGCGCCGAGGCCCAGGGCGGGGTCGGGCCGGACAGCGACATCGTCGCCTTTTCGGTTCTGTGCACCCACATGGGCGGCACATTGCGCGGCCGCTACAAGCACCAGTTCAAATCGATGGGGCCGTGCCCGTTCCATTTCTCCACATTCGATCTGACCAAAGGCGGTGTGCCGGTGCATGCCAGCGCCACCCAGAACCTGCCGCAGATCACCCTGGAGGTGGATGGGGACGATGTCTACGCGGTCGGCGTGACCGGCCTGATCTACGGCTACCGGGACAATCTCGCGGATGGATCGATGGCGGAAGGCGCGACCATGGACGGCGCGACGAGACGCGGCTAGGGCGCAGCTTGCACTGCAGGATCCAACAGAAAACACGTCATACGAGGATACGCAAAAGATGTCAGGGAAGATCAGCCGGCGCAACATGCTGCTTGCAGCACGCAGCCCATCAATCGATTACGGTGTCTATGACGAGGCCTCCGACGCCGTTCCCATCCCTCCGGCCCACGCCAAGATGCACCCCACCGCATGCGACTACTGCATCGTCGGCTGCGGTTACAAAGCCTACACCTGGCCGGTCGACGAGACGGGCGGCAGCAAGGCGGATGAAAACGCCTTCCATGCCGACTTTCCGGTGGCGGCCGCGTCCGGCCAGTGGGTCAGCCCCAACATGCACAACATCGTCAAGAAGGACGGCAAGCTGCACCATGTGGTCGTCATCCCCGATGGCGAAACCGCGGTCAACCGGAAGGGCAATCACTCGGTACGCGGCGGCAAGATCGGGCAGAAACCGTACAATCCGAAAAAGCCCACCGCGGACCGCCTGCAGTCTCCCATGGTGCGGGTCAACGACACGCTTCAGCCGATTTCCTGGGACGACGCGACATCGATCGTTGCGGAACTCTCAAGATATGCCATCGACAAGGACGGGCCGAACGCCTTCGGCATGCGCTACTACTCCTATCAGTACTGGGAGAACACCTATGCGTTCTCCAAGCTGATCTACAATGATATCGGTACCGCCATCGGCGCCGAGCACGACAAGCCGACCGGCAAGAACGACGCGGTCGGCCTCGACGACAGCGGCGTCGACGGGTTCTCGACCTCCTATGCGGATTTCCAGAAGGCCGACGTGATCTTCATGTCCGGCTTCGACCCGTATGAAAACCACACAATCCTGTTCACCGAGTGGATCGCACCGGGCGGCGCGAAGATCATTTTCGTCAATCCGCGCAAGAGCCCGACCGCGGTCCATGCGGAACGCAATGACGGTCTGCACCTGCAGGTGCAACCGAACACCGACACGGTCCTCAACAATGCGATTCAGCGCTACATCCTCGAACAGGGCTGGGAGGACCGCGAATGGATCGAGCGGATGACTGCCAGCCGCGACGATATCGAGAAGGAGAAGAAGGGCAGCAACTGGCGGCGCCGGACCTTCGGCCAGACCTTCGAGGAACACAAGGCCTGGCTCCTGTCGGACGATACCTACACGCTGGAGAACGCCGAAAAGATCACCTGGGTTCCGAAAGAGAAGATCATTCGGGCAGCCGAGATGCTGGCCAAACCGCGCGGCAAGGTGCGGCCCAAGGCGACGGTCATGCTGGAGAAGGGCAACTACTGGTCCTTCAACTATCCGGCAAGCGCCTCGCTCTCGTCCCTCGGTCTGGTGTGCGGCGCGGGCAGCCGCCCGGGACAGAACATGTGCCGTGCCGGCGGTCATCAGCGTGGCGGCATGAAGCTGAAGGGCTATCCGCTCAGCAAATCCTGGGTGCAGTCCGTACACGGCCGCAAGGGCGAACCGGCGCCGATGCCGGTGAACTTCGATGAATACGCCATGTCGGGCAAGCTGCGGGTTTGCTACATCCTCGGCACGACCTGGCTGGATTCCATGAACGCCGGCCAGGCCATCCGCCTCAAGCTCGGCGAACTGACCCGCAAGCACGAGATCTATCCCGACAGCCTGGACAAGGATGCCATTGTGGCCGCTCTGAAACGGCGCATGGATGCGGGCGGCATGTTCCTGGTTCAGCAGGACATCTACCCGAACACACTGACCGACTTTGCCGATATCGTGCTGCCGGCGGCCACCTGGGGCGAGGCCGACTTCACCCGCGCCCAGGGTGAGCGGCGCCTCAGGATCTACTCCAAGTTCTGCGATGCGCCCGGCGAGTCCAAGCCGGACTGGTGGATCCTCGCCCAGGTCGCCAAGAAGATGGGCTTCGAGGGCTGGGACTACAAGGACGGCAACGACATCTTCGAGGAAGCCTCGAACAAGTCGAAAGGCGGCAACTACGACTTCTACCACGTCGTCCAGGAGGCGAAGAAGGCGGGCAAAAAGGGCCATGAGTTCCTTCGCGAGATGAGCACCACCGGCATTCAGCTGCCGGCCCGGATCGTCGACGGCAAGCTGGTCGGCACATTGCGCCTGCATGACGAGACGTTCCCGGAAGCCGAAAAGGAGACCGCCTCGAAGATCGTCTACCAGTTCAAGACCGCGAGCGGAAAAGCGATCTTCATGAAGGGCGACTGGAACCTGGCAAAGGATACCTTCGAGCGGTTCCGCCCCAAGGGCGATGAATTGTGGGTGTCGAACGGCAGGATCAACCAGATCTGGCAGTCGATGTTCGACGACACCCGTATCCCGTTCGTCAAGCAGCGCTACCCTTCGAACTTCCTGATGATCAATCCGGCGGATGCAAAAAAGCGCGGACTTGAGAGCGGTGATCTGGTTGCGGTCGAAAACGACGATGTCATCGATCAGCTTGGCAACAAGACCCGGGGCGTGGTGTCGCTGGTCGCCTATCTGACCGACGAAGTTGGTGAGGGCGTGACCTACACCTACGCCTTCTATCCCGGCCAGTCGGCCGATCTCATCGTGCCGGCGGTCACCGACCCGGTCACCGGCGTCTACAACTACAAGATCGGCAAGGGGCGGGTTCGCAAGATCGGTGAGACACCGCTCAAGAAAGTCGAAGGCAGCATGTCCTTCATTCCGCGCACGGCAGGCTAAGGGGAGGGGACAATGAAACTCAATCTGAAATCAGCTTTGCCCGCAGTAGCGGCAATCATGATCGCCGGCACGGCGCAGGCGGCCGACAAACCTGAAGTGACCGATGAGCTTCTGGCGGTCGGTGAGACGGCCTATGCCCGCGAGTGCGCTGCCTGTCACGGTGCAGACGGCAACGGCAAGGGCTTGGGCGCCCATTACCTCAATCCGCGCCCGCGCGACTTTACGCTCGGGGTCTACAAGTTACGGTCCACGGCGAACGGCGAAGTGCCGACGGATGACGACTTGTTCGCGACCATCACCAACGGCATTCCGAACTCGATGATGCCGGCGTTCAAGTCTCTGTCCGAAAAAGAACGGTGGGCGCTCATTGCGGTGATCCGCCGTTTCGGCGGCATTGAGGAAGAAGAAGCAACGCCGATCAGCGTGCCGCCCCAGCCGAAGAGAACGGAGGCGACCGTCACGAAAGGCAAGGCTGTTTACGACCGGCTGCAATGCGCCACCTGCCACGGCGTGGAAGGCTATGGCGATGGTCCCTCGTCACTGACGCTGGTGAATGACGCCAAGGAACGGATCTTCGCTCCGGACATCACAACGGGGCGCTACAAGGGCGGCTCGAGCCCCGAGGACCTCTACACCCGCATTGCCACCGGACTGGATGGCTCGCCGATGCCCTCATACGCGGCAGAGGCCAAGCCGGACGAGATCTGGAACCTGGTCCACTTCCTTCAGAGCCTGACTGAGTAGGCATCGCTTCCCTGCCGCCGTGTCGCACGGGCTCGCGACCCCGCCAGCCAACCTCCCCACGATGGCTGGCGGGGCTCTCGAATGTCTCTGTGACAGCGCACTGGATTGCACGAACAACAAAGGGTTCAGTTGATGAAAAGAGTTGCATATCTCCTTGTAGCGGCAGCGCTCCTGCCGATCTCCGCAGCATCGGCGGCGAAGTACAAGGTGAAGACGGTCGAAAACGGCGGCTCCATACAGGGGACGGTTCAGTTCAACGGGGCAGTCCCCACGCTCCCCGAACAGATCATCGGCAAGGACAACGAGGTTTGCGGCGACGGCAGCGTCATTCCCAACCCGGTTGTGGTCGGCGATGACGGCGCCCTGAAGGATGTTGTCGTCTACCTCGAGAAGGTCGGCGCCGGAAAGGCCTGGCCCGAGAAGCCATATGAAATCGTTCAGCTGAAGTGCACCTTCGAGCCCTATTTGCAGGTCGTGCCGAAGGGCGTGGAGCTGACCATCAAGAACAACGATCCGGTGCTGCACAATGTGCATCCGTTCGAGATCATCGGTGACTCCCGGCGCACCCTGTTCAACCTCGCACAGCCGAAACTCAACCAGGTCAACGTCAAGAAGATCAAGACGCGGCGCGGCAAGGCGGTGGAACTCGCCTGTGACGCCCATTCGTGGATGGCCGGCTGGCTGTATGTTCTGGAGCATCCGTATTTCGCCGTGGTCGGTCCAGACGGCGCCTATGAGATCGGCGATGTGCCGCCCGGCAAGTACAAGCTGATGGCCTGGCATCCGGTTCTGGGAACACGGGAACAGGCGGTCGAAGTCGGTGCGAACGGATCGGCCAAGATTTCGTTCACCTTCGAGACAAAGTGAGCGTGGGCGTGTTGCACATGAGCGTGGCCACACCACTCCGCATGCATGTCGCCCGTGCGATGGCGATGGGTGCCCTTGTGGTCTGGGCTGTGATCGCGAGTATCGTTCCGTCTGCTGCGGATGGGGCAACGCAACAAAGCCCCGAGGCCGTCCTCAAGGCGTATCTGACCGCCCTCTACAGCAAGGATGCCGCCGTCGCATACGCTCACCTCTCGCGCCTCGACCAGAACGCGAAATCGTTGCCCGATTATCAGAGCGAGACCGGGCAACTGAGTGGTGCCGCACTGCAGCTCGCGAGCGCTATGGCAAGGCACATCCGCTACAGGGATATGGCGCTGAGCCACGACGGCGACACGGCGACGGTGACGTTCGGCGTCGATCTGCCGAATGCCAATCATGCCGATCTCCGGGCGCTGGCAATGGATTTCGATGAGAAAGCCCTGTCGAGGCTTGGCGAACCCGCGGTGCGGCAGCGCATCATGGCCATCCGGCAAATGGCCGAGGCGGGTGTGCTCCCGATGCTTGCCGGCGAGCGGGAGCGATGGACACTGGTACACGAAGAGGGCCGCTGGCGTGTGTTCCTTAACTGGGCGGGCACCGTCGAGGTGCACCTTGAAAGCATCACGATGAAGGGTCTCGACTGGCAGTTCGAACCGGTGCGCAATCGGGTCCTCGTGCTTCCGGGCGACACGGTGCAGATCAACTATCGAGCCAGGAACATTGGCAGCTCGGAAACCACCGGAAAAGCCCGGCACGCCGTTATGCCGCCCGAAAGTGCCGGGAACATAGAAATCGTCTCGTGCTTCTGCTTCATCGAACAGACCCTGTCTCCGGGTGAAGAGGTCGAGCTGCCGCTTGTGCTGCGGGTTGATTACGATGCGCCCGAAAACCTGCGCCAGATCACCGTGCGCTACGAGTTCTTCCCGGTTGGTGCGTTTCCGGAGGGGTCGTGACGGCCGCGCGCTACATCGCAGGTGTCGTGGCGTCCGTGGTCCTGATCGTGTTCTCGGTGGGCACCGGCAAAACGGCGTTGGGAGAAGGTGTTTTGGAGATCCGGGTTACGGATCACCAGCCCGGCATCGAGGATTTCGCAAGGCTCGATGTTGCGGTCTCCGAAGTGCTTCTACACCGGCAGGGCGAGGCCCGGAACGAAGGGTGGGTCACGGTCCTGGAATCCGGCGATGCGGTCGACATCGTTCCCCTCAAGAACGGCAAGTTCGTTCGTCTCGGACAATCGCTGATCACCGGCGGGCGGTTCGATGCCGTGCGCGTTTCCCTCGGCGCGGTCTCGGGACGTCTTCGCAGCGGCGGCATGGCCCCGCTGGAAACCGACGGTTCCACTTTGCGCGTGAAGCTGGCGGTTGAACCCGGCTCGCGCCAAAGCATCCTGATCGATCTGTTTGTGGAGAACCAGACCGAGCACGAAGGCGGGAGCTACGTGGTCAAGGTCAGGCGTATCGAAATTGGTGAATTGCCTGCGGCAGAGGGCGGGGACACGTAAATGTCGGATCCACAGTTGAAAGCGACGGAGCTCGACGAACTGGTCGATGTGAAACTGGTGCGGGCATGGCTCCTGACCGGCATGTTCTGGCTGATGTTTACGCCGTCCATAGGAGCGGCGGCCTCGAGCTACTTCAATTTCCCGGAATATCTGGGAACCAGCCTGGAACTTCAGTTCGGCCGGATTCGGCCGATGCATGTGAACGGTGTCATATTCGGCGCGTTCTCAACCCTGTTTATCGGGCTTTGCTATTATGTCGTGCCGCGCCTGTGCGGGGTGCGTGTTGCCTGGCAGGGGGCCAGCCACGCGCTGGTCTATATCTGGAACTTCACCCTGGCCGCCGGCATGGTTGCCCTGATGCTGGGCGAGAACCAGGGCCTGGAGGCCGGCGAGTTTCCCTTCTATATCGACCTTGTCATCTTTGCCGTCATCTTGTTCCTCACGGTACAGTTCCTGCTCACCGTTTCGCGCCGCACCCAGCCCCAGCTCTATGTCAGCCAGTGGTATCTGATCGCGGCCTTTGTCTGGACATCGATGAACCTCGTCCTCGGCACGTTCATCCTGCCGTTCTACATTCACGGGATCAACAGCGCCGCGTTTCACGGGCTTTACATCCACTACATCGTCGGGCTGTGGATCACGCCGGCCGGCTATGTGATCATCTACTACTTCCTTCCCGCCGTGGTGAAGAACCCGATCTACAGCCACAAGCTGTCGATGATCGGCTTCTGGTCGCTGGCCCTGTTCTACCCGTTTGTCGGCATTCACCACTATCTCTACAGCCCGATCGCGGATTGGGCGGAGACCCTTGCGATCATCACATCAATGCTGCTGATCATCCCGGTGTGGACGGTGCTGCAGAACTTCTTCGGCACCATGATCGGCCGGTGGTCCAACTTCGGCCGTAACCTGCCGGCGAAATGGCTGATCATGGGATCGCTGATGTATCTGGTCGGCTCGTTCCAGGGCTCGGTCGAGGCACTGCGTTCGATCCAGGAGCCGACGCACTTTACCGACTTCGTGATCTCGCACTCGCATCTGACCGTGTTCGGCACCTTCGTGGTCTGGGCGATCGGCGGCCTGGTTTACGTCTGGCCCAAGATCCACGGGCGCGAACTGTGGTCGTTCAAGCTCGGCAACTGGTCGTTCTGGCTGGTGACCTGCGGCATCACCTCAATGGGCATCGTGCTGTCCGCTCAGGGCCTGCAGCAGGGCTTCATGTGGATGGCCGGCACGGAGTGGATCGACTCGATGAACTCCATCAAGGCGTACTGGGTCGTCCGCAGCATTTCGGGTATCGCCATGGACCTTGGCATGACCCTGCTGGTCTACAACCTCTTGCGAACTGCCATGGCCGCACGTCAGGCAGACAGCAACCATGTTGCTCCCGTCGATCCATCCCCCGTCACCTCCGGAGCCGCCTGACCCATGGGACACAGCACCAAGACCTATGCCCTCTTCGCCGGGTTCTTCTGCCTCGCCCTGGCGGCATTCACGCAAGGGCTGCTTCCCATGCTGGAGCCGCAGTCGACGACGAACAAGGTGACGCGCGTTGTGCGCACGGATCTGGGCGAGCTCAAATGGCTGGTGTCCCAGGCGACCGATTACACGCCCGAGGAGACCAGGGGCCGTGAGATCTACATTCGCGAGGGCTGCGTCTATTGCCATTCGCAATATGTCCGCCCGGTGACCGGAGAGAGCCGCCGCTGGGGGCCGGTGACCCAGTCGGGCGAATATGCCTATGACACGCCGCACCTGTTCTCCACCCGGCGCATCGGTCCGGACCTGTCGCGGGTCGGCCTGAAGTACAGCGACGAGTGGCATCTGGCGCATTTCTGGGACCCGAGAATGATCGTGCCCGACTCGATCATGCCGAGTTTCGCGGAGCTGTTCGACAGTCCCGCCGCCGAGGTCGGGATCGTCGAGGACGCGGCCGGCAACCGCACCCTCGAGCAGACCACGGTGACCGGGGAGATCTTCGATTTCTCCAAGGCGGGCGACACCGCAAGTCACATGAAGGTCACGCCCAACAAGGACGGGCTCCTGTTCATCCGTCACCGTGGCAAGTATCCGGTGATCTGGACACCGGGCAATGAATTCGAGGGTGACGAGGTCAAGCTCGTCGTGATCACCGACGAGGTCGAAAACCTGATCAGCTATGTGCAGAAGCTGGGCACCAACCGGGGGAAGTGGCGAGACCTGTTCGAACCGCAGCGGATCACCTTCTCCAACAGTTCGGTGCCGGCTTCAGATGAATGGATCGATTTTGGAAAAACCGTCTATGAGCGGCGCTGCGCCGGCTGCCACGGTGTGGAGGGCGACGGTAACGGGCCCGCATCGACCTTCCTCTACCGCGACCGGGCGCGCGATTTCACCCAAGCAGTGTTCAAGTTCCGCCTGACGCCGTCCGGCTCGCTGCCGACCGATGGCGACATGATGCGCACGATCACCCGCGGTATACGGGGCACGTCGATGCCGAGCTGGCACATGCTGACGGAGAAGGCGCGCCTCGCCGTCATCCAGTACATAAAACACGAGCTTTCGGTCGACCGGTCCGATGAAAGCGATCCTTACGCGATCTTCCGCGAAGAAGAACCGGACGCACCGCTGCACATCGCTCGGGCGCCGGTGCCCAGCGCGGACATGCTCAGCGAAGGCAAGGAGATCTGGCAGGCGTCAAAATGTTGGGAGTGCCATGGTCCCAACGGCGTGGGCGACGGCGAGAAGGCGGCCGGGCTCATAGACGACAACAAGTTCCCCATCGTACCGGCCGACCTGACCACCGGCCAGTTCAAGTCGGGCGCCGATGTGATCGACATTTACCGGTCGATTTCCACTGGCCTCAGCGGCACGCCGATGCCGTCGTATTCAGAGTCCCTGGATGAGGATCAGCGCTGGGCTCTGTCGTATTATGTGCTGTCGCTGTCGTCCTACCGGGACCCTCTGACCCGCGAGCCTCTCGATGTGCCCGACGCCGTCAGGGAGGCTTTGAACGATCCCGAACTCCAGGCGCCATCCTCGGCCAAGGCGTACACGCCCGACACGGATTCCACGGCACTCGGTGATCTGTTCGGCGGCCGGGCCTGGGCAAGCAAGCACGGGATCGAAGTCGGCGGAGATGCCGATGCGGCGCTGCAGTTGGGCACTGAATGAAGGAGCAACTAACCGATGTTTGAAATGACCGGCGTGCAGTTTCTTGTCGCCTTCTTCATGAGCCTGGGCGGTGTGTTCGTTTTCCTGTGGGCCGTACTGGCGGGCCAGTTCAACGACATGGAAGCCCCCAAGCACTATGCCTACCGCGCGGAGGTGCCCGACGATGAGTGATCCGGCAAAGCCCGCTGACAATGATAGCGAGCGCATTCCGGTGCGCGATCAGGTCGAGACGGTCGGGGATGTGTCCTCGCGGCACGGCATCGTCAATGGCTGGCTGATGGTGGTCTATGCGGTGATGTTCGTATGGGCGATCTATTACGGCTTCACCTATTGGGGCGGCCTTGGGCCGGGTCTCGACTATTGACGCATTGGGGAGGGAACCCATGGATATCGGCGTGAAGCTCTTGATGATTTACACCATCGCCAACGGACTGTTTCTGCTGTCGGAGCTTTCCCTGAACGTGTTCGGTGTGATGATCCCGTTTTGAAGCGAGAAACGATATGGACGGTATGAGCACTCCTGAAATGATCGGTTTCGGCATCTTTATCGTGATGACCGTGGTGTTCTTCGTATGGGTCGCCTACGTGGCGTTTTCCAAGTGATTGACCGTGCCTGCGGTGCACACGGTGCGGCGCTGTCTGAAGGCAGTGGGAGGGGGCAATGTATATCTGGCTGATCATCATGGGCGCGGCCTTCGCCGGCAGCGTCCACTGTATCGGTATGTGCGGCGGGTTTGCCTGCGCCTTGAGCAGTCTTTCCGGTGAGCGCCGCAGGCGTGCGGTGCTGCGCCACCTTCTTTACAATTGCGGGCGTTTGACGAGCTACGCTTTCATCGGCGTGCTTGCGGGTTCTCTCGGCAGCGTCATCGTGGGCGATCACTCCGGCATGGGCGCCGGTCACGGTGAGCACGCCGCCGTCAACTTTGCCTTGAACGGCGTCGCCGGCATTGGACAGCGGGCACTTGCCCTCGGCTCCGGCATTTTGATGCTTCTCATGGGCTTGCAGCTGGTCGGGCTATGGCATCCGGCTCGCAAGTTTGCCGACGGCTTCGGCGCCACCACATTCATGGCGTCGTTCCGGCAGCTCCTGAACTCCCGTCATCCGATGGCTCCCGTTGGACTGGGCGTCCTAAACGGATTTCTGCCCTGTCCGCTCGTGTGGGCCTTTGCGCTGCAGGCCGCCGCCACCGGTTCGGCCCTGTCCGGCGCCCTGGTGATGACGGCGTTCGGTCTGGGAACGTTTCCCGCCATGCTTTTCATGGGCGCGGGCGGCGGCGTCCTGGCGCCCGTGTGGCGTCATCGCGGTCTGAGGGTTGCAGGTGTTCTGATCGTCGTAATCGGCGTGGTCACCGTGATCCGGGGCGCTGCTCCGGACCTCCTGCATATTGCTCACGTCCACGCAGGATAAATTCGGGAAAGCCAAGTGGATCAACATGATCACGCGTTGTGCGCCCACTGCGGTCTGCCGGCCGGGCCGTGGCCGACGCAGCGTGAGATCGAGGGCGCAAGCCTGACCTTCTGTTGTTACGGCTGTTTCCTGGCGCAGCAGATCAACCGTGGTGGCGGCGAAGAGACGGCAGCGGCGGGCCTGCTGATCCGCCTCGGCGTCAGCGCGTTCCTTGCCATGAACATCATGCTGTTCAGCCTGGCGCTTTACTCAGGAGGGATTGACGGCTCGGAGCCGGGGGTTCGCCAGATATTCCACGTTGTCCTTTGGGCCTTGGCGACCCCGGTCATGATCATCCTCGGCTGGCCCTTCGCGCGCGAGACGATCGCCGAGTTGCGCCATCGGCGGCTGTCCGCTGCGGCGTTGGTCGTGCTCGGCGCCGGCGCCGCCTATGGGTATTCGGTGCTGTCCACACTGAACGGCGATGAAAAGGTCTATTTCGACACGGCGACAATGGTCCTCGTGCTGTTTACGGTCGGTCGGTTCCTCGAGGCGACCGGGCGGGCGCGTGCGGTGAGAAATCTGACGCCGCTATTGCATCCCCTGACACAGGAGGTCCTCGTCGTGGAGGAGGGCCGGGACCACCGCCGATCCGTGTCGGATATTGTCGCCGGCAGCGAGATCCGCATACTGCCCGGCGAGCGCATTCCCGCTGACGGCATCGTCGCCGGCGGGGAGGGCCAGGTGAACACGGCATGGCTGACCGGCGAGAGCGACCCCGCCGATGTCGGGCCGGGCAGCCCTGTTCTGGCCGGAACCATCAATCTCGACGGCGTCCTCTTGGTGCGGTGCACCGGGGATGTCATGGCAACCCGCTGGATGGCGATCTGCACCACGATCCGCGAAGCGCTGGCGCGCCAGCCGCGGGTTCAAGGCATTACCGACGCCTGTGCGCGGGTGTTCGTGCCTCTGGTTATCCTTGTCGCGGCTGCCACGGTCGCTGTGTTTGCAGTAACGCTGCCATTCAACGAGGCGATGCTGCGCGGGCTGGCGGTGCTGGTTGTCGCCTGCCCGTGTGCCCTGGGGCTGGCGGCGCCGCTGTCCACGGCCATAAGCCTCGACCTTCTGGCGCGCGAAGGGTGCATCGTTCGCGGTGGAGATATTCTCCACACGATGGCCGGCGTCGATGTTCTGGCATTTGACAAGACCGGCACACTAACGTCGGGTACCGCACGTGTTGTCGATATCAGTGTCGACGGCGCGTCGCCGGAGCAGGTCCTGGCCTGGTCGGCGGCGTTGGAGCGTCATTCGCATCATCCATTTGCCGGAGGTGTCATTGAACGGGCTACCGAATGCAACGCGCCGGTTCTGAAAACAACGGGCGTTCGCGCGATTGCCGCCGCCGGAATGGTTGGAACCGTCGCGGGCGACAGCGTTTCAATTGGCAGAAGAAGCTGGTTCGAAGAGGGGGGATGGACCATTCCCAAGGCTCTGCACGACGCCGCCGACAGACAGGAAGGCCTCCACCGGTCGGTCGTCTATGTGGGACGCGGCCGGCGGGTCCACGGTGCGCTGGCTTTTGACGAGATGATCAGGCGCGAGGCGCGGCAGACGGTCGATGCATTGAACGTAATGGGCGTGGAGCCGCTCATGCTCTCTGGAGATCTCGCCGGCGCGACCGGGCTTGTCGCCAACGCTGTCGGTATCCGACATTGGCGCGCGGCTCTGTCGCCGGAGCAAAAGTCGCAAGCCATTGCCGAGCAAAAGGCCAAAGGGGCGAGGGTCGCCATGGTGGGTGACGGCATCAATGACGGACCGGCTCTTGCCGAGGCCGACATCGGCATTTCGGTCGGTTCGGGCATTGAACTTGCGCGCGAGACGGCACATGTGGTGCTGCCCGGAGGCGGCCTGGAGCATCTGCCCCGGGTGCTGCGGGTCGCACGGGTGCTGCGGCGGACGGTGAAGGTCAATCTCGTCTGGGCGTTTTCCTACAATGGCGTGGCGATGGCCCTGGCCGCGGGTGGCCTGCTGCAGCCTATCCTGGCGGCGTCGCTGATGGCGGGATCAAGCTTCATTGTCATCGCGAACTCGTTACGCATTTCACACCTTTCGGATGCATCCGGGGGTGCCGACGCGGGCCGTGCGCAATCGCGTCGCGCGAGCCCCGTCCTCCCGTGATCCCACCGGCTTTGCCGGTTCCCCCAATGCGATGTTCCGGTTGGCGCGCTGCCTCATGCCACTCCAACGCAGCCTTGCAGGCCGGCGCGGCGCAGTGGTATCGCTGTTGCCTTCGAACCGGCCGGATCGGCCGGAAATGTGGGGAGACATATGGCGGCAAACTCCAATCGACCATCGCTGGCGCCGGGACTGGACATTGCTCCGGTGGTGACCGGGCTGTGGCAGATCGCAGATATGGAGCGCGGCGGGCGGACACTCGATCCTGAAACGGCGTCGAGCGCCATGGCCGATTATGCCGCCGCCGGGTTCGATACGTTCGATATGGCCGACCACTATGGCAGCGCGGAGCTGGTCGCCGGGCGATTTCTCCAGCGGGCAGAGGCGGGGGAGTTCGACCTTCCCGGAGACTGCCGGCCGCACATGTTTACCAAATGGTGCCCGGAACCCGGCGCCATGACCGCTGAGACCGTGCGCGCCGGCGTCGTGGAACGGCTGGACCGGCTCAAGGTCGACCGGATCGATCTCCTGCAGTTCCACTGGTGGATGTATGAGCATCCGGGCTATCTCGATGCCATGGCCGAGTTGACGGCGCTGAAGGTCGAGGGGCTTATCGGTCATCTCGGCCTCACCAATTTCAACACAGACCACCTGCATCTTCTCCTGCACCACGGGATTGAAATCGCCTCGAACCAGGTCTGCTTTTCGTTGCTCGACCGGCGGGCAGGGGCGGACATGACCGCGTGCTGTCTTGAGCACGGGGTCAAGCTGCTTGCCTATGGAACCCTCGCCGGCGGGTTCCTGGCCGATCGCTGGGTGGGCGCGCAAGAACCTGGGGACGGCGCAATCGACGACTGGAGCAAAATGAAGTACCGGCGCTTCCTCGACGAGGTCGGGGGGTGGCGCGCGCTTCAGGCCTTGCTGGGAGCCCTCAAGAAGATTGCCGACAGGCACAGGGTCTCGGTGGCCAATGTGGCGACCCGATGGGTGCTGGAGCAGCCCGCGGTCGGTGCGGTGATTGTCGGCGCACGGCTCGGGGAGAGCGAACACCGCGATGACAATCTGCGGCTTCTGTCTTTCGAGCTCGATAGCGAGGATCACACGGCGATCGACGATGCGCTGAGCGCCACACAGCGCATTCCGGGCGATTGCGGTGATGAATACCGGCGCCCGCCCTTTCTCACCGCTTCAGGAGACCTCAGCCATCACCTTGAGAGTTTTCCGAAGGTGTTCGAGGCAGTGGAGGTTGCAGGCCGCCCCGGCCAGCTTCGTATTGATACCGGAAGCGAATTCGAACCGATCGCCGGATACTCCCGTGCGGTGAGGATCGGAGAGCGCATCTTTGTCAGCGGCACCACGGCAACCCATGGTGAAGGCGAGGTCGTGTGCAGGGGCGACGTGCGTGGCCAGACCGTCTACATCCTCGACAAGATCGCCGCCAGTATCGCTGCCCTTGGCGGATCGATGGACGACGTCGTGCGCACCCGGGTCTATCTCAAGAGCGCGGACCAGTGGGAGCCGGTTTCACGGGTTCACGGGCGCTATTTCGGTCATGTGCGCCCGGCCAACACGTTGCTTGAGATTTCCGATCTTGTGGGGGACTACGAGCTTGAGATCGAAGCCGAAGCGGTCGTGGGTTAAGCGGCGTCATGACGGTTCGTGTCGGCCTCATTGTCAATCCGATCGCCGGCATGGGCGGCAAGGTCGGGCTCAAGGGCACCGATGGCGAGGCGACTCTCGATAAGGCACGGGCGCTGGGCGCCGAGCCGCTGGCAAACACCCGGGCCGAAGCGGCGCTTGCCGCGGCGTCCTGGCAGCGAGGCACGCTTGAGCTTCTGACCTTTGCCGGCGACATGGGCGAGACCACCGCGACAAAGGCCGGCCTTGAGCCCACCGTCATCGGCAACTCGCGTGCCGGCGCCAGCGACGCGGGAGATACCGCGGCGGCGGCCCGGGCCATGCTTGAACGGGACGTGGGCTTGATCCTGTTTGCCGGCGGCGACGGAACTGCGCGCGACATTTTTCAGGTCATCGGCCAGGAGGTTCCGGTGCTCGGCATCCCGACCGGTGTAAAGATGCATTCGGCGGTGTTCGCGACTGGACCGGCAAGCGCCGGCCGCCTGGCCGCCGAATACTTGCGCGGCGGAACCGCCGGCATCGGGCTTGCCGATGCGGAAATCATGGACATCGATGAGGAGGAACAGCGCCGGAACCGGTTGTCGGCGAAGCTGTTCGGCTATGCCCGGGTGCCGTTTGAGCGCCGGGCGCTGCAATATGCAAAGGCCGCGTCGCATGTCTCCGGGCAAGCCAAGCTGGATGCGCTGGGCAGGGATACTGCCGCCGGTATGGAACAAGATGTGCTCTATATCATCGGCCCCGGCAGCACCACCCAACGCCTGTTGCAGCATCTCGGGCTCGAAGGCAGTCTGCTTGGCGTCGATGTTGTCCTGAACGGCAAAGCGGTGGTGCGGGACGCCTCCGAGGCAGATTTGCTCCAAGCCCTGGATGGCCATGAGGCCCGGATCATCTCCGGTGTGATCGGCGGCCAGGGTTTTCTGTTCGGGCGCGGCAATCAACAGATCAGCGCGGGCGTTATCCGGCGTGTCGGTGTGGACAACCTCATGGTCGTCGCGGCGGTGGAAAAACTCATTGCGCTCCCCACCAACCGACTTCTGGTCGATACCGGTGACAGCGACCTGGACGCGGACCTCAGCGGATTCATGCGCGTACATACGGGGCCGGGCGAGACCATGATGCTCGCGGTTGCTGCTGCCTAAAGAGGGATGAAAGAGACACGCTCTCCAGTTGATTGAATGATCCGGCCAGCAATGCAAAGATTGCGGCCGTTCAATCAAAGCGGCAGAGGGAGCGAAGACCGTGACAGCGAATGCGCCGACAGCCCATCCCTATATGGCGAACTCTGTTCCCGACATTAAACAGGAGATGCTCGATGCTATCGGCGTCTCGAGTGTCGAGGAGTTGTTCGAGCAGATCCCCGACGATCACAGGCTGAAGCGCGGATTGAGCCTGCCGAAACAGCTGCGTTCGGAAGCCGAGCTGCGGCGCCATCTGGTCGATCTCCTGTCGAAGAATGCGACCTGCGAGCAGAACCTCAGCTTTCTCGGCGCCGGCTGCTGGCAGCACCATGTGCCGGCGGTCTGCGACGAGATGGTGGGCCGCGCCGAGTTCCTCACCAACGTGTGGGGCTCGCCGTCGTCGGACCATGGCCGCAACCAGACCTGGTTTGAGTATTGCAGCCAGATCGGCGAGCTGGTGAAGATGGATATGGTCGGCATGCCGGTCTATTCCTATGGCTGTGCCGCGGGGCATGCCATCCGCATGGCCTCCAGGATCACCGGGCGGCACGAAGTCCTGGTGCCGGCCTTGAGCGATCCTGAGCGCCTTTCGGTGATCCGCAATTATTGCGAGCCGGACGAAATGGAGAGCCACATCGCCGTGGTTCCGGTCGGCTACGATGCCGCAACCGGCCTGCTCGACCTCGACGACCTCAAGGCGAAGATCTCGCCCACGACTGCGGCGGTCTATTTCGAAAGCCCGTCTTATGTCGGACTGATCGAACGCCAGGGCGAGGAGATCGCCGCGATTGCACGCGCCAATGGGGCTGAAACAATCGTTGGCGTCGATCCGATCACCCTCGGCGTCCTGAAGGCGCCGGCCGACTATGGGGCCGACATCGTTGTCGGCACCACCCAGCCGCTCGGCGTACATATGAATTGCGGCGGCGGGGTCGGCGGTTTCATCGCGTCGCGCGATGAAGAGAAATATGTCCATGAGTACAACACGCTCAACATTTCCATCGCCGAAACCGAACGCCCGGGGCAGTTTGGCTTCGGTCTGAGCTGCGCCCACCAGACATCCTACGGCATGCGCGAGAAGGGCAAGGACTGGACCGGCAACTCGACCTATCTGTGGGCCATCTCCGGCGCCGTGTACATGGCGCTGATGGGGCCGGAGGGCTTTCGCGAGGCGGGTAATCTGATCGTCGCGCAGGCGCACTACGCCGCAAAGACGCTTGGCGCGGTCAAAGGCGCGCGGGTTGTCTTCCCTGCGGGGTTCTTCAAGGAATTCGTGGTCAATTTCGATGATGCGGGCACGAGCGTCGAAGAAATCAACGCGAGCCTCCGCGCGGGCGGCATCTTCGGCGGCAAGGACCTGTCATCGGAATTTCCCGAACTTGGCCAAAGTGCGCTCTTCTGCGTCACGGAATGCCATACACGAGAAGACATCGACAGACTGGCGGATGCGCTTCAGGAGGTGCTGTCATGAGCGGTAACGGTACATTGCGCAATTACCACGCCGCTGTCTGGGATGAGCCCGTGGTCATGGAGATGGGCCATCACGGGCGGCGCGGCATGGTGTTTCCCGATATCGATGAGGCGGTAACCGCGGCGGTCGGCGACAGCGAAAGCCTGATCCCCGAGGAGATGCGCCGCCACGACAGGCCGGCCCTGCCGGAGATGTCGGAACCCGAGGTGCAGCGTCACTATCTGCATCTTTCCCAGGAGACCCTTGGCATGATGGGGGTCAGCCTGTTCGGCACCTGCACCATGAAATACAACTCAAGGATCAACGAGCTGATCGGCGCGCGGCCCGAAGTGGCTGAAACCCACCCGCTGCAGCACGAAGACACCTTGCAGGGTACGCTGGAGATCATCCACAACTTCGATCTCATCCTGCGCGAGCTGTCGGGCATGGATCAGTTCGTGTTCCAGGCCGGCGGCGGCGCCGATGCGGCCTACACCCATGTCTGCGTCACCCGCGCCTATCACCAGGCCAGGGGCCAGCTGGCCCAGCGCAACGAAATCGTCACCTCGATCCAGGCGCATCCGTGCAATGCGGCGACGGCGGCGGCGGCCGGCTTCAAGATCGTGACCCTGATGCTCGACGACAACGGTTATCCTTCGCTCGATGCCCTCAAGGCCGCCGTCTCGGACCGCACCGCGGCTCTCTTGATCAACAACCCCGACGACATGGGCATCTATAATCCGGACATCAAGGAGTGGGTGAATATCGTACATGAGGCGGGTGGCCTCTGTTTTTACGATCATGCCAACTTCAACGGCGTCATGAGCAAATTGAGGGCCCGCGAGCTCGGGTTCGATGCCTGCATGTATATGCTGCACAAGACCTTCGGGACGCCCAAGGCGGGTGGCGGGCCGGCGGTGGGTGCCTATGGCTGCACCGAGGAGCTTGCGGAGTTTCTGCCGTGCCCGGTGGTGACCTTCGACGGCGAGACCTATCACCTCGACGAGGACCGCCCCAACAGCATCGGCCGGGTGCGCGAGTTCTGGGGCAACGTCCCGCAAATCGTCAAGTCCTACTCCTGGTCCCGCGCCATGGGGGCGGAGGGGATTTGCGAAGCGGCGGACCTTTCGGTGCTTGGCAACAACTATATGGAAAAGCGCCTGCTCGAGATCCCCGGCATCACCAAATCGCAGCCACACCTGAACAAATGGCGCATGGAGATGACCCGCTACAGCCTTGAGAAGCTGAAGGAGGATACCGGGGTCACAACCTTCGACGTGGCCAACCGGATGGTCGATTTCGGCATTGATGCCTACTGGCTGGCCCATGAGCCGTGGCTCGTGCCGGAGCCGTTCACGCCGGAGGCCGGCGAAATGTATTCCAGGGAAGACCTCGACCACTGGGTCGATGTCCTGGCCCGGATCAGCCATGAAGCCTACACCGATCCCGAGATCGTCAAGACCGCTCCGCACAATCAGGCGATTGCGAAAATCAAGGCCGAACCGCTCGAGGATCCGGAGAAATGGGCGATGACCTGGCGCGCCTACAAGCGCAAGTACGGAGCGGGCAAAGAGACTTAGCTGAAAAGGGTCAGTGACCTTTACGTTGACGCCGCAATGCGATCCTGCTGACATGGCGGTCGTGGCGCATAGCGTAAAGCTCTGTGCCCGAAAATCTGTCTGCTGTTCGTGGTTATCCGGACCTGTCCGGACACAAAAAAATTGAAGGGAAGCGTTATGCTCAGGAGATTTGTCACCACGCTGCTTGCCGTGGTGGTTTCGGCTCTGCTCTTTGTGGCGCCGTCACAGGCCCGTTCACTCGATGACATCATCAAGGAGGGAACCATACGTATTGGGGTGAACCCCAATTTTCCGCCGATGAGTTCTTATGGGGCGACAAACCAGTTTGAAGGTTTCGATATCGACGTCGGCAACATGCTTGCCGAAGCGATCGGTGTGAAGGCGGAATTCGTTCCAACCGAAACCCCGCAGCGCGTGCCGTTTCTGGTCTCCGACAGGATCGACATTTCACTCGGCGCCCTGACCCGCACCGCGGCGCGGGCAAAACTGATTGACTTCACCGTGCCGCTTCACACCGAAGCCATGGCGGTTCTGACCACCGACAAGGTGAACGAGACGGGCTGGAAGGCGTTCGACAAAGACAAGTACACTCTTGTCAACATCCGCGGCACATGGCCGGTCGACTTCCTCAAGAAAGAACTGCCGAACGCCAAGATGCTCCTGGTCGACAGCATTGCCGACACCGTGCGGTCGGTCGCTCAGGGCCGGGCCGACGCGATCATCGAGAACATCGATTTCTTCATGGCGCATACCAAGAACTTTCCTGACGTGAAGTGGAAGGTCCTGCCCGAAACCGTGTTCGTCGGTTATTGCGCGATAGGCGTTTCCAAGGGCAATGACAGCCTGCGGCAGTTCCTCAATATCAAGCTCTACGATCTGCACAGTGCGGGCACGATCAATGAGAAGTGGCAGGAATGGTACGGCGCGCCCATGCTGAAGCCGGTTGTGGCGAACCCATTTTTCTAGGCACTGAGAACACTCATGCCCGGATGACCTGAGGTCGTCCGGGCACCTCTTTGGATATTTCGCGGCGGCGGCCCGGCTATGGACTATACGTTTCAGTTCGGTGAGGCAACCAGGCACCTGCCGTATCTGCTGGGCGGCGCGTGGCTCTCCCTGCAAATCGGATTTCTGGCCTTCTGGGGAGGCGCCATAATCGGGTTGCTCGGGGCGCTCGGCAAGGAATGGGGCGGCCCGGTCGTCCGTGGCCTGGTCAACGCCTATGTGGTGTTCTTCACCAACACGCCGGGACTGGTGCAGATCTTCTTTCTGGTTTACGCACTGCCGGAAGTCGGCATTCTTCTGCCGCCTTACTGGGCGGTGCTGATCGGCCTGATACTGAACTCAGGCGCCTATCTCACTGAAATCCAGCGGGCAGGTTTCACCTCCGTTCGGCGGACCGAGCTTGAAGCCGCGGAAACGCTCGGCATGTCCCTCATGCAGTCGGTGCGGTATGTGGTCATTCCCCATATCGCCAAGGTTCTGTTCGCACCCTTGTCGAACTTCTACATCTGGATCGTCCTTGGAACCTCCATGGCGGCGATATTCGGCGTGGAAGAGCTGACCGGGCGGGCGATCAATATCAGCTCGTCCAACTTCCGCACCATCGAAGTCTTCATCATCACCGCGGCGATCTATATCGCCATCACGGTTGTCGCCAGTCTCATTCTGGCGCTGATCGGGCGGCATGGGTTCAGGGTCAAGGCGAAGATATTCTGATGTTGGAGCGCCTGATCAGCGAAGCCCCGCGCTTCTTCAACTACTACAACACGGTGTTCCTGTTGCAGGCCATGGGTAACACGCTGTTGATGACCGTCATTGGCTGCGGCGTCGGGTTCATCCTGGGGTTCATCATCGTCTATCTCAGGCGCTCCGAAGGCCTTGCCTGGCTGCCGGTGCGGATGGTTCTGATCGCCTATGTCGAGACCTTCCGGCGCATTCCGTTTCTGGTGATCCTGTTCATCGTGCTGTTCGGGGTTCAGGGCATCGGCATCCAGGTTTCTCTGTTCGGCGTCGCCATGATTTCGATCGCGATCATCGCCACGGCGTTCATTTCAGAAATCATCCGGGCGGGTTTCGACTCCATCCATCAGACCCAATGGGACACCGCCTCAGCGATGAATTTCAACCGGCTGCAGACGCTCTGGTACGTGGTCCTGCCGCAGTCCTGGAAGGTGATCCTGCCGCCGGCCTTTGCGTTCATGGTGATGTTCATCAAGGACACGGCGCTTGCCTCGCAGCTGGGGGTGGTCGAGCTCACGTTCGCGGGGAAAATTCTTGCCAATCGGGGGATTTCGGCAATCCTCGTCTATGGCACGATCCTCGCTCTTTACTTCGCGTTGTCGTATCCGTTGACCCGCCTTGGCGCCTGGATGGAGAAGCGGTTTGCCTCACCTGGAAATCACTGACCTGAGCGCCGCCTATGAGGCGGACGCCAAAGTCCTCAAAGACGTCAACATGACCGTCGACAAGGGCGAGATCGTGAGCCTGATCGGCCCGTCCGGTTCCGGCAAGAGCACTCTTTTGCGGGTGTTGATGGGATTGCTGCGTCCGGTCGGCGGTCAGGTGGTGCTGGACGGCGACGCTATCGACTACACTTCAAAGAGCAGCCTGCGGCATGTGCGCGACAGATGCGCAATCGTCTTCCAGCAATACAATCTCTTCCAGAACATGAACGTCATGCGCAATGTCTCGATCGCTCCGATCAAGATCAAGGGCTGGGACAAGAAGACGGTTGAGGCCGAAGCCGCCGACCTGTTGGCCAAGGTGGGCCTCGCGGACAAACACAAAGCCTATCCGGACGAACTCTCCGGCGGGCAGCAGCAGCGCGTCGCGATTGCCCGGGCCCTGGCGCTGAAGCCCGAGGTGCTCCTCCTCGATGAAGTGACGTCGGCGCTCGATCCGGAACTGGTCAACGAGGTTCTCGATGCGATCCGAGTGCTTGCTTCTGAAGGCATGACCATGATCATCGTCTCCCATGAAATGGCATTCGTTCGCGAAGTCTCTTCCAAGGTCGTCATGATGGATGAGGGCACCGTGGTGGAGGCCGGCCCGCCGGCGCAGATCTTCGATGCACCCAAGACCCGCCGGGCCCAGGAGTTCGTCTCCAAGATCCTGCGGCACTGAAATTCAGGACTATCGGCTGAGAACAAACGGATCGATGTCGAATTGCGGCGCCCGGCCCAGCACCATGTCGGCGACGATGCGGGCGGCGACCGGGCCGCCGGTGAAACCCATCCAGGGAAACATGCACAGATAGAAGTCCGGGGTCCGGCCGGTGGTGCCCAGGACCGGCCGCCAGTCCTTGTTGCCATTGACCATCGCCGCCCATGTGCGCACCAACTGGACATTTTCAATTTGCGGCACGGCGGCAATGGCAAAGCGCAGGTTCTCGACCACCGAGTGATGATCGACTGCCGGCAGGCCGCTGGCCGGGTCAAGGCGGGCGGGCCAGCCACCTCCAATCAGAAAGGCGCCGCGCGGGGTCTGTTTGAGGGTCAGCCGCTCACCGCCGGAATAGAGCAGGAGAGGGACCAGTGGTGCGGCGGGTTCGGTGACGTTGACCTGGATCGGAAAGCCCTCAATCGGCAAATCGATGCCGACCATGGCGGCGACGCGGCCGGCCATTGCGCCGGCACAATTGACGACCTTGCCGGCACGAATGGTGCCAGCGGTCGTGGTTGCTGCAAAGCCGTTGGTGTGGCGCTCCAGGGCCTCCAGCCTGGTTTGCCGCATGATGCGGGCACCGTGCCGGCCGGCCTCGTTTGCCAGGGCAGGCGTTGCCAGCAACGGGTTCGCCTTGGCTTCGTTCGGGCAGTAGACCGCGCCAACCAGGTGGTCCGAAAGATAAGGTGCGAATGTGCGTAGCGCGTCGCGCCCCAGGAGTTCGGCGGCAACGCCGTATTCGCGGTCGATCCTGGCCTTGCGCTCAATCTCGCGCATCTGCGCATCGGTTTCGGCGACCAGCAGTCCGCCACAGCGCGAAAACTCCAGGTCCGCGTCGAGCTCGGATTCAAACCCGGCCCAAAGATCGGCCGACGCCAGCATCAGGGGCAGGGTGGGGGCAAAGAAACGCGACCAGGCTTCACCCTCTTCGCGGAACATTTCGTGTGGGATCTGGCCGTGAATGCCGCCGGCGTTGGCGCCGGAGGCCAGCGTGTTGAGATCGTGCTGTTCAATCAGCAGGACGTCGACGCCTTCGCGGGCGAGAAAATAGGCCGTGGCGCAGCCGGCAAGGCCGCCGCCCACCACCAGAACATCCGCGCTGAGTTGCTCTTCGGTCATTATGAATCTCGAAGCCCCGGGCGTGATTTACAGCCTTCGGGGCACTATGATAATCTCATGCAATATACAACATGGCGTCCGGTATCCCATGCCATCAACCGACATTCCGGGAGTGAATTCATGACCCATAATTTCCGCGGCAGCTATACGGTGACGATCACGCCCTTCACCGAAGACGGTTCGGCGATCGATCTGCCGGCGTGGAAGAAGTATCTCGACTGGCAATTGGCCGAAGGCGTGCCGGGCATCATCATCCTCGGCACCACCGGAGAGTTCCTGACCATCACGGATGACGAGCGTCAGATGTTCGTCGAGGATACGGTCAACTACATCGACAAGCGGATACCGGTGCTGGTCGGTTCGATGAACGCCTATACGCCGACGGCGGTGCGCTACAGCCGCGAGGCTGAGGAGCTTGGGGCGGACGGGCTGATGATCATTCCGCCTTACTACTACACGCCCACGGACGACGAGATATTTGCCTATTACAAGGCGATCTGCGAAGCCGTCACCATCCCGATCATGCTCTACAACAACCCCTTTACGTCGAATGTGGACATGTCGGCCAGACTGGTGGCGCGGCTGACCAAGGCGTTCGAGCAGATCCGCTACATCAAGGAAGCCAGCCAGGAAATGGGCCGGGTGTACGACATCGTCGAACTGACCGACGGGGTCATGAACGTGTTTGCCGGTCAGCGGATCATCGAATCCTATGCGCTCGGCGCGGTCGGTTACGTCAACCCCTACGGCAACTACATTCCGCGCGCCTCGCACCGGATCTGCGATTTCATCGTCGAAGGGCGGATCGACGATGCCAAGCAGATCCAGCGGCAGATCTCCGAGATCGACAAGATCATCCAGGAGGGCCACCCGACCTATGGCCACCAGTGTTATTCCAAGGCGCTGGCCGAGGTTGCGGGCTGCCCGGTGGGCGATGTCCGCGCGCCGCTGACCACATTCAGGGAACTGGGCGAAGAGGGCCGCCAACGGCTTGAGAAGCTCAAGCCCATCCTGAAGGAGATCGACGATCTGATGACGGAACTCGACGGCCGGATGGCGGCCTGAGGATTTATGACAGCACGCACTCTGTTTCGCTCTTCAGGTCGGGGGCCCATCTTGTGACGGGTCCCTTGTTGTTCACGCCGTTAACGCTGCGCGGCCTGACACTCAAAAACCGCATCGTCGTCTCACCCATGTGCCAGTATCTGGCCGTCGACGGCTATGTTCAGGACTGGCACTTCCAGCATCATGCCCGCTTTGCGCTGGCCGGCTATGGCCTGTCCTTCGTGGAGGCGACCGGCATCATGCGCGATGGCCGCATCACCCATGGCTGTACCGGAATCTGGGAAGACGGGCAGGTCGCCGGTCTGAAACAGATTGTCGATGGCTACCGGACGCACGGCGTTGCGACCGCGATCCAGATCGGCCATTCGGGCCGCCGGGGCAGTTGCGCCCGGCCGTGGGATGGTGCGGCGCCGATAGAGGCAGGCGGCGCCGAGCCCACCTGGCAAACCGTGGGCCCGAGCGCGCTTCCCGAAAAAGACGGCTATCCGGTGCCGCACGAACTCAACCAGGCCGAAATTGCCGATCTGGTGGATGCATTCGTGGCGGCCACCAAACGCAGCCTTGCCGCGGGCTTCGATGTGGTGGAAATCCACGGTGCCCATGGCTACCTCATTCATTCGTTCTTTTCGCCGGTTTCCAACAGGCGGACCGACAGGTTCGGTGGTAACCTGAAGGGGCGCATGCAGTTCCCCTTGATGATCGCCGAAGCCGTCCGGGCCGTCTGGCCCGACGAGCGGCCACTGTTCTATCGTGCGTCATCGGTCGACAACGTTCCAGGCGGGCTGCCGATCGAGGACACGGTCGCGCTTGCGGTTGAACTCAAGGCCCGAGGGGTTGATGTGATCGACTGCTCGTCCGGCGGCATGAGCGGGCCGGCGACGCTTGCCACCACCAAACTGTCGCAAGGCTATCAGGTGCCCTATGCCGGGGCGGTCCGCAGCGGCGCGGATATCAAGACCATGGCGGTCGGCCTGATCATCGATCCGGAGATGGCCGAGGCCGTGCTTCGTGATGGCAAGGCCGATCTCATCGCGCTCGCCCGCGAAACCATGGCCGATCCCAACTGGCCCTATCATGCGGCCGAAGCCCTCGGTGTTGATCGGCCCGACAGCGTTCTGCCGCCTTACTATTCGTTCTATCTGGAGCGCCGCGCCAAGGTCCTCGAGGACTAAGATCATTTGATTTTAGGCAGATCCGGCACCGGCCCGGTGCCGATTTGACACAATATGCTTTACCGGATGTGAGTTGCACCGTTGAGGTCGAGGGTCGCGCCTGACAGGTGGCGGCAGGTGCCGGTAGCCAGAAACGTGACGAGATTGGCAATATCAGAGGGCGGGATCCATTCGCCCATGGCAAGACCCGCCGTCACGATGTCCTCGCCGCCGACCGCGGCGGCGGTATCTTCCGACATCTTGGTGCGCACGACCCCGGGGGCGATGATGTAGGCGAGGATGTTCTGTTTGGCGTAGTTGCGCGCGATGGTTTTGGTTGCCGCCATGACGGCCGCCTTCGATGAGGCATAGGTCAGGAGCGCCGGATTGCCGGGCCCGCGCTGGGCGGCCCAGCTTGAGATGGTGACGATCATGCCGCCGCCGGCATCGCGGTAGTGGCGAACCGCGTTGCGCATCAGGCGGGTCGGCGCCAGCACGTTGACTTTGAGCGTTTCGTCCCAGACCGCATCCCAGGCTTCGTCGTTATCGTCGATGCCACCGGTAAGGTGGAGCACCGCGGCATTGTTGACGAAGACGTCGATACCGTCCTTCCAGGCGAGGGCTTCCGACCACAGGCGCTCGACGTCGCCGGTCCGGGTGAGGTCGGCGCCGATCAGCGTTACCCGCTCCGGGGGAATGTCCTTCGTTGCCGCTTCGGCACCGGCCCGGTCGCGGCCGTAATGGGCGATCACATTGGCTCCGGCGGCGCCCAGGGTCGCCACGATTGAGGCGCCGATGCCTTTCGATGCCCCGGTCACCAGGATCCTTTTGCCGGCAAGGTCGTACATAATCGGTTTCTCCGTGTTCAAAGCAGCCCCGCATCGACCGGCAACAGCTGTCCGGTGATGCCGCTTGAGTGAGAGCTTGCCAGAAACAGGGCCGCGCTGGCGACCTCGTCTTCCGTGGCCAGCCGTCCCATCGCCGTTTGCGATGCGTAATTCTTCAGAGTTTCCTCCACGCCTGGCCCGCCTTGGTCTGCCCTGTCTTTGGCGCGCGCGACCAGGGCATCGGTTGCGACCGGTCCGGGAGCAAGGGCGTTGACGCGAATATTGTAGCGGCCGAGATCGAGCGCCGCCGACCGCACGATGCCCAGAACGGCGTGTTTGGTCGCGACATAGGCCGATTGAGGTGCATGCCCGCGCACAGAGTTGACCGACCCCATCACGATGATCGAGCCGCCTGCGTCCTGCATCACGGAGGCGGCACGCTTGATGGTTGCCATGACGCCGCGAACGTTGACCGCAAAGGCTGTGTCCCACTCGTCCATGTCGACATCGACCGTGTCGTGCCAGGGCGGCGCGATGCCGGCATTGGCAACGACAATGTCCAGAGCGCGGAAGCGATCGGTGACAGCCGCCACCGCGGCCTCAAGGGCGCTTTCTTTTGAGACATCACCGCCATGGAACAGCCAGTCCGCCGGCAGGCGGGTAGGGGCTTCGGCGATGTCGAGGCACATTCCCGATGCTCCGGCCTCAGCGAACCGTTCCGATATCGTCAGGCCCAAGCCTGACGCGCCACCAGTGATCAGGGCTGTTTTTCCGTTTAACAGGTTCACAGGTCTGCGTTCATCCAAATCCAGAAGAGCGATTGTTGCTTCGAAAAGAATCCGGGATCAGACTACACTTTAATTCATGGTGAAGCGCCGGATTCGTTGCGCGGCCATGGTGAGGGATGTTGACGACCATGCGAGCGCGTGACAGCGAAATCAGGCCCGGCGAGGCCCAGGTTACGATCACGTTTGAGGGGCGCGAGATTGTCGCCCGCGAGGGCGAAACTCTCGCAGCCGCTCTGACCGCCGGCGGCATAAAGGATTTCCGGAGTACCGCGTCGGGCGAGCGGCGCGGTCTGTTCTGCGGTATGGGCGTGTGCCAGGAATGCCTTCTGGAGGTTGACGGGCAGGCCAACAGACGCGCCTGCATGACCAAGGTTGCGCCCGCTATGGCCGTTCGCCGTCAGTTGTCCGCGCCGCAGGCGCGTGTTCATGCGGCGCCGACGCTCGAGGCGGTGCCCGATCAGGGACCGGTCTGCGGTGCGCCCGACATCCTGGTGGTTGGCGGCGGGGCAGGGGGACTTGCGGCGGCGGCGGTTGCGGCGGAGGCGGGCGCCAAGGTCGTGCTGGTGGATGAGCGTCCGGTGCCCGGAGGCCAGTTTTTCAAGCAACCCATTTCCGCGCTCAGTGCGGCGATCTCGTTCGAAGACCGGCAAGCCGCGGACGGACGAAAACTGATTGCGCGCGCCCGCGGCGCCGGCGTGTGTATTCTCGATGCCATGGTCTGGGCCGCATCGTCCCCGCACGAGGTGCATGTCCAGGGCGCGTCCGGCAGCCGGACGCTGCGGCCTCGGCAGCTGATCGTTGCCACCGGTGCGTACGAGCGCGGCCTGCCGGTGCCGGGCTGGACGCTGCCGGGAGTCATGATGACCGGCGCCGCACAGACCCTTCTGCGCAGCTATCGCGTGGTGCCCGGCCAAAGGGTTCTGATCGCCGGCAACGGACCGCTGAACCTTCAGGTTGCCGCGGAACTGGTCAATGCCGGAGCGCAGGTGGTCGGCGTCGCCGAGCTTGCACCGCGTCCCGGGCTGCGCACGCTCGGAGCGTTGAGCCGCATGATGTGGAGTGCGCCGGATCTGGTGCGGCAGGGGCAAGGGTACCTCCGAACGCTAAAGCGTGCGAAGGTTCGCGTTCACTACGGTCATGTCCTGTCCGCCATACGGCAGACGGATGGCGCGTTGTCCGCCTCTCTGGCGACCGATGCCGGCGGCCATGGGCGGACCATCGAAGCGGATGCGGTTCTGATGGGCTACGGTTTCATGCCGTCCAACGAACTTTTGCGGCTGCTCGGCTGCGCTCACGATTATGACCCGGACCGCAGGCACCTGGTCACCAGGCGTGATGATGAGTGCCGCACCAGCGTTGACGGCGTGTTTGCTGCCGGCGACTGCTGTGGTCTGGGTGGTGCGCGGGCGGCGCAGGCGGAGGGCATCCTCGCCGGGATTGCGGCGGCACGCGCGACCGGCCGTTCGATCCCTCCGGCGCTTGCGGACGAAGGTATCGCCGCGCGCGGGGATCTGTTGCGCCAGCGACGGTTTCAGGGCGCGCTCTGGCAATTGTTTTCACCCGCTGTGCCGAGCCCTCTGCCGGACGATGGCAACACCGTCATTTGCCGCTGCGAAGACGTGACGCTCGGTGGTCTCACCGCAAGCCTGCAGTCGGGTTTTCAATCGCTCGGGGAAGTGAAACGCTGTACCCGGCTGGGCATGGGCCGGT
>JAJFHL010000304.1 GCA_021775615.1 Hyphomicrobiales bacterium
GGCGACAACGGCATCGGCATCTATGCGATTTCCAACAACGCCAATGTGAAGATCGACAGCACCGGCGACATCACCGCAACAGGCGGGCAGGGCATCCGCGGCCTGGCTCAGAACGGCTCTGTTACGGTCACGTCCATCGGCGACATCGAGACGGACGGCGACGCGATTTTCGCCGATGCCGGCCCCGGGGGCAGCGGCAATGTGAAGGTCACCAGCACCGGCAATGTGACCTCCCAGAGCGATTATGGCATATTCGCGAGGGCGCAAAACGGTGCCGTGGAGGTGCGCAGCTACGGTGATGTCCAGTCCGTGCGCCGCGGTGTTTCGGCCGAGGCCATGGGGCCTGCCGGGTTAGGCAGCGCTTACCTGCGGTCCGAGGGCGACGTGACGACGACCGGCGACAACAGGGACGCCATCGCCGTGGTGTCGAACTACGACACGGCGACCGCAAAAGTCTACACCGATCAGGGCACGATCCGGACCTTTGGCGACACCGCCCACGCCATCTACGCCGTCGGCGATGGCGATGTGGACGTGACCTTCGCCGGGCCCGGCGGCGCACCGGTGGCCGGCAGGATCGTGCTGGCTGGCGACAACGGCATCGGCATCTATGCGATTTCCAACAACGCCAATGTGAAGATCGACAGCACCGGCGACATCACCGCAACAGGCGGGCAGGGCATCCGCGGCCTGGCTCAGAACGGCTCGGTCACGGTCACGTCCATCGGCGACATCGAGACGGACGGCAACGCGATTTTCGCCGATGCCGGGCCCGGGGGCAGCGGCAATGTGAAGGTCACCAGCACCGGCAACGTGACCTCCCAGAGCGATTATGGCGTATTCGCGCGGGCGCAAAACGGTGCCACGGAGGTGCGCAGCTACGGTGATGTCCAGTCCGTGCGTCGCGGTGTTTCGTCCGAGGCCCGGGGGCCTGCCGGGTTCGGCAGCGCTTACTTGCGGTCCGAGGGCGACGTGACGTCGACCGGCGACAACAGGGATGCCATCGCGGTTGTATCGATTTACGATACGGCGACCGCAAAAGTCTACACCGGCCAGAACACAATCTCGACCTCGGGCGACACTGCCCACGCCATCTACGCCGTCGGCTACGGCGACGTGGATGTCACCTTCGCCGGACCCGGGGGCGCGCCGTCACCTGGCAGGATCGCCGTTACAGGACCGGATTCGATCGGCATCTTCGCGAGATCCACCAACGGCTCGGCGACGATCACCTCGGTCGGCGACATCGAGGCCACAAGCATTGGACTTTATGCCTTTACCAGCACCGGCAATGCCAAAATCACCAGCACCGGCAACGTCACCGTCACCAACGGTTCCGGCATCGTGGCGGGATCGGTCGCCGCCGCCGTCGAGATACGCAGCTATGGCGACATCCAGTCGACCAAGGCCGGCATCAACATCATAACCGGCGGTGCCAAAGGGTCGGGCGCGATCTACCTGAAGTCCGAGGGCGATATTACAACAACCGGCGACTTCGCCCCAGGCATCGTCGCCTACTCGAAGTACGACACTTTGAAGGTCATTGCCCTCACCGACCAGAACACGATCTCCACCGTCGGCAATGTTTCGCCCGGCATCTACGCCAGGGGCGGCGAGGACGTGGAGGTGACCTTCGGCGGCATCGGACCGGGCGGCGGCAGGATCAACGTGACCGGCCCCAACTCACAAGGCATCTACGCCTTCTCCACCGGCGGCGACACGACGGTTACCGGCTCAGGCGATGTCACATCGGCGTTGGACGACGCCATCCGTGCCCGATCCGACACCGGCAACATCACCCTTACGCTCACGTCCGGGACGGTGACCGGCGCCGGCGGTTACGCCGGCGTGCGGTTCGAAGGCGGGGTGACCAATACGCTCTCCAATACAGGCGCCATCGTCAACGCGGCCGGCGTCACCGGAGACGCCATAATCGCCAATACCGGCGACGATACGGTGAACAACTACGGTACCGTCACCGGCAATGTTGATCTCGGCACCGGCGCCAACGCCTTCAACAATCTGGCCGGCGCCCGGTTCAATGCCGGCGCCAACCTGGTGCTCGGCAACGGCAATACCTTCACCAATGACGGCACGGTCAATCCGGGCGGCGCCGGCGTGGTGACGGTCACCACCGTCGCCTCGAACGTGGTGCAGAACGCCGGCGGCATCTTCGAGGTCGATCTCGACCCGGTGGGCGGCGTCAACGACCGGATCGATGCGTCCGAGGCCGCCAGCTTCGCCGGCACGGTGGTGCCCAACATGACTTCGATGGCCAACGCCGTTCAGGTGTTCACCATCGCCACCGACAAGGTGGGCGCGACCGACATCGATCAGGGGGTTACGGTGGCCGATACGCTGCTGATCGACTATGAGATCCTTTCTCCCGACAACGACACCCTGCAGCTCTCCGCCACCGTCGACTTCGCCGTGCCCGCCGCCGCCGGATCGCCGAACCAGCAGGCCGTTGCCGATGCCCTCAACGAGATCCTCGCCGTCGGAGGCGCGACCGCGGACCTGAACGCCCTGATCGCGGCTCTGGTCAATTCGCCGGACGCCGCAACCTTCCTGGCGCTGCTTGACGGGCTGCACCCGGAAGTCTTCGCCGCACTGCAGCAGTCGACGCTCTATTCGGTGCTCGGCTTCAACAACGCGCTCATGAGCTGCAAGGTGGAAGGCGGCGCGCAACGGGCCAACGACGAGGGTGAATGCGTCTGGGCCCACTTCACCGAGCGCTATCTCCAGCGCGACCGCACCACCAACAATATCGGCTTCGACGAATGGGCGACGGGCGTCTCCGGCGGTTATCAGTTCGCTCTCGACGAAAACTGGCGGTTAGGCATCGCGGCCGGCTACGACCACACCAACACCGACATCGACACGCGCGCCAACTCGGACGGCCACAGAATCACCGGCGGGCTGGTGGCCAAATATGTCGCGGACGCCTGGAAGTTCGCCCTCTCCGCGCTCGGCGGCTATTCCTGGCACGACACCCGCCGCAGCATCGCGGCGCTTCCGGGAACCGTGGCGAAATCGGACCAGGAGATCGGCTTTGTCGGGGGCCATGCCCGCGTCAGCACGCTCTTTGGCGACGAGGGCTTTTATCTCAAGCCCCAGGTCGATGCCGGCGTCACCTATATCCATGTGGGCGGCTTCACGGAAACCGGCGGCGGCGGCGCCAATCTGGTGGTGCAGTCGAGCGACGAGACCTGGGGCACGGTCTCGCCGTCGCTGGAGCTCGGCGGCGCGCACGAGTTCGCGGGCATGGAGGTCAGACCCTATGTGATGGCCGGCATGACCCAGATCATCGGTGACGATTCGCCGGGCTTCACGGCGAGTTTCCTGGGCGCGCCGGCGGGCGTCGGGACCTTCACGGCGACCACCGACATCGACCGCACGCTGATCGACTTCGGCGCCGGGCTCGACGTCTTCAGGATCGACGAGTTCTCCCTGTCGCTCTACTACCGCGGCCAGTATGCCACCACCGGCGACACCCAGACCCACGGCGGCGGCTTCAAGGCGCGGTTCGAGTTCTGAGCGCGCGTCGCCCTTCAACCATGCCGCAAACCGCGCCTTGACTTTCCCAACCCATCCTTGTCCAACATAACCGAGGTTGCACGGGGCACGCCATGAACGACACCGTAAAGCAGGACGAACCGCCAAAGCCGCAGGGCACGAACATCTCGTGCACTCGCGGCCTTGCGTCATGGCTGCAGCGCAACGACGTCTCCCTCGGCTTCACGTCCTACCAGTCGGGCCGGCTCTACCTGGTCGGTGTCGACGCCGAGGGCCGGGTTGCCTTTCACGAGCGCTTCTTCGCCCGTTCCATGGGACTGTGGGGCGACACCCAGCGGCTGTTGCTGGCGACCATCTTTCAGATCTGGCGCTTTGAGAACGTGCTCAATCCGGGCGGTGCGACCGACGACGGCTACGACCGCTATTACGTGCCGCGCCATGCCCATACCACCGGCGATCTCGACGCCCACGAGATCGGCGTCATGGCAAACGGCCAGATCATCTTCGTCAACACGCTTTACTCGTGTCTGGCCACGTTGAGCCCGGTGCATTCCTTCCGGCCCTACTGGGCGCCGCCCTTCATCTCCAAGCTGGCGGCGGAAGACCGCTGCCACCTGAACGGCATGGCCATGCGCGACGGAGCGCCGGCCTACGTCACCTGCGTCTGCCGGTCCGACGTGGTCAACGGCTGGCGCGACCGCCGCGCCGAAGGCGGTCTGGTGGTCGACGTGGCGTCGAACGAGATCGTCACCGAGAAGCTCTCCATGCCGCATAGCCCGCGTTGGCACAATGGCGAGCTGTGGCTCTTGAACTCAGGCACCGGCTATATCGGCAAGGTCGACATGAAGACCGGTGAATTTCAGCCCGTCGCCTTTTGCCCCGGCTTCCTGCGCGGCCTCCAGTTCCACAACGGCCATGCCATTGTCGGCCTGTCGCTGCCGCGCAACGGCACATTTTCCGGGCTCGAACTCGACGACGAGATGGCCAAACGCGACGCCGATCCGTGGTGCGGCCTCCAGATCGTCGAACTCGCCACCGGCGACATCAAGCACTGGATCCGGCTCGAGGGCGAGGTGACCGAACTGTTCGACGTCTGTGTGCTGCCGGGCGTGCGCAAACCGATGTCGGCGGGCTTCCTGACCGATGAAATCCACCACATCATCACCATCGAGACGGCGCAGCCGCCGGCCGAAGGGACGGAGGCCGCCTCCGATGAATGACAAGAAGCAGGTCTGGGCCGCCGGCTACCGCACCGATGTGGATTATACACCGGGCCTCTATCCGGTGCTGATCCCCGACCACCTGCTCCTCAAATGTGCGCTCTACGGCGTGCAGCCTCCGGCCGACATTATTGCATCCGCGCCGGGCGCGCGGCGGCTCACCTATTGCGAACTCGGCTTCGGCCAGGGCATGACTCTCAATTTCATGGCAGCGCGCGATCCCGACGGCACCTATATCGGGGTCGACAACAACCCTGTCCATGTCGCCAACGCCCGTGCCTTCGCAGAGGCCGCCGGCCTTGCGAACGTCCAGCTGATCGAGGAGAATTTCGCCGCTCTGCTGGAACTCGACCTGCCGGATTTCGACGTGGTCGTGCTGCACGGCATCTACTCCTGGATCACCGCCGACATCCGTGAGAACATCATCGAGTTCCTGCGCAAGAAACTCAAACCCGGCGGTCTGCTCTACAATTCCTACAATTGCGCGGTCGGCCGCCATGGCGACATCCCCTATCGCCAGTTGATGATCGAGATCGAGAAATCGCTCGAGGGCGATGCCCCGCAGAGGGTCAATACCATGCTCGATGTGGTCGACTCGATCGCCGAAGCCGGGGCCGGGTATTTCAGGGCCAATCCCACCGCCCAGCAGCGTCTGAAGGACCTGCGCCGGCACAGTCCGGCCTATGTCATCCACGAATATCTTGGCGACAGCTGGAAGCTCTACTTCTTCCATGAAGCGGCGGAGGAGATGGAACGCGCCAAGCTCACCTTCATCGGCTCGGCCCGCATCGGCCAGGCCCGCGTCGACCTGTGCCTTCCGGCGGACGCCCGCAAACACCTCACGCGCTTCAACAATCCCGGCACGCTGGAACTCTTCAAGGACATCTGGCACAACCAGACATTCCGCCAGGACCTTTATGTCAAGGGCGTCACGCGACTGACGCCGCAAAAGCAGGTCGAGCTGATGACGCCCCTGCGCTTCGGTCTTGCCCGGCCGCGCGAGAATTGCGCGCTTCAGGTGCCGGTGCCCGCCGGTCAGGCCACGCTTCCGGAAGATCCTTACGGCAAGCTGCTCGACGCGCTTGCCGGCGGCATCAAGACCGGCGGTGACCTGCGCGCCTATATGGATCGCAAGCCGGTCGGCGACGCGGCGCTGATCGACGCGCTTCAGGTGCTGATTGCCGTGGGGCATGTCAACCTGATGGTTGCCGCCGAAAGCGAAGCCGCGATCGCCGACGGCCTGAAGGGCTTTGAAACGGCCATTGACCAGGAGATCGAGGACGGATCGCAGATTTTCATCGTCGGCGCGCCGCTCGCCGGTACGGCGCATCAGGTGTCGCTGATCGACTACGCCTTCGCCAGGGCCCACCGCGACGGCGAGAAAAACGCGCCCAAGGCGGTGTTTGAAGTGTTGCAGGCGCGCGGCCAGTCACTGGTCAAGGACGGCGAACGCGTCACCGACGAGGCTCAGGCGATGGCGATCCTGAAGGAGCAGGACAAGGCATTCACGAACGGCCTCCTGCCGGTGCTCAAGATGGGCGGCGCGGTGTAAGGACTGCCTCCGGCCGCGACACGAAGCTCCGCAGAGGCACTCACATCGCAGACGGCAGGAACGTCGCCAGTTGCGGGAACCACACCAGCACCACCACCGCCAGGCACATGATCGCGAACATCGGCAGGCTGGCCCGCGAGATGAACCCCATGTCGTGGCCGGTCATGCCCTGCAGCACGAACAGATTGAATCCGATCGGTGGCGTGATCTGCGCCATTTCGACCACCACCATCAGGTAGATGCCGAACCAGATCATGTCGAACCCTGCGGCCCGCACCATCGGCTCGATCACCGCCATGGTGAGGACGATCGACGAGATGCCGTCGAGGAAGCAGCCGAGGATGATGTAGAACACGGTGAGGCAGGCGATCAGGGCGAGCGGCGTCAGCTCGAACCCGCCGATCACTTCGGCCAGCCCGCGCGGAATGCCGGTGAAGCCCATGGCCAGCGACAAGAAGGTGGAACCGGCCAGGATGAAGGCGATCATCGCCGAGGTGCGCACCGCGCCGAACAGGGACTCCTTGAACGTCTCCATCGACAGGCTCCTCTGCAGCCACGAGAGCCCAAGCGATCCGACGACCCCGAGAACCGCCGCCTCGGTGGCGGTTGCAAGGCCGGAATAGATCGATCCGATGACGCCGAGAATGAGCCCGAGCACCGGCACAAGGTCGCGCAGCGCCGAGAATTTCTGTCTCCAGCTGAAGTACTGTTTCTCGATATCCTGCCCCTTGGTAAGGCCCCAGATCGCCACGTAACTCATGAACATGAGGGCGAGAACGATGCCCGGAATGATGCCGGCAATGAACAGCTTGGCGATCGACTCGTTGACCGTCACCCCATAGATGATGAGCGAAATCGAAGGCGGTATCAGGAGGCCGAGCGTGCCGGCGCCGGACAGGGTGCCGACGATCATCTTTTCGGGATATTCGCGCTTGCGCAGTTCCGGGATCGCCATCTTGCCGACCGTCGCGACCGTGGCGGCGGAGGAGCCCGAGATCGCCGCGAAGATCGCCGAACCGGCCACGTTGACATGCAGCAGGCCGCCCGGCAGGCGCGCCATCCACGGCGTCAGGCCCTTGAAGAGGATTTCCGACAGCCGTGTGCGGAAGAGGATCTCTCCCATCCAGATGAACATCGGCAGTGCGGTCAGCGTCCACGATGACTGCGAGCCCCAGATCGTGGTCGCCATCGAGGCGCCGATCGGGCGCGAAGTGAA
>JAJFHL010000305.1 GCA_021775615.1 Hyphomicrobiales bacterium
CGGGTCTACGCGAACCGGCGCTTTTTCTGTGCATGCCCGCCTGATCCGCCTCAAGCCGCCCTCACGGACGAAAGGAAATCTGTAATCTCGTGCCGCAAGCGGGCAGTCTGCTCGCGAAGCGCTACGGAAGACGCCTGCACATGCTCGCTGGCGTCCTTGGTGCGCTGGGCCGCCTCACCGACATTCGACATGTATTGTGTCGCCTCGGATGTACTGCCCGTGGCCTGATCGGCGTGGCTCCCGATCTCGGACATCATGGTGCCCTGCTCCGAGATCGCCGCCGCGATGGTATCTGAGATTGTGCGAACGTTCTCGATCACCTGGCCGATGCCGTCGATCGCCACTGCAGCGTCTCCCGTGGCGCTTTGGACACTCGAAACAACGGACGCGACTTCTTCCGTCGCCGAAGCGGTTTGCGCCGCCAGGCTCTTCACTTCGTTTGCGACCACGGCAAATCCCCTGCCGGCATCGCCGGCGCGTGCTGCTTCGATGGTCGCATTGAGCGCCAGCAGATTGGTCTGGTCGGCAATGCTGGCAATCAGTCCCATGACCTGATCGATCTTCTCGACCGACTGCACGAGGTTCTGCATCTGCTCCTGCGTCTCCCGGGCCTTGTCGGTCGCGTCATTGGTGATCTGCCCCGAGCGCGTCACCTGCTCGTTGATCTTCTCGATCGTATGGGTCAGCCGGCCCGAGACCCCGGCCACTTCCTCCACTTCGGAGGCAGCACTTTGCGAAACGCGGGTGGCGGCGGCCGTGCTGCTGCGGGTGGTCTCAGCGGTTTCATCCATAAGGCCGGCGGTCTTCTCCAGATCATCGATACTCTGAACCACTGATTGCAGTGCGGCATCGATATGTTGCTCGAACTGCTGGATGCGGGACTGGACGCTTTCCGACCGCTTCAGTTGTTCGTCCTGCAGCGCAATGCGGTCAGCCGCAAGTTCACGGCGCTCGCGAATGCCCTCCTTGAACACATTCAGCGAAGCCGCCAGGTCACCCAGTTCGTCCCGCGCTTCGGTTTGAAATTCCGCGCTCAGATCACCCTCCGCCAGGCTCTGAACCGCGGCAACCGCGCGCTTGAGAGGCTTGGCAATAAGCTTCGACATCAGCCAGGCGAGGCACATCGCGAGAAGGAAACTCAGACCGAGCAGTATCCAGGTCAGGATCTTGCGTTCCGCCACCGTTTCTTCGGCATACAATCGCGTCTCGAAACCATCGGCGGTCACCTGTTCCACCAACTCGTCCGCCTTGACGATCAGCTGAACGAGAACAGACGGCGACTGGACGCCGGAGCTGATGTCGCCGGAGAACAGATCCTCATTCAAGTCCATCCAACTGCTGACGTCCGTGATCAGCTCGCCGGCCATTTGCACGGCTGCCTCGCTTGCGGCGCGTTCGTGAACGACCTCAAATTCCTCCACCACGGTTTCAAGCTGCTCGGTGAGTATTTCCCCAAGGGCGTCCGCATCGACATCAAGATCGGCAGCATCTGCAGCTTCTTCGGCGGTCTCGTCCACGTCCTCCGGAACGCTCTGCAGATCCTGGACCTCAGGCTGCGGCCCGGCATCGACGATCTCGGATGGCACTTGCGCATCGGCAACGTCAACCACATCAGCGACTTCAACCGCATTGGCGACTTCGACGCTTTCGATCCGTGCAAGGGCGATCAGGCGTTGGCGTTCAGAAATCTCCGGCGTCTCCACCAGCGCGACCGACGTTTCGTCGCTCTGTGCCCTGGCAACCGCGATAAGGCGGGCGCGCTCCGACATCCCGGATACACCCGATATCTCTGTCATCTCCGATGTCGCCAGAAGCTCCGCGATCGGGTCGGCGCTCTGGGCCCGCGCAACGGTGATCAGCCGCTCGCGCTCTGACACCTCAGATGAAGTCACCGGTTCCATCGCCGGTTCACCGAACTCCCGGCGTGCCGCGGCAATGAGCCTTTGCCGCTCGCTTACACCCGCATCGTTGTCGGGCTGTTCGGGCACGGCCGGCGTCACGGAACCTGTCATGATCGCGTCGGCCGGTTGGAAAGACAGGTCCGCCCCTGCCACCTCCAGCTTAAGCTCTTCGCGCCCCAGACCGAACTGCAAGAGCAGCATCCTGGTCCGGTTCAGCTCAATTGCGGCGGCGCGGGCGTGGTTCACCGACATCAGATTCCTGTCGTAGATGTCGTAGGCAATGCCGGCCATATAGGTAATCGACCACGCGGCGTAGACACCGAGCGACAGGGTGATCAGGGTCAGGGAGAAGAATGCACCCAGCAGTTTCTTGGATATTGACATGGAACCGCGCAGCGATGGAGTTCAAGGAAGGATCAGTTCACGACGACCTTCAGCTTCATTTTCGGATGAATACCGCAGCGAACCTTGAACTTTCCGTTCTTGTCGAACATCACCTCAACGTCCCTGCCGGGCTCCTGCAGGCCGCTGTTGAACTTCATTTTCTTGATGGTGATGTTGTGTTTGATCGAGTCGTTGTTGACGAAAGTGACCGTATCGCCAACCGAGATTTCGAGTGTCTTGGCCGAGAACTTCTTATCGGCTTCAAGCACTTCATGATTGGCGGCGGCGAGCGCCACACTTATCCCGGCAACCCCGAGCACGCACACGACACCGAATCCGGCAAGAACATTTTTATGGCGAACAGGCATATCATTCACTCCGTCAAATTGCAGTTTGATCAGTTGGGAAGCACCGGCAGATCTATCGGATCATCGTTGCTGCTCAAGGTTTTCAGGAAGGCAATAAGGTCGGTCTTCTCGTCGCCGGTCAGACCGAGCTGTTGCATTTCTTCCGACAGGCTGTCGCGCTCAACGAAACCGTTGTCATAGTGATCGACGACCTCACTCAGCGTTTGCAGCGATCCGTCATGCATATAGGGCGCGCGTTCAACGATGTTGCGCAGGCCGGGGGTCTTGAAGGCATGTTTGAGGATATCGCCACCCAGGACCTCGCTGCGACCGGGGTCGTCCGACGCCAGCCCGATATCGTGAAAGCTGTCATCGGTGAAGTTCCAGCCGGAGTGGCAGTTGGCACAGCGGGCCTTCTTGTTGAACACCACGAAACCGCGCTGTGCACTCGCGCTTATGGCCTGGCCGTCGCCCCGCACCCAGCGGTCAAAGGCGGAGAGGTTCGAAACAACCGTGCGCTCGAAGGTCGCGATCGCCATGGCAATATTGTCTTCGCTTATGCCCTCACCTGGAAATGCAGCCTCAAAAGCAGTCTTGTAGCCTTCGATGGCGTTCAGTTCGTCGACAAGCTCGTCGAGCGGTTGCGCCATTTCCGCAGCCGCCGCGATGGGTCCGAGCGCCTGCTCCTCAAGGCTGTCCGCACGGCCGTCCCAGAAGAAGACCTCGCTCCAGGCAAGGTTCAGAATGGTAGGCGTGTGCCGCCCGAGCTGCCCCATCTTGTCGCCGGAACCGAGCGGTTGCGCGTCTTCCCACGCGAAGCTCGGATTATGGCATGTGGCACAGGAAATCAGGTTCGAAACCGACAGGCGCGGATCGAAGAACAGCATTTTGCCGAGTTCCGACTTGGCGTCGCTGTAAGGATTGTCTTCGGGAAACGGGATCGATGCCGGTCTTTGGTAGTCCGCGATCAACTTATGGAGCTGTGCTTTGTCCGCATGCGCATCGCTCTGATCGTCCGAACCGGCGAGAGCCAGCGAAAACACGCTGCCGCACACCACTATGGCGGCAGCCGCAGCCACCTTGCCCACAATACCCATTCCCAACTCCCCAGCTAGTTTGTATGCAAGTGAATCGAAATTTGGGCTAAGTCCGTCTAACAATTTGCTAACGCATAGATGAATATCTCTTTACCATGCATTAACCATTGAAACTGCTGAGCAATTCTTGTTCAAGCGTCGAGAAGACGTATGAAAAAAAGCCGCATCGGATGTCGATGCGGCTCTGAATTTCGTTCGCCTACGGGCAATTTTGGTGTTTCTATCTCGAGTAGAACTCGACCACCAGATTGGGCTCCATCTGCACCGCATATGGCACATCACCCAGCGCTGGGATGCGGTTCATTGAAACCGTCATCTTCTTGTAGTCGACGTCGACATAGTCGGGCACATCACGCTCAGGACTCTGCCCGGCTTCCAGAACCATCGGGATTTCGCGCGACTTTTCCTTCACTTCGACCACATCCCCGACCTTCAATCGGTAGCTCGGGATATTGGTGCGGCGGCCGTTCACCTTCACATGTCCATGATTGATGAACTGGCGCGCGGCGAACACGGTCGGCACGAACTTGGCGCGGTAGACCGCCGCGTCCAGACGGCGCTCCAGAAGGCCGACCAGGTTTTCGCTGGTGTCGCCCTTAAGACGCACGGCCTCGTTATAGATGCCCTTGAACTGCTTTTCCGTGATGTTGCCGTAGTAGCCTTTCAGCTTCTGCTTGGCGCGCAGCTGAATACCGAAGTCCGAAGGTTTGCTGCGCCGCCGCTGGCCATGCTGGCCGGGGCCGTATTCACGTTTGTTGACGGGGCTCTTGGGCCGCCCCCAGATGTTCTCGCCAAGACGGCGATCGATCTTGTATTTCGCACGGATGCGTTTCGACATGTTGATCCTCTAAAAGCATGTTACGTCAATGGGTGGCGCAGCTCGAACACCGCGCCGATTATAGAGCCCGTCCTCCTCTGCCGCCTCAAGCGACCGACAGATCCGGCATCAGACCGATACCGGATCACGAACAGGCGAAAAAGCGCGAGCCCAAATAGGACTCGCGACCGGCGCCCTGATAGCGCGCCCGCACCGGCTTGTCAAACGCCCGCTGCAACCGGCAGATCGACCAGTTCGGTGTTTTCGAATCCGAAGGATGTGAACACATCCGCGTTCTTCAGCCCATTGCCACCGGTCACATAGGCGATGCCTCCGCCGGCGGCGCGGCCGGACGCGGCAGCCCGCGACGTCACGTCCAGAACGCGGCGCGCGATGGCATCGGCGGGATCGATGAACCTGCACGGCCAGGGCGCCGCCGCGCGCATCTCGTCGAGCAGCAACGGGTAATGCGTGCACCCCAGCACCACGACATCCGTGCGCTGCCCGCCCCGGTCCACAAATACGGGAGCGATTTCGTCGCCCACCGCCGTCACGGACACCTGTTCGCCGCGCATTTTTTGCTCCGCCAGGGCCGCCAGCCCTGCGCTGCCATGCAGGACAACCTCGCAATGAAAGGCAAAGGTGTCGACGAGCGCCCTGGTGTATTCACGCGACACGGTACCCTCCGTCGCCAGCACGCCGATGACGCCGGAACCGGTTTGTTCGGCGGCCGGTTTTATCGCCGGTACAGTGCCTACGAAGGGAACGTTGAATCGGCTTCTCAACTGGTCCAGCGCCACGGTACTGGCGGTATTGCACGCGATGATCACCGCATCGGGGGTCGCCTCGTCGATCAATCGGCCGGTCACGGCGCAAATCCGCTCAATCAGACGCGGCTCGTCCCAGGCGCCATACGGAAAGGCTGCCGTGTCCGCTGCATAGCATATCCGCGCCTCGGGCATACAGCGTCGGACAGCACCCGCGACGGTCAGGCCCCCCATTCCCGAATCAAACACCAGAATTGTCGAACCCTTCGCACCCATCACCGTTTCTGGTTCTTCCTCAAATGCGTTCGTGTCAGGGAGGAGACGATGCCACGCAGCGTCCGCACATCCTGCTCGGTCGGTGTCGTGCGCTGGAACATGTTGCGGATGTTCCGCACCATGGCCGGCCGTTTCTCTACCGGCAGCAGAAATCCCGACGCGTCCAGTTCGCTTTCGAGATGCTCGAAGAATCCAACCAGTTCTTCCTTTGTCGCCGGCCACGTTCCGGGCATCTTCAGGCCAGGAGCGTCATGAGGGCCGAGCTCGCGTCTGCCATCGCCAAGCGTCACCTCGCCCCGCTTGAACCATTCATAAGCAATCAGAAGAACCGCCTGCCCGAGGTTCAAAGACGCAAAGGCGGGATTGACGGGTGCGGTGATGATCATGTCCGCAAGCGCGACCTGATCGTTGCTGAGGCCGGCGCGTTCGCGGCCGAAGAGGATGCCCACCCTCTGACCGTCGGAAATGCGCGCGCGCATGTCGAGCCCGGCCTGTTCGGGGGTAATCACCGGCTTCACCATATCGCGTGGCCGCGCCGTCGATGCATAGACATAATGCAGGCCCGAGATCGCGGCTTCATCGCGCTCGAACACCTGTGCCCCCTCGATCACCCAATCCGCGCCCGACGCAGCCTTGTAGGCGTAATCGTTTGGCCAGCCGTCGCGCGGCCGGATGAGGCGCAGTTCGTTAAGGCCAAAATTGGCCATCGCCCGCGCCGACGTGCCGATGTTCTCGCCCAGTTGCGGCTCGGCGAGGATGATAACCGGACCGCCGCTCACGGCTTCAAGGGTTTGATCAGTTCCGGCCACCTGTGGGGTCTCCAGATCAACGCGCCCGGATGCTCCCGGGCAGACATGGTTGGGCGCGCGACGGCCGCGCACCAGATTCTCTGCGAGTGAATACGCCATCGGCGTGCCACAGGCATCCAAAAAAGCGCAAACAACTGCAAAACCGGATGCAAGTCACGATCGGGGCCCTGTGCTGCCCCTGCCCTGCCCGCCGGTATCTTCCAGGCCAAAATCTTCAGGTGATCTTGGGGTTGTCCGGCCAACTAGCGCTTGCATTTTGCCCGCAAAAATTGCAATTTTTTTGGACATATCCAAGTCATTTAGCGGGTTGCACGTGGCCATGTGGGACAAAAAACGGCCGGTGCAGGGCAAAACGGGGGTTGAGTTTCATGTTGGCTTCAAAAAGCAGACTTAAGACGGCAGTGGCCCTTGGTGCGGTCGTGGTGGGCGGCGCGCTTCTGTCGGCTTGTGCCAGTTCACCGGGCGGCATCGAACCGGCGCATATTTCCTCGTTCAAGTATTCCGGCCATTCCTGCGCGTCACTGCGCGCAAAGGGCCGGCGGGTTTCCCTGGAAGCACAGCGAATTGCCGGCAAGGTGCAGGATCGCTCGACGGACGATGCGGTTCTCACCGGTGTGGCGATTGTCCTGTTCTGGCCGGCGGCCTTCTTCGTCAAGGGAGACGGGCCGGAAGCCGAGCAATACGCCCAGCTGATCGGTGAGCGCCACGCAATCGAGGAAGCATCCAAACGAAAGGGATGCGGCATTAAGTTCGCGCCTCTGGTGTCCAACAAAACCGAGAGCCCCATAAAGAAGAACAAGGATGTGAGCCCGCTGGAATACTGAGCAGGCCGCGGGCACCGCGTCTGCCGGCGAACAGCCGCCCCTTATCCAGGCGACCACAGTCTTCACCGGACCGCCACACCGCGCATTGGATGGATGCAGCAGCAGCCATCTTTGCCACCCCCAATGGAACATCTGCCCTTGGTAGGGTTTGACCGGACGGTTTGGAGTGCTATAGGAAGCGCGCGTTTTTCGCGGCGCCAAACCGTCTTTGTCGGTGCCGCATCCAACCACCTGACCCAGTGCACCCCAGAAAGCCGAGGCCCCTCCCCATGGCAAAGATCAAGGTTGAAAATCCGGTCGTTGAACTCGACGGCGACGAGATGACCCGCATCATCTGGCAGATGATCAAGGACAAACTGATTCTGCCCTATCTGGACGTCGACCTGAAATATTACGACCTCGGCATCGAGGCGCGCGACGAAACCGACGACCAGATCACCATTGATGCGGCACATGCCATCAAGGAACATGGCGTCGGCGTCAAATGCGCCACCATCACGCCTGATGAACAGCGGGTCGAGGAATTCGGCCTCAAGAAGATGTGGCGCTCGCCCAACGGAACCATCCGTAACATCCTGGGCGGAACCGTTTTCCGCTCGCCCATCATCTGCTCCAACGTGCCCCGCCTGGTGCCCGGCTGGACCGAGGCCATCGTCATCGGCCGTCATGCCTTCGGCGACCAGTACCGCGCCACCGATTTTGTCGTGCCGGGCAAGGGCAAGATGACCATCAAATGGGAAGCCGAGGACGGTTCTGAAACGATCGAGCACGAGGTCTACGACTTTCCCGGCGCCGGCGTCGCCATGTCGATGTACAACCTCGATGATTCGATCCGCGACTTCGCCCGCGCCTGTTTCGCCTACGGCATCGATCTTGGCTGGCCGGTGTACCTCTCCACCAAGAACACCATCCTCAAGGCCTATGACGGACGGTTCAAGGATCTGTTCGAAGAGGTGTTCAACGCCGAGTACAAAGCGCAATACGACAAGGCCGGGCTCACCTATGAGCACCGCCTCATCGACGACATGGTGGCCTGTGCGCTGAAATGGTCCGGTGGCTTCGTGTGGGCCTGCAAGAACTATGACGGCGACGTGCAATCGGACACGGTGGCCCAGGGCTTCGGGTCGCTTGGCCTGATGGCCTCCGTTCTGATGACACCCGACGGCAAGACCCTGGAGGCGGAGGCCGCACACGGCACCGTCACACGGCACTACAGGCTGCACCAGGAAGGCAAGGAAACGTCCACCAATTCGACCGCATCCATTTTCGCCTGGACACGTGGCCTTGCGCGGCGTGCCAAGATCGACGGCAATGACGCCCTCGCAAGTTTCGCCCAGACCCTTGAAGATGTCGTCGTCGGCTCGATCGAGGACGGCCACATGACCAAGGATCTGGCCCTGCTGGTCGGCCCCGAGCAGGAATGGCTTTCAACCGGCGGTTTCCTCGACAAGATCGACGAGAACCTGCAGAAGGCGATGAGCTGAGGTCGGTTATCCGACTGAGGTCGGTTATCCGGCTGAGGACGGTTATCCGTCGTCCTCTTCCGTCGTCTTGCGGTCGGCCTCGGCCATCATGCGCCGGACATAATCTGGCGAGGATTTGCGCAGTTCGGCCTCCAGTTCCGGGTCGTGCTGCCGAAGCAGTTCGAAGTCGTGGCGCTCGAGCACCAGGAGGTCGCTGCGGGTCATCGCCGTGGCCGACACAACGTGGGAGAAGTCTTCGCCGAACAGGGCGGCTTCTCCGAAGGAATGGCCCGGTTCGAGCAAACGATGTTCGCCTTCCCTGGTCAACACGTCGACTTCGCCGGCGGTGACGAAATACATCGCATCCACATGGTCACTGTCACGGATGATGATGCCGTTGACCGGAAAGGTCTGCGACTTGAGCACGCCCATGACATTGGCGATCGTGCGGGCCTTGAGCCGTTCGAACACCGGCACTTTGGCAATCATGCTCCAGGTGACGACGAACTCGCGGCGGTTGATTTCCTGGGCGAAGCCGGTTGCCATGATGCCGATGGGAAGGGCGAACATGCCGAGCCCGAAGATCATCATCAGACCGCCGAAGAGCTTGCCGAATTCAGTGACCGGGGTGACGTCGCCATAGCCCACCGTGGTCAGCGTCGCCACCGCCCACCAGGCGGCGGCCGGAACACTGCCAAACACCTCGGGCTGCACGTGGCGTTCGAGAAAATACATCACGGTCGATGCAAACAGCAGAAGCGCGCACATGACGATTGCCGCACCGCCAAGCGCATGGCGTTCGTTGACCACAACCTTGCCGAGGGTCTGCAGGGCCGGCGAGTACCGCGCCAGCTTGAGAAAACGCACCAGCCGGAACACCCGCAGGACCCGCAGGTCGATCTGCAGAAACACACTGAGATAGAACGGTGCGATCGCCAGGAAGTCGACAATCATCAACGGCCGGAAGGCGAACTTGAGCCGCGCCTTCCAGCCCGGCAGGTGACGCAGGGGAAGGAACTCGACGCAGACCCAGAGCCGCGCGAGATACTCGACCGTGAATATCGCGACCGAAACCAGGTTCAGCCACTCCAGCAGGTGACCATAGCGCACGTGAACCCGCTCCACGGTGCCGAGAGCGAAGGCGATAACGTTGATGATGATGAGAGCGAACAGGAAGGAATCGACGCACAGGCTGATGCGGTTGCCGCTGTGGCCGGCTTCCAGAACATCATGCAGCCAAAGCCGCAGGCTCGGCGTTTTTGCAGGCTCGCGATTGCTCACATCAGTCATTGCTCCGGCCTCAAAACCGCGCAGGCCGCCGGACGGTCAAGCCGCGCCGGCGAGCTCGCCGATACGGACGCTGATCGCCGTAAGCGCCGCGTCGGCCTGCCCGCCGTCCGGGCCGCCGGCCTGCGCCATGTCGGGACGGCCGCCGCCGCCTTTGCCGCCGAGGACTTCGGCGCCGACCTGCACCAGATCGACCGCATTGTAGTTCGATGTCAGGTCATCGGTCACGCCGACGACAATTCCGGCACGGCCTTCGTCATTGACACCGAT
>JAJFHL010000306.1 GCA_021775615.1 Hyphomicrobiales bacterium
ACCGCCACCGACATGGCGGGCGATGACCAGGATCACGATATGGAACTGACCCATCCGGGGACCATTGCGGCCATCGTCAGTATGGTGCTGACCCTGCCCAACGCGGCGTCGGTGCCGGTCATACCGGTATGCTGCGATCTCAATGCGATGTGATGCGCTTTAGGTCGACATCCCGAAACGTTCGTGCAGTACGGTGGCGCTCAGCACCCGGTGAAACAGCGCGTCGCGGGCAAGGCGCTCTTCCGCCGTGCTTTCAGGCGCAAAAGCATAGAGTGCACGGATGGCGTCGGGGTCGAACACCGGCTGATCATCGAACGCATCCGAGCAGAAGCTGTCGCCGAAGAGTTCGAACATGGCGTCGTCTTCGTCGCCGCGCGCCGGCGGTGTCATGAACGGATGTTTCTCACGGTTGTAGACCGGCTCGATGATCACGTCGCGGGCCGCTTCGCGCAGAACATGCTTTTCACGCATGCCGTTGATCTTCATGTGTATCGGGATGCCGGCGGCATATTCCGCCACCTTGTGGTCGAGGAACGGAACCCGGCCCTCGATCGAATGGGCCATTTCCATACGGTCGCTCAGGAAAGTGAGAATGAAGTTGGGCATCTGAACCCGAGCCCACAGATAGAGCGACTGGTTGAGCGGATCACGGCCGATGACCTGCTGATCGAGCGGAAGCCGGGCGAGCCCGGACTCGTAAGGGTCCATTGCCTCGAGACCGGCAAGAAATTCGGGCCGGAACAGCGCCGTTGTCTTCAGGCCCATATGCGAGAAGATCTCGATCCACGATGGCGCCCATCCGAGCCGGCGGGTGACGGAGCCGAGTTCCTCCGGCGCCTCGCGGTCGGTGGTGAGAAGGCCGCGGCTCGCCTCGTTCGACGCGCTCATTTCCGCCAGCAATCGATCAATCGTCGCCGGGTCCTGGCCCTCGGAGTTGTAGAGCAGAACGTCGCGGCGAAAGGGCGGATAGCCGCCCAGCATTTCATCGGCGCCCTCGCCCGTGAACACCACCTTGATACCCGCGTCGCGCACCGCCCGGCTCAGCATGTATTTGGCGATCCCGTGACCGTTGACGAAGGTGGTTTCGGAATGCCAGATCGCATCGGCATAGTGCGATGCGAGATCCTGCGTCGTGACCGGCACAGGATGGAACGTAGCGCCGACATGGGCGGCCTGCTGCTCGGCAAGCGCGGACTCGTCATAGACGGCATCGTCGAACGTGAGCGTGAAAGCGCGAATTGGACGGTCGAGTTCCTCCTGCGCAAGACCCAGTACGGCGCAGGAGTCGATGCCGCCGCTCAGGTAAGACGCGACCTCCACGTCCGCCACCTGACGCTCGCGCACCGCCTCCCCCAGAACCTCGCGGAACCCGGTTACGATCTCATCGTCGGATCTTGTGTCCCTCGAGAGTTCCGCCTGGGTGGGAAAGTCCAGATCCCAGTAAGGATAGGCCCGAACCTCGCCGTTCTGGGCAATCATGTAGTGGCCGGGCGGCACAGTGTGGATGCCTGCAAAGAGCGTGCGCTCGTGCGGGCGGAAGAAAAAGGCTTCCTGGTAGGCCGCCTCGTGATCCCAGCGCGCCGGCACGCCGAGCGCCAGCAGCGCCTTGATCTCGGAGGCGAAGACCACGTTGCCGTCATGCACCGCGTAGAACAAGGGCTTGATGCCGAACCGGTCGCGGATCGCGATCATGGTGTTGTTGCGGCGATCGGCAATGATGACGGCGAACTCGCCGCGCAGTTCCTGAACCGCACCGACGCCCTTGGCGAGATAAAGGTGGAGTGCGATTTCGCTGTCGGAGTCCGAGGCGAACCGGGCGCCTTCTTCGCGCAGCCGGTCGCGGATGGCGCGATAGCCGTAGAACTCGCCGTTCACCACCATCTGCACGGCGCCCTCCGCCGCCGCCATGGGCTGCGCGCCGTTGTCGAGGCCGATGATGGAGAGCCGGGTGTGGCCGAGCGCCCAGGTGCGGTCTTCCGAAAGCCAGCGGCCGCGCGCATCCGGTCCGCGATGGGTGAGCCGGTCCATGGCCCGCTCAAGCGCCTGCTCGTCCGCCGGCTTGCGGAACACTCCTGCAACAATACCGCACATGAATTTTGCTCCGCCCCCCAGAGGCAAGGTGAGGCCGCAGAGTGTGGGGCGGCGACAGCGACAAGTCCAGAGAGATGTCACCGCACGGACGTCGCAACTCACTTCTGCAATATATAGCGCCCGTGCGCGTCGAGCAGGCCGAGAACCGCAGCTATTTTGGTGATCGCCGGGATCATGCAGGCGGTGGCGATACCGCCGTCATCCGATGGCGAAGCGGCGGCAAGCTCGTCAAGAAGCACACGCATGCCATCGCGGGCTCTGTCCTCGTACCCGCCTCCGAACACGACCCAGTCAAATGCAGCGGCGTAACCCTTGTAACTGTCAGCAGAAACCCCGCAGCCGGTACGCGTAGAATAATCGTCGCGCGCAATGATCGGGAAGCTGCCGGCATCAACCGGATCGTTGGCATACCGTGCAGAATCAGGGCCCACGTGTTCCTTGTGGCCAGACGTCGGATCGGGAAAGCGGCCTTGCGCGTCGAGCATTCCGAGCGCGACGGCGATGCGACGCAACGAGGGATGCATGCAACGTTCTTCGAGAAACCCGTCGGTGGCGGGATACTTGTAGCGCAGGTCCGCGAACAGGGGACGGGTGTGCCGTCGCGCATAGCCGCGCGCGGTGTTCTGCTTGCTGCGGGCGCCTTCAAAGACCAGGAAGTCCGTTGCCGCCTGCAGGGACCGCACATAGGTGCTGGCACTAACCGAACATCCGGTGGCGGCTTCATAGTCGGCATGGCGCAGGATGTAATAGTCCTGATAGGGGCCTGGACCCGCCTCCCCGGCCGATACGAAAGCCAGAGCCAGCGCGCCGAACACCAGGCGGCGGAAAGTCCAGGGCATATGGGTCATTCCTTTTTCTTATGCTGTGGTGCGGACTTTGGTGAAGGCAATGTTGAAAGTCCAGCCTTCCAACGGTAACGTTTTGGTTATGGGCCGGCGGCCTATGAGCGAAACCAGCGCACCGCGCGGGCGGCGTCGTGGCCGGAGATTTCGACGCCGGCGTCGGGCGCAAGCCGCCAGTGAACGAAGGCCGCCGTCGCGGTCAGCACGGCGATGACATAGAAGGCTATGGCGAAGTCTTCCGAACCCAGCTCCACCGCACCGCGCATGCTTTGCGTCGTCTCCAGAATGAAGGCGGCAAGCGCCACGCCGGCCGACAGGAACAACTGCTGGGCCACGGCGACCAGCGCCGTTGCCCGGCTCATGAGATTCTCCGGCGTGTCCGCATAGGCAACCGCGTTGAGGCAGGTGAACTGCAGCGAGCGGCAGAAACCGCCGGCAAGCAGCACCAAGGCAATGAGAAGATGCGGCGTTTGTGGTGTGAACAGCGCATAGAGAGCGAGGAAAGCGCCGCAGATCAGGGCATTGACCGTGAGCACGGCACGGAATCCCCAGCGCCGCAGAATGGCGCCGGCGGTGAATTTCATGGTCAGTGCCCCGAACGCGCCGGCAAAGGTGATGATACCGGTCTGAAAGGCATCGAGCCCGAAGCCGACCTGCAGCATGAGCGGCAGCAGGAACGGAATGGCGCCGATGCCAAGGCGGAACAGGCCGCCCCCCACAACCGACGTGCGGAAAGTGGCGAAGGTCAGCAGCTTGAGGTCGATGATCGGATAAGCAGTGCGGCGGGCGTGCACCACATAGGCCGCAAGCAGCACCGCACCGCAGGCGATCATCGCCGGAGCCGCCCATGGGGGCAGAATATCGCGGCCCGCCACGGTGAAACCGAAGATCAGGGTGGACAGGCCGAGGCCCGACAGGGCAAAGCCGGTCCAGTCAAGCGGTTCCAGGCCTTCGCCGCGGACGTTGGGCATGAAGGCGCGCGCCAGCACGATGCCGAGCACGCCCACTGGCACGTTGATCCAGAAGATCCAGCGCCAGTCGTAATAGGTGGTGATGTAGCCACCGAGCGGCGGTCCGATGAGCGGGCCGACAAGCGCCGGTATGGTCAGCCAGGCAAGCGCGTTGACCATTCTCGCCTTGGGAACCGAGCGCAGCAGAATGAGCCGGCCGACCGGCACCATCATGGCCCCGCCGACCCCTTGCGCGGAGCGCGCCACCACCAGCTCCAGCAGCGAATCCGCCATGGCGGAGCCCAGCGACGAGGCGATGAAAATCGCGATGGCAACCTGAAACACGGTGCGTGCGCCGTAACGGTCGGCACACCAGCCACTCAAGGGTATGAAGATCGCCAGAGACAGGAGATAGCTGGTCAGGGCCAGCTTGAGAATCACCGGGTCTTCGCCGAGATCGGTGGCGATTGCCGGCAGCGACGTGGCGATCACGCTTGAATCCATGTTCTCCATGAAGAGCGCCGAAGCGACAACGAGGGGGATCAGCCAGATGGGCTGGTCGGCGGGCTCGGAAGACGGCGGCATAGCTGGCGTGCGGTGGCCCTGAGAAAGAATCGGCACTGGCGAGAGCAGCCTGCGTCCCACAGGACGCAGGCAAGCTGCTCGATCTCATAGAAAAGATCAAATGATCCACGCTCAACCGATTTCGGTTAAGCGCAGTTTGATCTTGGAAGGAAACTACTCTGTGCCCTGCACGGCCGTTTGTCCAGAGCCGCCGTCAGGTTCCCGATTCAGGCCTTGGCCGCGCCGCCCTCCGCCCCCTGGGAGGCCGGTATGTGCACGGCCTCTCCGATCACCTTATCGATCTCTTCGAGGAGAAGTCTCTGGCTGATCGGTTTGGTCACGCAACCGGTCATGCCGGCGCTTCGAAGTTCCTGCGGCGAACGCGACATCGTATCTGCGGTCACAGCAATAACCGGAACAGCCCCTTCAGCGCCATCGAGGCGCCTGATCTCGCGGGTCGCCGAGAGCCCGTCCATCTTCGGCATGCGCATGTCCATGAGAACGGCGTCATAGCCGCCACGCCGTGCTGCCTCCACGGCCTCCTCGCCGTTCGCCACGATGTCGAGCTGGTGGCCCAAGCGCCCAAGCATTGCGGTGAGAATCAGTTGATTGACGTGATTGTCTTCCGCGATCAGAAGCTTCAGGTGGCGGGACGGCAGAAATGTCTCTTGCGCCTCACCGCGGCGTTGCGGTTCGGCGGGCTGCGCCGCCATCTGCGCGGGAAGCGTGAACCAAAACCGGCTGCCGCTCCCTTCCGCGCTCTCGGCTCCGATCTCGCCGCCCATGCGCTCGACCAGCTGCTTTGCAATCGCAAGGCCAAGGCCGCTGCCGCCGTGACGCTGGGAGCTCGACGCATCGACCTGCTCAAACTTCCCGAACAGGCGGTCGACATGTTCGGCCGCGATGCCGATGCCGCTGTCGATGACATCGAACTGCAGGAGCACATGGTCCTTGCCATCCTCGACGCGGCTCACATTAAGCCGGATCTCACCGCGTTCGGTGAACTTGATGGCATTGCCGATCAGGTTGATCAGCACCTGGCGCACGCGCATGTTGTCGGCGCAGATCTGTTGCGGCAGGCTCGCATCGAGATCGCATATCAGGTCGAGCCCCTTTTCCTGCGCCTTGCCGACGAGCAGGTCGGAGACACCCTTGATCATGCCGGCGAGGGCAAAGTCGGTGGCCTCGATCTCGAGCTTGCCGGCTTCAAGGCGCGACAGATCGAGCACATCGTTGAGGATGGTGAGGAGCGCGGTGCCCGAGGAGATGATGGTCTCCACCTGGTGCTGCTGATCGGGCGCGAGCGGAGTACCAAGGAGCAACTGCGCCATGCCGATAACACCGGTCATCGGGGTGCGAATTTCGTGGCTCATGGTGGCAAGGAAGTCGGACTTGGCCTTGCTGGCGACCTCGGCGGATGTCTTGGCGTGCCGCAGCGCCGCCTCGGTCTCCTTGAGCCGGGTGATATCGCTGCCGACGCCGCGGTAGCCCATGAACGTGCCGTCGGGGCCGAAATAGGGCTGACCGCTGATCGACAGCCAGACAATGGAGCCGTCGGGCCTGGTGCGCGGGTGGGAGAAATCACGGAATGGGCGATGGGCGTTCAGATCGCGGAGATGCCGACGCCACAGTTTCTCGTCGACACCTGGAATGCCGGTTTCCTCACGGGTCTTGCCGAGCAGACGCTCAGGTGCGACGCCGGACACTTCAAGGAAGCGCTCCGAAAAGTAGGAGAAACGCAAATCCGCGTCCATCTCCCAGAACCAGTCGGAGGAGCATTCGGCAAAGTCCCGGAAACGTTCCTGTCCGGCGCGAAACGCCGCGTTGGAACGGCTCCGTTCAATCTCCGCGGCGGTACGCCAGGCGACGAGATCGAACAGATTGGCGATGGTCTCGGGATCTCTCACCGGCTCGTGCGTCAGTACCGCGAGCAGGCCCAGCACCTTGCCATCGGATCCGATCAGGGGTGCGCCAACATAGCCTTCGACGCCCAGTTCCCGCAGCATGGTGTCCTTGGGGTAGTCAGGCTGAACGTTTCGGTCATGAATGAATATCGCCTTGCTGGCGATCACATGCTCGCACGGTGTGTCGGCGAGGTCATAAACGGTGTTTTCCTGGACTTCGCCATCGGCGAACAGGGCGAGTGCGCGAATCTTGGCGGTATCGCCCTCAACGAGCTCGCCGACAACGACGAACTCGACATTGAGGCGCTCTGCAAGAAACTGCGTCAGCCGCGCGAAATAGGCCTTGCCCACCACGCCCGAAAGGGTCTCCGAGACGCCTCTGAGGAGGTCGGTAATCGAGTGCGATTGTGACGTTTCTGTCAGCATATAAGTCGCCCCAGGCGCACCATGCCGGCGGCCCTTCAAAAACCTGCGCACTCGCAAGTGTAGGACCGTGTCGTTAATTTTCACTTATGACGTGTGCAGGGTTCCGCAGAGACACCATCCGGCCGGGCGGGACGCAGTGGAAAACGTCGTTCTTATGACCGCCCCCGGGCTGGCGCCCGGGGACCGCATTTTCGATTTGTGAGATGCCGATGTTCTGTGGGTGCTGAAACTCTGCGGGTGGTGCCAGGCAACACCTGCCGGCCCGCAGACATCTCTCTAAAACCGGTAACCGAGGCCGGCGCCAACCACCCACGGATCGAGATCGACGGTTGCGGGGATGCCCGCTGCGGTGACATTGGCGTCGAGATTGAGCCATATTTTCTTGACGTCCATGTTGAGGCTCCAGCGCTCGTCGAGAGCATAATCGAAGCCGAACTGGAGGGCGAAGCCGAAGGCATCGTCCCAGCTGTCGATGCCACCGATAGCGGCGGTGGCGTCGCTGTCGAGGATGATGGTGTAGTTCACGCCGATACCGACATATGGTTTAAACGCACCCATGTGGTGATGGTATTGAAGGGTCAGGGTTGGCGGCAGCACCCAGAGTTCGGTGATCTTGCCGACTCCGGCCAGCGTGACGTCATGCGGCGTGGCGGCAAGGATCAGCTCAAGCGCGAAATTGTCGTTCAGGAAGTACGAAAAATCGAGCTCGGGCATGACCGCCTCGTTGACCCCAAGCCCCGCAGGCGCGCCACCGAGACGGCCGTCGTTCTCATCCGGGATCATGCCGATCACCCGGCCCCGGATCAGCCATTTGGTGCCGGCCCATGGATCGTCAACGGACGTTTCGGTAAAGAGATCAGCGGCCTGCCCGGTAACCGGTGCGGCCGTGTACACCGCAATGGCAAGAACCACGGCGGCAATCGATTTCAGAAAACTGTCAGGCATGTTGCTCCCCTGCCCGTTGTCCGGACGGCACCCGGTGGCCGACCGATTCCTTGAATGCCTGACTGAAGCAGGCAGGGGCATCAGGAACTTTGATTGCAATCAATTCGTACAGGTGTGTGTACAGAATGCCGCATGGCGCACGGCGCAATTGCACAGACATGTGGCAGGAATGTCACATGTCCGTGACCCGGGCTGTCACAATGGCAAGAGTTCAGGAGTGACGCCGGTAGGCCGACGGGGTGACGCCGAACTCGCGCTTGAAGGCGCGGGTGAAAGCGATGTCGGAGGCATACCCGACCTTTTCCGAAACATGAGCTATGGTGAGGCTGGATGACGTAAGCAGGTCGCCCGCGGTCAGCATGCGCCACTTGGTGAGATAGGCGATGGGCGCCATTCCGGCCACGTCCCGAAAGCGCTGGGCGAAGACCGAACGCGACAACGCCGCGTCGGACGCCAGATCCTCCAGGCCGATGTCGGCCGCGAAGTCGCGGTGGATGCGCACCAGAGCGCGCGACAGTCGATGGTCGGTGACCGCGGCGAGAAAGCCCGGAGCCCGGCCGCCCCGCGCCGCATGAACCCGCAGCACCTGGATCAGCAGGATCTCAGCATAGCGCTCGACCAGCGACCGGGTGCCGGCGGCGGGCGTGGCAAGCTCGGCCATCAACAATGGCAATGCCGACAGCGTGTCCGCTCCGCCGAGATCGAGGCCGCACAGGTGTAAACAGCCAGGCAGTTCAGCGGTGACGGGATGGATCAGATCGCCGCGATACTCAAAATGCCCGCAGATCAGCCGTGTGGACGTGTTGCCCTCGGCGAACAGTGGCGCCTCGCCCGCAAACGACGCCATGACTTCCGACCCGGCTATGGCCTCCTGCCCGGCGCGGTCGGCCAGCGTGTGAGGGTCGCCATGTGGAAACACCAGCACATCGCCGACGGAACAGGGGTGCCAGTGCCCCGCCACTTCCACCGCGCAGGTGCCGCGGGTGATCACATGGAACTGAGCAAAACCGGTGCCTTCGATGCGCATGCCCCAGGGGCCGTGAAAGTCGCGCTGGAAATAGACGCAGCTTTTGAGCCGGATCAGATTGAAGATATCGCTCAGCGGATCGTCCATCGGTCCCTCGTCGTCCATAGGGTGCGCCTCTGGTGCTGATATAGTGTAGCTGCGTCTGTTCAAACAGTGTATCCGATAATTTCGGACGTACAGTTTGTTTTTGAGGACCAACAGTCATTCATTGCATGGGCCGGCCGCGCTATCGCTCTCCCGTTACCAAACGGCACACTTCAAACGGAGACCGACATGACCATTGCAAAACGCCCCTTCCCCTTCGTCCGCCCATTTCTTGCCGGCGCCTGCGCACTCGCCATCGCCGCCGGCCTGAGCACCACGGTGTTTTCGGCCGAGGTGGGCGAAACCGTCACCCCGGCGGCACAACTCAAATATGAGAACATCAATCCGGCCATCCAGATGGCAACCGCCCATGGCGACCGGGCGACCGGCCCACACGGTACGTTCGGAAAGTTCCCGGCGAATTTCACCACTCCGTTCCACACCCATTCGGGCGCCTATCACGGCGTCGTCGTCAAAGGGGTGATGACCAATCCGTTCAAGGGGGAAACCAACCCGCCAAAAATGGAGGCCGGCTCTTACTGGCATGTGCCGGCAGGCTCGGTGCATGCCACGGCCTGCGTCTCCGACACTGCGTGCGAGTTCTATTTTTACGCCGACAAGGGGTTTGATTTTCACCCAGCCGAGTGAGCGGCGACGGGGGCACGACGGGAAAGACGCCCGCAGAACCGCCTTCGCTCCGAAAATCCGATGGTCCGGGTGCCGTGACGGGCACCCGGACCACGGTGTTCAGCCCTCAGCTGCTCTGGTTTATGACATGTCTTTCAAACCTGAAAAACACGCATCATCCCTCATCTGAGTTCACCAGGATGGCCAGCGCCTGTTCCACCCAGCGCTCGCGCTCGATCCGGCCGGGAAAATCCAGCACCGTGTTCACGCGTTCGATATCGGCGGGCGTAAAGTCCGCAATCTGGCGGAACGACGTGATCCCGAGATTGGCCAGCTTGCCCTGCAGGGCCTCGCCGATGCCATTGATACTGGTCAGATCGTCAGACGATGCACCCCCGGCTTCTTCGGCCTGGTGTGGCTGCATCTCCGCCGCCGCTTCAGTCTCGGGCACCTCACCCTCATCTTCGGTTTCGTCTTCTGCCTGATCCTCGGCTTTAGACTCTTCTCCTGATTCGGCTCGGACTTCTTCTTCCGCGTCCTCCGCTGCCGGCGTGGTGTCAGAGGGGCCGGATGCCTTGAGCGCCGTCACCTCCTCGCGCGCGGCGGCGAGCTCGGCCTCGAGCCGTTCAAGCTCTTCATCGTTTTCTTCCAGGTTGCGCTGCAGTTCGGCGACCCTCGCGTCGTCCCCCTCGCCCGCCGATCGGGCGGCAGTTTCCGCCTGCTCCAGTTTTTCCTCAAGACCGGCACGCTCGCTTTCCGCCTTGGCCTGCGCCGCTTCCGCAGCGCTCAACCGGGAACCGAGGTCCTTGTTTTCCGATTGCAGCTGCTTGAGCTTGTTGCCCTTCTCTGTGTCGGCAGCCTTCGTTGCTTCCGCCGACGAGCTGAGTTTCTCCAGATCGGATTCGAGGGCACTGGCCCGCTTGCCCGCCGCAGCCTCGGCGGATTTGAGCTCGGACAACTGCTGCTTGGTTGTCTTGTGGTCGTCGCGCTCCTTGCTCAGTTTGGTGGTCGCGCCCGAAAGATCGGCCTCAAGCGTCTCCGCGCGCTCACTCGCAGCCGCCTCGGCGGCTTCGGCCTTGGTCAGCTCGCGCTTGGATTTTCTTTGTTCATTGCGGGCTTTCTTGAGCTTCTCCGCCTCTTTTTCCAGTTTGATCTCAAGAGCGCCAACACTCTCTTCAGCGGCAGTGACCTTGCCTTCCGCCTTGGTAAGAGCGGATTGCGTTTTGCGGTGGCCGGCTGATTCCGCCTCCAGTGCCGTTTTCGCCTCAGACGCCTTATATTCGAGCGCCGCCTCGCGGTCTCGCAACCGCTTCCCATGCTGAGTTGCAAGATAGATCCAGGTCACCAGCGCACCGGCAACGAACGCCCCAACAAGCCATAAAATCTCCATCACTCCAAACCTTTCCGCATCGCGCCATCGGACGTGGCCTTCGCGCCACGGCATCCTCCGGCAGCCCCTGTTCCACGGAAGGGATCGTAACACCACCGGCGCGCCCGGGCGAGCCGGTTGCGCGGTTTCGTACGCATCAATGTGGTGACGCGGTGTCGCGCATGGCGCATGACGCACGGATGGCCGATGACAATAGCCGGCCGGCGGCCTTCAGGGTTGCATGCAATCTTGTCGTTTTCGGCTTGCCCCCGCGCATCCCTGGCGTCTGCGGGAAGCTTAAAATCGCGTTGTATTTCGAATGTTTGGAGCACCCGCTTTAAGTCACGATTCAGCGCTGATCATTGCGGAGATGCGTCAGCCGTCGCCTGTTGGTCGGCACCGGTGCACGCCACCTCGGACAAAAGCCATTGAACCATCGCCTGTCGCGCGGGATTTTCTCTTTGTGCATCGGGGAACACGATGTAATAGCCGCGCCGGTCTGCCGGCGTGTTCCGCCAGACCTCCACCAGCGTACCCTGTTCAAGTTCAGTCTCCGCCAGCAATCTCGGCACCAGTGCGATACCCTGCCCGTTTGCCGCGGCGCTCATGGCGAGCGCCGTCTGGTTGAACTGCATCGCGTGGGCGGACCTGCCCAAGCCGGCGCCTTCAAGCAATGCATCCCAATGGCTGTGGCTGTCGTGGAGCAGTTTTCGCGTCGCGAAATCATCAATCTGCCCGATTGGCCCTGTCGTCGCGGCGTAGTCCGGGCTGCAAACGGCACATAGCTCCAACGGTGCGAACAACCGAGCGCTGAGACCTTTCCCGAATGGCGGCTGGCCCTGGCGGATCGCCATATCGACGTCGTCCGACCGGAAATCCGTCAACTCCTCGCTCGACAGGATCTGCACGTCGATGGCGGGATACGCCTGAGCGAATGAGCTGAGATGCGGGACCAGCCATTTTGAGGCAAATGAGGGCGGAACGCTGAGGGTGATCCGCAGGTTTTCCGGATAGAGCTTTCGCGTTGCGTCCTCCACCAGGCGCAGCGCCTTTCGTATCGGTGAGCTGTAGTTGCGTCCGGCCTGCGTCAGCGCCAGCCCGCGCGCCTGGCGACGGAAGAGTTTCACGCCAAGGTCCGTTTCAAGCCGGCGAACCTGTTGCGCCACCGCGCCCTGGGTCAGGTTCAGTTCTTCGGCGGCAAGCCGGAAGTTCAGATGACGTGCTGCCGCGTCGAACATTCGCAGTGAATTGAGAGGTGGCGTGCGCAAGCGGAGATTCCCCAAGGCTGTAGGATTTCTACAGTCTCGCGCGACAAGGAATGATTGGTCAAGAACGCAGTTTTCCACCACCTTTAACTCACTCAACGGACAACCCGGTAATGGAGAACGATCATGGATGACGGAAAAGTGGCGATCGTCACCGCTGGTGGCAGCGGTATGGGCGCCGGCGCGGCGCGCAAGTTGGCCGAAGACGGTTTTCACATCGCGGTACTGTCTTCCTCCGGCAAGGGCGAAGCCCTGGCTGAAGAGCTTGGCGGCATCGGTGTCACCGGATCGAACCAGTCAAACGACGATCTCAAGCGTCTTGTCGATCTCACCATGGAAAAATGGGGCCGGGTCGATGTGCTCGTGAACAGCGCCGGGCATGGTCCGAGAGCCGCGGTTCTCGAACTGAGCGATGAGGACTGGCACACCGGCATGGATGTCTACTTCCTGAATGCGGTGCGTCCGACCCGCCTGGTGACGCCGATCATGCAGGAGCAGAAGTCCGGCTCGATCATCAACATCTCGACCTTCGCGGCCTTCGAACCCGATCCGGTCTTTCCCACCTCCGGCGTGTTCCGCGCGGGCCTCGCGGCGTTCACGAAGCTCTTTGCCGACAAATACGCGGCCGACAACATCCGCATGAACAATGTGCTGCCCGGCTTCATCGACAGCCTGCCGGAAAAAGAAGAGTTCCGCTCGCGCATCCCGATGCAGCGGTACGGCAGAACGGAAGAAATCTCGGCGGTGATCGCCCTGCTGGCCTCTGACGGCGGCGGCTACATCACCGGCCAGAACATTCGGGTCGACGGTGGCATCACACGTTCCGTATAGGTAGCGGTGCTCCGCGCGACAACGCGCATCCCCAAAGACAGGTAAGGACAATAGGCGCAGAAGGCGGAGTTGGGGATGGGCCGGCCAGGAATGAGAGGACATGCGGGAGATGACCGAAGCACGGGACTTTTTGTATCTGTCGGATGAGACCCTCTCCGGTCTCGGCATTTCCACGGCCGACGTCATCGGCTGCATCGAAAACGCGCTGCGCTCCAAGGCTGAAGACACGGTCTGGGCAGCGCCCAAGGCCTCCATTCTGCCGGGTGACGGCCGTTACATGATGGCAACGCTTGCAGCTTCCGACACCCCCGGGATCATCGCCGTCAAATCGGTTATTGTGAGCCCGCGCAATCCGGCACGCGGGCTACCCGGCATCAATGGCGCCATCATGCTGCTCGACAGCGAGACAGGGCAGTTGCTCGCCGTCATGGATGCAAACTGGATCACCGCCGTACGCACATCCGGACTGAGCGCCGTTGTTGCCAGGCGGCTCGCGAATCCGCAATCGGCGAGCGTTGCCTTTGTCGGCTGCGGCGTGCAGGCGCACAGCCATCTCGATGCCTTCGCGGAGTTGTTCCCCCTGACCGAGATCCGTGCCTTCGGACGTGGCGCCGCGAATGTGGAGAAGCTCTGTGCGGCCGCCCGCGAAAGGGGACTCGAGGCCAAGGCGAGCGCTTCTGCGCAGGAGGCGCTGGAAGGCGCCGATCTGATCGTGACCTCGATCACCCTCTCCTATGACGTGGCGCCCTTCCTCGATGCGCGCTGGTTGAAGCCGGGTGCTTTTGCGGCGATGACGGATCTGGCGATCCCGTGGATGCCGCAGGGCATGACCGCCTTCGACACGGTCATCATCGACGATAGCCAGCAGGAGGCTGCCATGGAAAAACCAATGGTCGACCGGACGCTTGTCCAGGGCGACATGACGGATCTGGTCACCGGCAGCGTGACGGCCGGCTTTGCTCCAGAGAGGCGCAGCGCCTTCGTGTTCCGGGGGCTGGCGATCGGCGACTTCGCCCTGGCGGCGCACGCTTACACGAGGGCCGCAACCGCCACGTAACAGAGCCGTTTAAAATCTGACTGAACGCCGACGCGGTCACGGACGTGACAGTGCACGAGAGAACTTTGCGTAAAACAATCCACTCCGGGAAAGAGACTAAGCTCATGACACTTCCAGCGATCAAAGCCGAACCAAGCCAAAACTCCTACGACGTCGTCATCATCGGCGGCGCCACCATGGGCTCCGCCGTGGCCTGGTTCCTCTCCGCCAACGCAGACTTCAACGGCAGCGTTCTCGTGGTCGAACGGGACAACATGCTGGAACAGACGTCCACCGAGGCGTCAAACAACTGCATGCGCCAGCAGTTTGCCACCGAGATCAACGTGAAGATCGGCCAGTATGCCGCCGAATACGTGAAGGACTTCCGCGCCAATCTGGGCGGCGACCCGGAGGTTCCGCATCTGGCGATACAGAATTTCGGTTACCTCTACCTCTCCGACAACAAGGAGCTGTCCGAGGCCCTGATCCGGGATCAGAAAACGCAGGCCGCCTGCGGTTCCGCAACCCGGATTCTGACGGCCGACAAGATCGCCGCCGCATATTCGTTCTACAACCTCGATGACATCGAACTGGGCAGCCTGAACACCGTTGACGAGGGCTATTACAACGCACCGGCCCTGGTCAAGTGGTGGCGCCGCAAGGCCCGTGAGAACGGTGTCGAATACCTTCAGAACGAGGCCGTCTCGATCGGCCGCGACGGCGACAGGGTGGACAGCGTGACCCTGAAGTCCGGCGCAACCATTGCGGCGGGCATGGTCATCAACGCGGCGGGCCCGCGCGCCCGTCTCGTAGCGGAAATGGCCGGTCTCTCGATCCCTGTCGAGCCGCGCCGTCGTTACACCTACATCTTTGAGGCCGAACGCCCTCTCGACCAGGATTTGCCCCTGACGATCGACCCGACCGGCGTTCACTTCCGTACCTACGGCAAGCACTATCTGGTCGGGTGCCCGCCGCTGCACGGCGATCCGGCGGTTGACTTCGACGAGTTCGGCTACGAACCGGGCATCTGGGAGGAGAAACTGCAGCCGGTGCTCGCGAATCGCATCCCGGCGTTTTCCGATATCCGCGTCCTGGAGTCCTGGGTCGGACATTATGAATTCAACACATTCGATCGCAATGCGATTGTCGGTCCCCACAGCACCGTGGAGAACTATCTGTTCGTGAACGGGTTCTCCGGGCACGGCAGCCAGCAGGCACCGGCCATGGGCCGTGGCTTGAGTGAGTTGATCACCTATGGCGAGTTCCGGGAACTTGATCTGGGGGCCTTTGCCTATGACCGGATCGAGCGTAATGAGCCGCTCGTCGAACGGGCAGTCATCTGACGCTCAACAGCACAACCAGCAGGATATCACTCCAAATGAAACTCACCGGAATTCTACCCGCCCTCGTCACACCTTATGATGCAAGCGGCGCAATTGATTTCAACGCATTTGAAAACCTCCTGACGTCCCTGCGCGCGGCAGGCGTCACCGGCTGGGTCCCGAACGGTTCGACCGGCGAATACAACGCCATGACCGGCGACGAACGGGTCGAGGTTCTGAAGTTCGTTGCCGATTTCGCCAGTGACGACGAACTTCTCGTTGCCGGCACCAATGGCGGCTCCACCCGCGAAGTGATCGAGCATACCGAGCGGGCCTATGACGCGGGCTATCGCGCCGTGCTGCTGGCGTCGCCCTACTACGCCATGCCGGCGCCCAACGAACTGCTGGCGCACTACAACACCGTTCTCGACGCGGTCGACGTTGAACTCGTGCTCTACAACTATCCGCCCAAGGTCGGCGTCGAGATCGGTTTCGACATCCTCGATGCGCTGGCCGACGACCCGCGCGTCATCGGCATCAAGGAATCAAGCGGTGTCATGCAGCGTGCAGTCGAAATCTACGAGCGCTATCACGGCCGCATCGACCTCGTCAGCGGGTCCGACGACATCGCCCTCGATTTCATGTTCTGGGGCGCCGACAGCTGGATCTGCGGTCCGTCCAACTGCATGGCGGCGGCCTGCGTCGACCTCGACCGCACAAACCGGTCAGGCGATCTGGCCGCGGCCCGGGCGAAGATGGCGACATTGTACCGGGCGATGAACAGCCTTGAGAGCGGCAAATTCGTTCAGAAGGTCAAATACGGCTGCGAGCTGATGGGAACACCGGTCGGCGATTGCCGCGAACCCCTTCTGCCACTCACCGAGGAAGAAAAGGCCGATTTCGCCAAGGCCATGCAGCCTATCATCAACTGGGGAACGCGCTGACGCACTTCTGCGTGCAGCCGTAACCGTGGGCTACTTCGCGGGCGGCAATGCCCGCCAGTCCTCAAAGGAAATCCGCCGGCCCGGATAGCCGGGGCTGGTCAGAGGCCAGCACTCGGCAATCCAGCGCTCCACCGTTTCGAACAGGTGTTCGTCAAGACCTTCGCCGACGCGCGACTGGCGCACCCACATGGTGACCACGGCGTCGTATCCCGGTTTTGCCGTCGGGTAGAGATAGAGACAGCCCAGCACTTCGCGTTCATCCAGGCTTGTGACCGTATAGGCGAAAGACGTTCGAAGCTGAAACTCGGTCTGGTGCCAGCCCAGCTCGATGATGTTCTGCTCCAGTGTCAGACCCGACGGCCACGTCCCGCCCGGATCGTAGATGGTGCGCAACCGCTCTTCGCTTTCCATCACCGCCGCAAAATCCCTGACCGCATCGTGGATGGTCAGCGGGCGCAGGCGCATGCGGTCGGTTTCCAGGCATTCAGGAACACAGAAATCGTCAGGCACGAGAGGAGGATTGTACACGGGAGCTGTCTCACGTTTGCGGGTCGGGCGCCGATGGTATCCCAATTGCGGCGGGGCCGGAACCTTCGCCGTTCCCTGCCGACCGGAACAGCGGAGGCCCGGCGCAAGCCTCAGTAAGACAGACCCGGGGTCTTGCGTAAGTAGGCCTCAGTGGAGAGCTGGGTGAGCATGAACGCGGCAATGTCGGCCCGCGAGATCTTCAGGGTGAGGTCCTTTTGCGCGGCTGAAAATCCATGCCTGTAGGCGCCGGTTTCGGGCCCGTCGGTGAATGCCGCCGGGCGGACGATGGTCCAGTCCAGATCGCTGGCC
>JAJFHL010000307.1 GCA_021775615.1 Hyphomicrobiales bacterium
GTCAACAACATGGCGGCATACTGGCGGTTGCCGGAAGAAACCGCCGCGACGCTGGTCGACGGCTGGCTGCGCACCGGCGACATGGCGGCGCGCGACGAAGACGGCTATCTGCACATCGTCGACCGCAAGAAGGACGTGATCATCACCGGGGCCTTCAACGTCTATCCGAAAGAAGTCGAAACCGTCCTCTACCAGCACCCGGCCATTGCGCAGGTGGCGGTGGTCGGCGTGCCCGACGAGGACTGGGGCGAAGCGATCAAGGCGGTGATCGTCGTGAAGCCAGGCGAGCGGATCACGGAAGAAGACGTCGTCGGCCTGTGCCGCGACAATCTCGCCGATTACAAGAAGCCGCGGGTGATCGAATTCGCCGACGCGCTGCCGCTCAGCCCGGTCGGCAAGATCATGCGGCGCGCACTGCGCGAGGATGGCTGAGCCAGGGCCGCTCCCCCTCGGTTGTTGCGTCGCACCTGCCGATCCCACACTCTGAAATGCCGTTCCATAAAGCGGGCCTAAGTAACCTATGATCCTCCCATAGTGGATGCGGTGACACGAGGAGAATACTGTTCATGTTGTGGGTACGTTTCGAACATGCAGGCGAAACCGGCTTTGGTGTGCTCGAGGGCGATGAGATCGTTGTCCATGCGGGCGACATGTTCGCCGGGGCATCGCCGTCGGGAAGCACGATCTCCACCTCCGACGCAAAGCTTCTTGTCCCCTGTCTGCCCAGCAAGATGCCGGGTCTGTGGAACAATTTTCACGCTCTCGCCGCCAAGCTCGAAAACCCGATCCCGGAAGAACCGCTCTATTTTCTCAAGTCGCCGAGTTCGTTTCTCGCACACGGCGAAACCATCAAGCGGCCCGCGTCATATGACGGGCCAGTCGTGTTCGAAGGCGAGCTCGGCATCGTCATCGGCAAGGTCACGAAAGAAGTGACCCCGCAACAGGCGGACGAGCACATCTTCGGATACACCTGCGTGAACGATGTTACGGCGGCTGCCATCCTGAACCGGGATCCAACCTTCCCGCAATGGGCACGGGCAAAGAGTTTCGACACATTCGGCGTGTTCGGGCCGTGCATCGCGACCGGTCTCCGGCCCGAGGAGGTTTCGGTGCGTACGGTGCTGAACGGAACCGAGCGGCAGAACTACCCGGTCTCCGACATGATCTTTCAGCCGGCGCGGCTGATCTCCCTCCTGTCGCGTGACATGACGCTCGTGCCCGGAGACGTTATCGCCTGCGGCACGTCGGTGGGCGTCGGGTCCATGAAGGAGCCGGAGAACACGATCGAGGTCACTATCGACGGGATCGGCACCCTGTCGAACACGTTTGTGCAGTAGGCCCGGTCAGGCCGCCGCCTCCGCCTCGATCCACTCGGCAAAGGCTTTCGCCTGCTCGGTGATCTGGTTCGGTGGCGGCAGCATCAGGTAATAGGCCCATTCGGTGTGCAGGACCTCTTCGACCGGGCGGACCAGACGCCCGGCGTCGAGCGACTGGTCGCACAGATGACGCCAGCCGAGCGCCAGACCCTGGCCGGCTTCGGCGGCATGCATCGAGTCATTGAAGTTGAGAAAGTGCAGTCCCGGCAGGTTTTCGCGCGTCTCGACGCCGAAATGCGACAGCCAGATGCGCCAGTTCATGGCCTCGTGGCGCGGCTCGTCCAGATGCAAAAGGCTTTTGGTTGTCAGTTGAGCGATGCTGGTGATGTTGCGGGCGGCCATGAAATCCGGGCTGCAGACCGGGAAAATCTCCTCGTGAAAGAGCATGCGCACATCGTCGCCCGGCGGCGCCGGGCGGTGGAAGCGGATCGAGACGTTTGGCGTGGACGAAACATCGCCGAAATAGGGATCCGATGCGAGCAGCACCACGTCGAAGTCAGGATGGGCCGAGCGGAAGCGGCTGAGCCGCGGCATCAGCCAGTAGGATGCAAAGGCCATAGTTGTCGCCACCATGAGCCGGGCGCCGCCCGGCTCCTGGCGCAGTTCTTCGGAAACCTGGGCGATGTGCCGCAAACTGATGGTGGCGGCCTGAAACAGCTTGTGACCTTCCTGGGTCAGGCCCAGGCCGCGCGGGCTGCGGTCGAACAGGAGCACGCCGAGATCGGTCTCCAGCGTCTTTATCTGCTTGGAGACCGCGACCTGCGAGACATTGAGCTCCTCCGCCGCTCGGGTGAAGTTGAGATGGCGCGCGGCCGCCTCGAAGGCCACAAGGGCATTCGTCGGCGGGAGCTTGCTGCGCAAAGTGTCCATAACCATAGGTTATCACATGCCCCAGAAAAAAGGCACTTTACGGGCGGGTGTACCGGGCGCTTTACTTGGGTTATCAACAGGCTTCTGATTTGTCATTGGGGAGAAGTGCCATGACGGAACATACGCGGGTGTGCATCGTCGGTGGCGGCGCCATGGGCGTTGGCCTTTTTTATCACCTGGCGTTGGAGGGATGGACCGACATCATCCTGGTGGAGAAAGGCGAGCTGACCTCCGGTTCCACATGGCACGCAGCCGGCCTGTGCCCGCAGTTCGTCGGCAATCTGACTCTGGCCCATATCCACAATTACGGCACCCAGCTTTACCCCAAACTTGAGGAGCTGACCGGCCAGCCCGCCGGGTGGCATGGCTGCGGCGGCATCCGCCTCGCCGTGACCGACGAAGAGGTCAACTGGTTCCACTATGTCCAGGGCATCGGCAAACTGGTCGGGTTCGACATGGATATCATCGGACCGAACGAGATCAAGAAACACCATCCGTTCCTCGATGTCAGCGGCGTCAAGGCCGGCGCGCTGACCTTCACGGACGGCCATGTAGACCCGACCCTGCTGACCAACGCAATGGCCAAGGGCGGACGCGACCTCGGCGCGAAGATCAGGCGCCGCACCCTGGTGACCGATGTCAGGCAGCTCGACAGCGGCGAATGGGAGGTGGTGACCGACAAGGGCAACATCGTCTGCGAGCATGTGGTCAATGCGGCGGGGAGTTACTGCGACATCGTCGGGTCCTGGAGCGGGCTCAAGGTGCCCATCACCAACATGCTGCACCATTATGTGGTGACCGAACCGGTGAACGAGCTCAAGGGGCTCGAAAAGGAACTGCCCGTGGTGCGCGACCCTTACAGCTCGTCCTATCTGCGCCAGGAGCAGAACGGTATTCTCGTCGGCCCCTACGAGACGGAAGGCGCGGTCGACTGCCTTAGCGACATCAGATGGGACTACGAGAGCGAGCTTCTGCCACCGGAGCTCGAGCGCCTCGAGCCCTGGCTGCTCAAGGCCTGCGAGCGGTTTCCGCTGTTCGGGGAATACGGCATCCTGCGCACGGTGCCGGGCGGCATCACGCATACGCCGGACGGCAATTTCATGACCGGCCCCGCACCCGGCCTCAAGAACTACTGGATGTGCTGCGGCGCCGCGATCGGCATCTGCCAGGGCGGCGGCGCGGGCAAGTACCTCGCCCAGTGGATGGTGCATGGCCAGGCGGAGGTCAACATGGCGCAGCTCGACCCGCGCCGTTTCGGCGACTGGGCCGCGGGCGAGTACTGCCGCACCAAGGCGATCGACGAGTACGAGCACATGTACGCCGTGATGGCGCCCGGAGAACACCTCGACTCAGCCCGCCCCCTGCGCACCACGCCGCTTTACGAAAAACTGAAAGCAAAGGGCGCTCAATACGCAGAAGCCTTCGGCTGGGAGCGGGCCAAATGGTTCGACACGTCCGGCGAAGGCGAGCGCTACAGCTTCCGGCGCACGAACTGGTTCGAGCCGGTGGCGGCCGAATGCAAGGCGGTGCGCGAGCGGGTCGGCATCATGGACCTGTCGAGCTTCGCCAAATACGAAATCAAGGGACCTGACGCCGAAGCCATGCTCAACCGGGTCTGTGCCAACTCGGTGTCGACGAAGCAGGGCGGCATCGCGCTGACGCATATTCTCACTCCCGCCGGCATGATCGAGAGCGAGCTGACCATTACCCGGCTGGGTGATGAGCACTTCTATGCGCTCTCCGGCGCGACGGCGGAACTCAAGGACAGGGATCTGCTGACCCAGGGCATCGGAGATGGTGAAGACGTTACCGTCACCAACATCACGGACGACTATGGCGTTCTGGTCCTGTCGGGCCCGAAGTCGCGGGACGTGCTGGCGCAGCTGACGGACGCTGGCCTCACCAATGACGATTTTCGCTGGTTGACCGGTCAGGAAATCACTGTCGCGGGTGTCGGCATCCGCGCCCTCAGAGTGTCCTATGTAGGCGAGCTGGGCTGGGAACTGCATGTGCCCATGGCCGATCTCGCAACCGTCTACGACGCGGTCTGGGCCGCCGGCGAAGCCCATGGCATCGCCGATTTCGGTGCCTATGCGATGAACTCCATGCGCATGGAAAAAGGCTATCGCGGCATGGGCGCGGAGCTCACCAATGAGATCACTATGGTGGAAGCCGACATGGAGCGCTTTGTCAAACTCGACAAGGAGTTCACCGGCAAAACGGCCACCGAAAAGAGCAAACAGGACGGTCCGCGCATTCAACTGGTCTACATGACCGTGGACGCCAAGGACGCGGACCCGCACGGCAACGAACCGATCTTTGCCAATGGCGAGGTGGTCGGGGTTTCGACCGGCGGCGCCTATGGCTACACCGTCGGCACCAGCCTCGCCTTTGCCTATGTGAAGCCGGAATATGTCGCGCCGGGCACCGAACTGAGCATCAAGCTGATGGAGAACATGTGCCCGTGCAAGGTGGTCGCCGATCCGCTCTGGGATCCGAAAAGCGAACGGCCGCGGGCCTAGGTCCGTCCGTGTCCCGCACTTGCCGGGGCAGGCCGACATGCCACGGCATCAATCACCGTCATTCCCGCGAAAGCGGGAATCCAGGATCGACCTAACTATTTGTTTTTTCGGCCTTACTGGATTCCCGCTTTCGCGGGAATGACGGATAGGTGTGAGTCATTGCACTTTTCGCCACGCCCCAAAGTGCGTACACTTCCGCGGCGTCTCAAAGCGTCTAAGGAGCCATTCCATGTCCAAAATCGAACAGCGCCTCACAGACCTCGGCCTCACCCTCCCCGACCCGATTCAGGTCCCTCCGGGAATGGTGCTGCCGTTCTCCTGGGTGCGCGTGCGCGGCAACCGGATCTATGCCTCGGGGCACATTGCGCTCAACCAGGACGGCTCGGTGGCGGAGCCACTCGGAAAAGTTGGCGCTGGGATCACCCAGGAACAGGGCTATGAAGCCGCCCGTTTGACCTGTCTTGCAATGCTCGGGAGCCTCAACCGCGAACTGGGCGATCTTGACCGCATCACCTCATGGCTGCGGGTCTTCGGCATGGTCAACACCGCTCCCGAATTCAACCTCTACCCGCTGGTGATCAACGGCTTTTCCGATCTGGTCGTGGAAGTGTTCGGAGCAGACATCGGTGATCATGCGCGCTCAGCAGTAGGCCTCGCCGGGCTGCCGTTCGGTACGCCGGTCGAGATTGAAGCCGAGCTTGAGATTTCCGACTAGGCCCTTTCACATTCATATTGGAATGGATCACACCGGGCCGCGGATGTCGGGCGGTTGTACGCGGCCGCGCACAACCGCGATGCCCAGCAGGATCAATGCAAGGGCGGCGAGCGCGTTGGCCGACGGCCTCTCGGCGAGGATCAACGCCCCCCATACGACGCCGAACAGCGGAATCAGAAAATTGATCTGAGAGAAGAACGAGGCGCCCTGGCGGCGCACGATCGCAAACAGCATCATGGTCGCAATGGCGGTCTGAACGATGCCGAGAATGATGACCGAGAGTATTGCAGCCGTTCCCGGCTCGAGGGTCCAGGGACGATCGATGATCAGGCTTGCCGGGATCATCATCACCGCCGACGTCGCCAGCACGGCCGCCGCGACGGCGCGTCTCGGCAGCTGGACGAGGCGTTTCGTGATGAGTGCGTTGATGCCGTAACAGGTCGCGGCGCCTGCAACCGCGAGTTCCCGGATCGTCTCGTCGCCGAGTCTTGCAAGTCGCTCGGGGCCCATCAACACGACAAGTCCGGCAAGACCCAGGCCAACGCCCAATGCCTTGCGCATTGTAAGCTTCTCGTCGCTGGTGAAAAAATGGGCGAGGACCAGGGTGGTCAACGGCATTGTCGCCATCAGGATCGCGGCAAGACCGGAGTCGATCTGCTCTTCGCCCCAGCCGATCAGCACAAACGGCACCGCATTGCCAATGATGGCGGCGAACACGATGGCGATCCAGGCACCCGTATCGCGGGGCATGGACTGCCCTGCCATGCGGGCCGCCAGCCACAGGATGACGGCAGCAACGCCAATCCGGACTGCAGCAACCGTCACCGCTGGAATGTCGGCCACCGCCACCTTGATGAACAGGAAGCTCGACCCCCAGATCGCCGCCAGTACGACAAGCAGAACATAGTCGCGAACACCTGGCTGGCCTGTCGACATGCGATCTTCCAGTTGAATGAAATGGACCGCACGTGTTGCAGGAGGACAATCACGCTTGCGGGAGGACATTTCAGTCTACCGCAAAGCAACGACACCTGAACAGAGCTCCTTTCGGTCGCATATGCCCGCCATCGTGTCTCACGCCGCCTTGCCGTATGTGCGAATCCCAATTACAGCCTTTAAGTGAGCATTTGGGGAAACGCTTTCATGCATCACTACGATATGATCGTCATCGGCAGCGGTCCTGCCGGGCGCCGCGCCGCCATTCAGGGCGCAAAACTCGGTCGGAACGTCCTCGTCATCGAGAAAGGCACCCGTGTCGGCGGGGTGTCGGTGCATACCGGCACCATTCCCTCGAAGACCCTGCGCGAAACCGTGCTCAACCTGTCGGGCTGGCGCGAGCGCGGGTTTTACGGGCGCGCCTACCGGGTCAAAAAGGACATCACGGCGGACGACTTGCGCAACCGCCTGCACATCACCCTCGACCACGAGGTCGAAGTGCTTGAGCATCAGTTCGCCCGCAACTCCGTGACGACGGTTCCCGGCCTTGCCCAGTTCGTCGACGCCAACAGCGTCGAGGTGACCGGCGAGGACGGGGAACGCCAGGTCTTCACGGCCGACAAGTTCATGCTCACCGTCGGCACCCATCCGCACCGCCCGGCGGACGTGCCGTTCGACGGCAAGAGCATTGTCGACAGCGACGACGTGCTCGAACTGACCGGACTGCCGCGCAGCCTGACGGTTGTTGGCGCCGGCGTTATCGGCGTGGAGTATGCGACCATCTTTTCAGCCCTTGATGTGCCGGTCACCCTGATCGAATCCCGCGAGACGATGC
>JAJFHL010000308.1 GCA_021775615.1 Hyphomicrobiales bacterium
TCAGGATCGCCGCCAGGTCGCCGGACTTGGCGATCACCGGTCCGGACGTGGCACGGAACCCGACGCCAAGCTCACGCGCAACGATTTGCGCGAGCGTCGTCTTGCCGAGGCCCGGCGGCCCGGCGAACAGAACGTGATCGAGCGCCTCGCCGCGTGACTTGGCGGCTTCGATGAAGACGCGCAGGTTGGCCCGCGCCCGCTCCTGGCCGATGAATTCCTCGAGCGCCAGCGGACGCAACGACGTATCGGGCTCATCGCCCGCCGCCTCGAGATGATCAACGAGGCGGTCGCTCATCGGGCCAACTCCTTCAGGGCCTGACGAATCAGGTCTTCGGCCGGTGCGTCTTCACCGGCATGCTTGAGCGCGGCGGCCACCGCGGCCCCTGCCTGGGTCTGCGCATAACCGAGATTGACCAGCGCCGAGACCGCGTCCGAGACCGGCGTCGCGGTCAGCGCTTCGACATCGGCCTGAACCGCGGCCAGCGAAGGATCGGACGGTGCAAGAGCCGGGAACTTGTCCTTCAGTTCGGTCACGATGCGTTGCGCCACTTTGGGCCCCACGCCGGGCGCCTGCGCCACCTGGGCCTTGTCCTGCATGGCAACCGCACTCATCAGGGCGCTCGGCTTCAGGGTCGACAGGATCGCCAGCGCAACCTTTGTGCCGACACCCTGCACGGTCAGCAGCAGGCGGAACCAGTCGCGTTCGAGGTCGGAGGAAAATCCGAACAGCTTGAGCTGGTCCTCGCGCACATAGGTCTCCGTCGCCAGCAACACAGCCTCGCCCTTGCCCGGCAGGCTGCCAAGGGTATTCGCCGAACATTGCACCAGATAGCCGACGCCATTGACGTCGATCACCACCCAGTCGTCACCAAAGGAATCGATGATGCCTTTCAGCTTTGCAATCATCAGCCGGCCGCCTCGATTTGGCGCGCCAGTTCCCGGCGGCCGCGGTGATGGGCATGGGTGATGGCGACCGCCAAGGCATCGGCCGAATCCTCACTGTCCGGCTGGCACCGTGGCAGCAGCACGCCGACCATGGCGCGGATCTGGGCCTTGTCCGCATGGCCGACCCCGACCACCGACTTCTTGACCAGGTTTGGCGCATACTCGGCGACGAGGATGCCCGACTGCGCCGGCACGAGCAGCGCGATACCACGGGCATGCCCCAGTTTCAGCGTCGAACTGGCGCCCTTGTTGACGAAAGTCTGTTCCACCGCGGCTTCGTCGGGCTGCCATTCGCCAAGAACCGCGGCGAGGCGCTCGTGCAGTTGCAGCAGTCGCTCGGCAAGAGACAACTGGGCATCCGACGTCTCGGTGCCGTCCGCAATGTAGGAGATGCCGGTGCCGCGGCAGTCGATCACGCCCCAGCCGGTTCTTCGCAGTCCGGGATCGATGCCGATCAGGCGTATGCTCTGGGTCATGGTTGTGGCGCAATCGTGCTGGCCGCAATGGTTCCGCCGCTGGTCACGCCGCCGTCAGCTTGGCCATAACGTCGTCGGAGACTTCGAAATTCGCATAGACATTCTGAACATCATCGTCATCTTCGAGGGTGGCGATCAGCTTCAGGAGAGAAGACGCCTTGTCCTCGTCCACCGGTGTCATGGTCTGTGGCTTCCACACCGGGCCGACCGACTCAGGCTCACCCAATGCGGTCTCCAGCGCCGAGGCCACATCGCCCAGATCCTCGAACCCGCAAATGATGCTGTGACCCTCTTCAGACGAGTCCACATCGTCGGCGCCGGCCTCCAGGGCGGCTTCGAACACCGCATCCGCATCACCGGCCGCAAGCGGATAGACCACCTGACCGACCCGGTCGAACATGAACGACACGGACCCGGTCTCACCAAGGTTGCCGCCGTGTTTCGAAAAGGTGGCCCGCACCGCGCTTGCCGTCCGGTTGCGGTTGTCGGTCAGCGCCTCGACGATGACGGCGACCCCTCCCGAACCATACCCCTCGTAACGCATCTCTTCATAGGTGTCGGCATCGCCCGCCTCCGACTTCTTGATGGCGCGCTCGATATTGTCTTTCGGCATGCTCTGGCCGCGTGCATTCTGGATCGCCAGCCGGAGCCGCGGATTGGATGCCGGATCGGAACCGCCCACCTTGGCCGCGATGGTGATCTCGCGCGACAGCTTGGAGAACAGCTTGGAGCGCTTTTTGTCCTGCGCCCCCTTCCGATACATGATGTTCTTGAATTGTGAATGGCCGGCCATATCGCCTCGTCCCTCGGTTTCCCCTTGCCGGCTGCCAGCGTGACCCGCGAACTCATCCGCGCCCCGCGAACCGGCCCAATCGGTTCATGCTTGTGATTCCTGCAGGTCTTATAGAGCACTCTGGAGCTCATTTGAACAGTTTGACTAATCCCGGAATCCGGCGCCGATTAATGCAGCCTTAACCACCATGCTGCGAAACTCCCTGCCGTTAGTTTGTAAGTTCAGTCAAGGGATGAGTGCGTAATGAGTGACGACCAACAGATCGATAAAACCCTTGACCGCCTGGAACACGCGGTCGCCGGCCTGACATCTTCCACCAACATCGATGCGCTGCGATACATCCATCAGCTGGGTCAGAACCCCGGCTGCTCGCGCCACGCTTCGGAAGCGGCGCGTCATATCGCTGACCTGTGCACCCAGGCTCAGACCAGCCTCATCGAGAGCATCGATCACATGGAAGCGGACCACGACGACACCGCTCAGACCTATCTTGGCCATGCGCTTGTGCATCTGGACCAGATCGCAGAGACAGTGAGATCAGTCGACAGCCCGGCGCAAAGCAGCTCGCCCGTCGAACGCCGGCCGCAGAGCAACAAAGGCTAGCCGAACTCCGCAAGCTCGACGTTCCGCATGCAGTGCCGGGCGCAGGTCGTCTGTTCCCGGCACACGGCGCTTACCAGAAGTCCGGGCTTTCCTGCGACAGACAGCCTCCGATACGGATTAGGCCGATATTCCTGGCAAGTCCGGTCGCGTCATCGAGATCAACCGCAACGCCGGACACCGTGGCTTCGCCGGTGGACGGCGTCATGCGGGTTGAATTGATCCGCCGCACAAAGCGGGAAATCGGCTCTTCCCTGTCCATCCCCAGGATCGACTGGTAGTCGCCGCACATGCCCGCATCGCTGACGTAGGCCGTGCCGCCAGGCAGCACCCGGTGATCGCATGTCGGTGCATGGGTGTGGGTGCCGACCACGAAACTGACCCGGCCGTCGAGATAATAGCCCATCGCCTGTTTTTCCGACGTCGCCTCCGCGTGAAAATCCACCAGGATCGCGTCGCACTGCGAACCCATGGCGATCATTCCGATCTGTCGTTCGATCTGTGTGAACGGATCGTTCTGCGGATCCATGAAGATGCGGCCCAGGGCATTGATCACCTGAAGCCGCTTGCCGCTGGCCGACGTGAATACATACGCGCCCTTGCCGGGCGTCATCGCGGGATAATTGAGCGGGCGCACAAGGGCCGGTTCATTGCCAATGAAATCGAGCGCCTCTTTCTGGTCCCATGAGTGGTTGCCAAGGGTCACCACATCGGCGCCCGCCGAGATGAATTCCTTGAAGATCGCCTCGGTGATGCCAAAGCCGCCGGCGGCGTTCTCGCCGTTCACAACCACGAAATCTGGCGCATAGCGCTCACGCAGCACAGGCAGCGTTTCGAGCACCGCCTTGCGGCCGGAGCGGCCGACGACATCTCCCAAAAAAATCAGACGCATAAGTTCACTTTCCGCCCGTGCAGCGTTTTGCCCCCAACTCGGTCAGCATCCAGTCGAGCGGCTGATCCAGATCGCCATGGGGCACGCGTTTCACTTCCTGCCCCGAAAACGCAACGCCGATGGCAACGATCTTGCGCTCCGATCGCGCGAGTTCGAGCGTGCGGTCATAGAAACCGCCGCCATAGCCGAGCCGGTAGCCTTCGGCATCGAACGCAAGCAACGGCACAAGAAGGATGTCGGGCTTGACCTCCGCCGCGTCTTCGCCCGGCACCGGTATGTCCCATGCGCCTCCCTCGAGCGGTTCGTCGCGCCCCCATTCGCGAAAGATCAGCGGCTGGGCGGGACCGGTCACCACCGGAAGACATGTCTTCCAGCCTTCTTTCGACAACCGGTGCAGCAGTGCGGTGCAGTCGATCTCCGAACCGTAGGGGTGAAATCCCGAAACCACGCCGCCGGTCTCCCTGTCCAGGAAATCAAGACCGGTGTCCTTGAGACGCCGGCGCGCCTCGTCTGCCAGTTGTTCGTGCAGCGCCTTGCGTCGCTCGCCGGCCTTCTTGCGCAGCTTGCGTTTCGCTTTCGCGGTCTTTTCGTCCGCCAACTCACCCTCCCGAAACTGGCGACGTGGAGCCACGTCGCCGATGCGAAGCCGCCTAGACCGGTGGAGCGGTACGATCCCGGGTGCCTACGAAAGTAGGTGGGCGCCAAGTGACAGGACCCACGAGTCCAACCAGAGTCAGCTCCCATAAGGATCGGTAAGGCCCCGGGGATGTGGTGCTCCTGCCGCGTCAGGCAGCCTCGCAAGGCGATGTTTAGAACATTTGCAACAGGAGGGAAACAGTTTGGATAAGGCCGCCAGAGAGCCGGCCGGCCGATACGGCAATCCGGTCAGGGGCGTGCCACGAGCACCCTCACTCCCTAGCCTGCCCCGTTGCCCAACTCCTCGGTGAGATGTTCAAGCCGCTCGGCGGCTCCAACCAGTTTGTCGGCCACCGTGGTCTCCAGCACTCTGGTCCGTTCCACCGCGGCGGAACGGGCGTCCTTCAACCCCTCCATCTCGCTCTCAAGCGTTTCGATCCGTTTGAGCGTCTCGTCCAGCTTGTCGGCCACAACCAGTCCGGCCATCAGCAACAGCTTGCTGTCTCCGACCTGGCCAAATGACTTCTTCAGCTTGTCGACTTCACTCGCCAGGAGTTCCGCCAACTCGGTCAGATGGCTCTCCTCGCCTTCATCGCAGACCATGTTGTATGGGCGATCATTGACCCGTACGATTACAGTAGGCATGTCCCCAGTTACCCTAACTCGCCATCTGACTGCAGTGCCGGCACCCGATCCGGTGCGTTCAAGTGCCTCCCAGGAGCGTTCTGATGTTGTGCATAACACCGTCGACGCGCGCGGAAATTTGCGCATTGACGTCCGCCTGGGAGCTTGCCTCAGCCTTTGTCTCATCGAGCTCGGCCGCCAGTCGCGACCGATCTTCGCTCAAAGCTGTTACTTCGCGCTGCAATGTTTCGTTACGCTGGCCGGACTCTGACACCCGCACGACGGCAACCTCGAAAGAACTCAGCGCACTGTCCAGGCGCTCAAGGGCTTCTTCAATTTTTGAACCGTCCGACATACCCGACCCGCCGCTCACGTCCCCCAACGTGTTACCCGTCCGTAATTTGAAGCACTTGGGCGGATTCTTTCAAGCACTCATTTGAGCAAAATGCGCAGTTCTGGACAGGTTTCTTGGTTCTCGGCGCGATTTCACCCCATTCATGCCGGCCCATATCGCCCGAATTCATCTATCGGCACTATCCACTGATCGAATCGGTCCACCATTGACTCGTGAATATGGGGTGGTATGTGTGGCCGCGTTCAATTCAGGACAAACACAAAATGACCCCAGCAAACAGCGCGGCTTCGGCCACGACCGACGTGTCGGCGAGCGAACCGTCCAGCATCGATCATCTTAAACACAAGAAGATGGCCGATGCCATCCGCGTCCTCTCCATGGACGCGGTTCAAAAGGCGAAGTCTGGCCACCCGGGCATGCCGATGGGCATGGCCGATGTCGCCACGGTTCTGTTCACCAAGTTCATGAAGTTCGATCCGACCGAACCGGACTGGCCGGACCGGGACCGTTTTGTTCTGTCCGCCGGCCATGGTTCGATGTTGCTCTATTCGTGCCTCCATCTGCTCGGCTACGAGGACATCACTCTGAAGGAGCTGCAGAACTTTCGGCAGCTCGGGTCCAAGACCGCCGGTCATCCCGAGTACGGACATGCAGCAGGCATCGAAATGACCACCGGGCCGCTCGGCCAGGGCATCAGCACCGCGGTCGGCATGGCGCTCGCCGAACGGTTGACGAACGCGAAGTTCGGCGACGATGTTGTCGACCACCGGACCTATGTGATCGCCAGCGACGGCGACCTGATGGAAGGGATCAGCCACGAAGCCATTTCGTTCGCCGGCCATCTTCAGCTCTCCAGGCTGATCGTCCTGTTCGACGACAACGGCATCTCGATAGACGGCCCCCTGGATCTTGCCGAATCCGGCGATCAGTTGCACCGGTTCGAGGCGGCCGGCTGGGCGGTCAGCAGCGTCGACGGTCACAACCCGGACGAAATCGCCGCCGCCATAGAGGCAGCTCAAGGATCGGACAAGCCTTCTCTGATCGCCTGCAAGACGACCATCGGCTATGGCGCACCAAACAAGCAGGGCACATCCAGCACCCACGGAGCGCCGCTCGGCGAAGACGAGATCGCCGCGACCAGGGTTGAGCTCGGCTGGCCTCACGAAGCTTTCGACTTGCCGACCGAAGTGCGCGACGGCTGGCGCATCGCCGGCCTGCGCGGCTGCAAGGCGCACAAGGCCTGGCGCGACCGGCTCGACGGCATCGATGCGTCTGAGCGGGCCGAATTCGAACGGCGCAATGCCGGCGATCTGCCGGGCACGCTGAGCGGCGTCATCGCGCGGCTCAAAAAGGATCTGGCTGCCGAACAGCCCGCGGCCGCGACCCGCGTTGCCTCGCAACGGGTTCTCGATACGGTCAATCAAACGGTTCCCGAGACCATCGGCGGATCGGCCGACCTTACCGGCTCGAACAACACAAGATCGGACGGCATGAAGGCGATCGGGGCCGGCGATTTCGCGGGACGATTCATTCACTATGGCATCCGTGAGCACGGCATGGCGGCAGCCATGAACGGCATGGCGTTGCATGGCGGCGTGATCCCCTACTCTGGAACATTCCTGGTGTTTTCCGACTACTGCCGGCCGTCGATCAGGCTGGCGGCATTGATGGGGCTGCGGGTCATCCACGTCATGACCCACGATTCCATCGGTCTCGGCGAAGACGGCCCGACGCACCAGCCCGTCGAACATCTTGCGGCGCTGCGCGCCATCCCCAATCTGCAGGTCTTTCGCCCGGCAGACGTGACGGAGACCGCGGAATGCTGGCAGCTTGCGCTCGAATCGCACACCACGCCAAGCGTACTGGCGCTGACCCGGCAATCGCTGCCGTCCCTGAGAACCGATTACAGCGAAGACAATCTGTGCGGACGCGGTGCCTATGTGATCGCCGACGCCAACGGCGATGCCGAGGTGTCGCTGTTCGCCTCCGGCTCCGAGGTTGAGATTGCGGTCGCCGCAAAGCAGGCGCTGGACGCCGCCGGCCACCCCGCCCGGGTGGTGTCGGTGCCCTGCATGGAACTCTTTGCGCTGCAGGCCGACGCCTACCGCGAGGACGTTATCGGCGATGCGCCGGTCAAGATCGGTATCGAGGCGGCGATCCGCATGAGCTGGGATCCGATTATCGGCTCGGACGGCATCTTCATCGGCATGAGTTCGTTCGGAGCCAGCGCACCCCACAAGGAACTCTACCAGCATTTCGGCATCACCGCGGAGGCGGCGGTCGCCGCGGCCCTCGACCAACTGAAATCAAACGAACAAGGCGACAACAGCTAACCCCATCATCGAGCGATGGCGGCCATAGTCATAACGCGGCACTTTGTCCACGAAGGAGAACAAGCATGACTGTTCGGGTAGCGATCAACGGATTCGGCCGTATCGGCAGAAACATCCTGCGCGCCGTCTCGGAATCGAAGCGCAACGACATCGAAGTGGTGGCGATCAACGACCTGTGCTCCTACGAAACCGCGGCGCACCTGTTCAAGTATGATTCGGTCCACGGCCCCTTTGACGGCACCGTCTCCGTCGACGGCGACGGCTTCGATATCGGCTCCGGCAAAATTTCATGCCACTCCGAGCGCAATCCCGCCGACCTGCCGTGGGGCGATCTGGGGATCGATGTCGCTCTCGAATGCACCGGCTTTTTTGCATCAAAGGAAAAGGCCTCCGCCCATCTCGATGCCGGCGCGAAAAAAGTGCTGGTTTCCGCACCCGCGAGTGGCGCCGATCTCACTGTCGTCTATGGCGTCAACCATGACCAGCTCGGCGGCGGCCACACGGTGGTCTCGAATGCATCGTGCACCACCAACTGCCTGGCGCCGGTGGCCAAGGTGCTGAATGACTTCTGCGGCATCACCCGCGGCTACATGACAACCATTCACGCCTATACTTCCGACCAGCGCCTGCTCGACACCGACCATCCCGACCCGCGGCGCGCCCGCGCGGCGGCGCTGTCGATGATCCCGACATCGACCGGTGCGGCGAAAGCCGTCGGCCTGGTTCTGCCCGAGCTCGCCGGCAAGCTGGATGGCACGGCCATTCGCGTCCCGACGCCCAACGTCTCCCTGGTCGATCTGGTGTTCGTGCCGGGCCGCGAGGTCAGTGTCGATGACGTCAACCAGGCGATCACCGACGCCGCCAACGGTCCGTTGAACGGCATTCTCGAAACCAACGACGAACCACTCGTCTCGACCGATTTCAATCACCGCGCGGCCTCCTCCACTTTCGACCTGACCCAGACACAGATCGTCGACGGCGGTCTGGTGCGGGTGGTCAGCTGGTACGACAACGAGTGGGGCTTTTCCAACCGCATGAGCGACACCGCGGTCTATATGGGTGGTCTCTAGCTCCGGATCAGTGCAACGCAAGCCATGGCTGCCTATCGCACGCTCGATGACGTCGACATCCGCAACAAGCGGATCGTCGTGCGTGTCGATCTCAATGTTCCCTTTGATAACGGTGAGATATCAGATCTGACGCGCATCGAACGTGTCGTGCCGACGCTGAAGGAACTGCTGCGGTCCCGGGCGACTGTGGTTGTGCTGTCCCATTTCGGCCGGCCGAAGGGCAAGGTCGTTGCGGACATGTCCCTGAAACCGGTTGCCGACGCCCTGGCCGCCGCAACCGGGCACCATGTCACGTTCGTTCCAACCGACTGGCAGGACAACAAAGGCGCCCTTGCCGCGATGGAAAGTCTCGGACCCGGCGCGCTGATCCTGATGGAGAACACCCGCTTCCATCCCGGCGAGGAGGCCAACGATCCCGCTTTTTCGCGCCAGCTTGCCGAACTGGGTGACATCTATGTCAACGACGCCTTCTCCGCCGCTCACCGCGCCCATGCCTCGACCGAAGGCATCGCCCACCACATCGAGGCGGTGGCCGGACGGGCGATGGAAGTCGAACTCGACGCCTTGAGCCGGGCCCTGGACGCCCCTGAGCGGCCTCTTGTTGCCGTTGTCGGCGGGGCGAAAATTTCAACCAAGCTTGAGCTTCTGGGCGCACTGACCGTCAAAGTCGACCAGTTGATCGTCGGCGGCGGCATGGCCAACACGTTCCTGGCGGCACAGGGAAAGCCCGTTGGCAGGTCGCTGTGCGAGCATGACCTCTTGGACACCGCACGCGACATACTGCAGGGCGCCGGCCACAACGGCTGCGAAATCGTCCTGCCCCGCGATGTCGTGGTTGCCGAAAGCTTCGAGGCACGTGCGCCGCACCGCACCGTCGGCGTAGACGACGTCGGGCCGGGAGACATGATCCTGGATGCCGGCGCGCAATCGATCAGCGATATCGAGCGCATCTTCTCCGGTGCGAGGACCTTGGTCTGGAACGGTCCTCTGGGCGCATTCGAGCTGCCCCCCTTCGACACCGGCACCAATGCCGCCGCACAGGCCGCCGCCCGGCTCTGCAAGGCCGGCAAGCTGTTGGCTGTGGCAGGCGGAGGTGATACGGTGGCGGCACTCAATCATGCCCGCGCGGCGGACGACTTCACCTACATATCAACAGCCGGCGGCGCATTTCTCGAATGGCTGGAAGGCAAGGTCCTTCCTGGGGTATTGGTATTGCAAAAAGCGCACGCATCGGGTGCGACCGAGCTGAATCTGGAACAGGCAAAATGACCGAACATCTGCACGATATCGCCCAGGCCATGGTGGCCCGGGGCCGTGGAATTCTCGCCGCCGACGAGAGTTCAGGTACCATCAAGAAGCGGTTCGACACCATCGGCGTGGACTCGACCGAAGGCTCCAGACGGGACTATCGCGAAATGCTGTTCCGTTGCACCGACGCCATGAAGGACAGCATCTCCGGCGTCATTCTGTATGACGAGACGCTGCGTCAGAAGGCGGCGGACGGGACCCCGATCGTTGACGTCATCCGCGCCAGCAACTCCATTCCCGGCATCAAGGTCGACACCGGCGCCAAGGATCTGGCGGGCACGCAGGGTGAAAAGATCACCGAAGGCCTTGACGGTCTGCGCGAACGTCTCGCGGAGTACCACGACATCGGCGCACGCTTTGCCAAGTGGCGCGCGGTGATCACCATCGGCGCGGACATTCCCAGCTCCTATTGCGTGCACACCAATGCTCACGCGCTGGCACGCTATGCAGCGCTCTGCCAGGAACAGAACATCGTTCCGATCGTCGAACCCGAAGTGCTCATGGACGGCGACCACTCGATCGAGCGTTGTTTCGAAGTCACCGAGTTTGTGCTCAATACGGTCTACGACGAACTGTATTCCCAGAACGTCGCGCTCGAGGGCACCATTTTGAAGCCCAACATGGTTCTGTCCGGTATGGGATGCCCGGACCAGGCCGGTATTGACGAGGTGGCGCAGCGGACGATCACATGTCTCAAGCGCTGCGTGCCTGCCGCGGTTCCGGGCATATGTTTCCTGTCGGGCGGGCAGTCGGACGAACTGGCAACCGCCCATCTGTCTGCGATGAACGCGGCTTACGACATGCCGTGGGTCCTGAGCTTTTCTTATGGACGCGCACTGCAGGCCGCGGCCCTCAAGGCCTGGGCGGGGAAAGCCGAAAACGTTCCCGCGGCTCAGACCGCCTTTTCTCACCGCGCCCGCATGAACGGACTTGCGGCAACGGGCCAATGGTCGGCAGAGCGGGAACAAGCCGCATAACACCGGCGACGGCCTACAAATACGCCGTCGCAATCACATATAGTGGGGTTCAGGGTGCGCCCTGAATTTGCCTAACCTTTGATCTAGAGCGGGATCAGGAAAAGTGGATACCGGTTTTACGTCCGATCCTGCTCCAAAATATTGGAATCGATCACGTTTTATCCACTTAGGTGAGTCCACCTAAGTTGCTCGTGATCTAGAGCGGCCCGCACAGTCGGACGAGGGCCTGAGGCACGATTCATGAGCGAAAGACACGATTCATGAGCGAACCGCGCTGTCGGCTTTTTCTGGTCAGCCCTCCAAATGCGGACGCGGAAGACTTCCCCGCCTGTTTCGAGCAGGCCGCAAAAGCGGCCGACGTCGCCTCGCTGCTTGTCCGTCCAACCGGCGATCATGACGACACGGTTGATGTGATATCGGCGGTGCTCGCCGCGGGTTATGAATACAACGTCGCCATCCTGGTTGATGGTGACGCTGATATTGCCGCCGAGTCCGGGGCCGACGGCGTTCAGGTTACGGGTGACATCACACAGTACGAACGTGCCCGCACGCTGCTTGGTTCGGACCGGATCGTCGGTATGTTTTCGAACGGCTCGAGGCATGCCGCCATGGAGCTTGCCGAGGCGGGGGCCGATTACATTGCCTTTGACCAAGGCCACACTCTTACCATCGGGAACGGCGATACTAAGGAACAGATAGATCCCATATCATGGTGGTCCAGCCTCTTCGAGATACCCTCCGTCGCCTTTGCGCCAACGGAAATCGGTGAGGTCGAAGCCCTGGTAAGGGCGGGGTGCGGTTTCATTCGCCCGGACGATGCCATGTGGTCGTCACCCGACCGCGCCGCCGATACCGTCAAACGCTACAATGCGAGGATCGAAGAAGTTGTGTAAGCGCGTCACAGGTTTTCTAATCGCACTCGGCCTCGCGGGCGTTGTTGGTCTCGGTTTCGGTACATCGGCCAGGGCAAGCTACGCCGAAGCCTTCGATGCTTACTCGAAGCAGCAATACACCACGGCGTTCAGACTGGCCCGGCAGGCGGCCGACGCGGAAAAGGATTCCCGGGCCCAGGCGATGCTCGGCGCCCTCTTTGCTGAAGGCCTCGGCGTTGGGCGCGATCTGAAGGAAGCCCGCATATGGTTCGAAACCGCCGCCGACCAGGGACACGCCGGAGCGCAATATGACCTCGGACTCATGTATGTCGATGGCCGTGCTGGCGCCACCGACCTGAACAAGGCGTTTTCCTACTTCCTTGCGGCGGCAAAGCAGGACCTGCCGCGGGCGCAACACTGGGTGGCTGACTTCTATGCCGGCTATGACGGCCGCGAACCCGACTGGGACAAGGCCGTGGCCTGGCTTACGAAATCCGCCGAACAGGGGTACGCAAAGGCGCAGTACGATCTGGGCGGCCTGTATTTCGAAGGCAAGGGCGTCGAAAAAAATCACATTGAAGCGGCCAAGTGGATCGGCCAGGCCGCCAGCCTTGGTCTGCCGGAGGCAGCACTTGGCTACGGCGTGATGGTTCTCAAAGGCCAGGGCGTCAAGCAGAGCGACGAAGTTGGCGCCAAATGGCTGTTGTTCGCCGCCGAGAAGGGCAACCCCGCGGCGCAGAACCTCATGGGCTCGCTCTACGAACTCGGGCGCGGTGTCCCCGTCGATCTCGTCGAAGCCGGAAAGTGGTATCTGATTTCAACGCCCAGCGGTCGCGACGAACCGGAAATCAAGAAATTCCTCAATGCTCTGAAACCAGAAGAACTTGAAGAAGCCCGCAAACGGGCGGCCAGTTGGATCAAGAGCTACGTCGAGGCCCACAAGACCCAGTAGCGGCTTTTCGCCCACCGGGGCTTGACAACCAAACCCGCAAACGCACATACCCGCCGTGAGACTTCTCGCCGCTGCCGGACCGGGCACCGCGGCAGACACCACAATACTAAGAATAACGCAGCACCATCGAGGATCTCATGAAGATCAACGGACACGAAATTCGCCCCGGTAACGTGATCCAGCACAAGGACACGCTGTGGGTTGCCGTCAAGGTACAAAGCGTCAAACCGGGCAAGGGCGGCGCCTATGCCCAGGTCGAGCTGAAGGCTCTCGTCGGCGGCACCAAGCTCAACGAACGCTTCCGTTCATCGGAATCCGTCGAGCGCGTCAGGCTTGAGCAGAAGGATTACCAGTTCCTCTTCGCCGACGGCGACATGCTGACTTTCATGGACACCGAATCCTATGAGCAGATCGAGCTCGCGACCGACTTTGTCGGCGAACGCGCAGCCTTCCTGCAGGACGGTATGCAGGTGAAGGTGGAGAGCTATGAGGGCAAACAGCTCGGCATTTCGCTGCCCGAGCATGTCACGCTTGAAGTCACCGAAACCGAACCGACCATCAAGGGCCAGACGGCCTCGTCTTCCTACAAGCCGGCGATGATGGACAACGGCGTACGCGTCATGGTGCCGCCCTTCATCACGGTGGGTGAGAAGATCGTTGTCGATACCAACGAAGCCACCTACGTAAAGCGTGCCGACTGATCTCCGCGCAACACTCCTCCTAACCTGATCCGGATCCCCGATGCGACGCTCTGCGCTTGCCAATGTCATGATCGCCGCGGCGCGCAAGGCGGCGCGCGTCCTGCAACGCGATTACGGCGAAGTGGAAAACCTTCAGGTCTCGCTCAAGGGCCCGTCCGACTTTGTCAGCGCCACCGACCGAAAGGTCGAACAGATCCTTCACGAAGAGCTTGCGCGGGTGCGTCCCGACTATGGATTTCTGATGGAGGAATCCGGCAAGATCGAAGGCGCCGACAAAACCCACCGCTGGATCGTCGATCCCATCGACGGCACCACCAACTTCATTCACTCGATACCGCTGTTTGCCATATCCATTGCTCTTGAGCGCGATGGCGACCTGGTGGCGGGCCTGATCTACAATCCGATTTCAGACGAGCTGTTTTATGCCGAGAAGGGCATTGGCGCCTATCTCAACGATCGCCGGATCCGTGTCGCCGGACGCCAGGACCTGACACAGGCAGTCGTCAGCTGCGGCATACCGCACGCCCATCGCGGCGATCCGGATCAGTTCGGCCGCGAGCTTCAGGCGGTGCAGGCGCAGGTGTCCGGCATACGCCGCACCGGTGCCGCCGCTCTCGATCTGGCCTGGGTCGCCGCCGGCCGCTTCGACGCCTTCTGGGAACGCGGGCTCAGCCCATGGGACATCGCCGCCGGAATTGTCCTGATCCGCGAAGCCGGTGGCATGGTCAGCGACGTTGACGGCAAACCGGACGTCTTGAAGACCGGAAACATCCTGGCCGCCAACACCACGCTTCACCCGATGCTTGAGAAGAGCCTCAAATCGCAATCCTGATCATCACTGCAACACCAATGGGTACTATCCCCGCCGGCACCCGGCTTCGCGCTCGCACAGGAAAGTTGCAATCAATTTGTGTACAAATTTTATGCAGAGTAACCGAATCACTGTAAACGTCTGAAAACAAAATAAAGATCTGACAGGGCCGAACAACGCTTGAAAGCGAGGCCATGAGCAATACTCCTCCGGACGCCCTGTATTCCATCAAGACCGTGTCTCGTCTGACCGGTGTGAATTCCGCCACCATACGCTCATGGGAACGCCGCTACGGACTGATGGAACCGGCCCGGGCGCCCAATGGCAGGCGCGCCTACTCCGAAGCCGACATTCGCAAGCTTCGGCAGATCTCGGATCTGGTGCGTTCCGGTCATCCGATCGGCGAAATCGCCGGCCTGGCAACAGAACTTTTGCAGGAGCTCCAGGAGAACTCTTCGCCGCGGCCGCACAGCGCCGCCCGAAACCCGGCATACGACAAGTTGATGATGGCGGTATCGGCCGGTGACACTTCGCGGTTTCGTTCCGTTCTCGGCCAGACATTGAACAACCTTGACCCCCTGGAGGCAGTACAGGACGTCATTGCACCGGCGCTTCGCGAGATCGGAGAACGATGGGCGCGCGGCGATGTCGGCATTGGCCTCGAGCATGCGCTGTCCGCGATCACCAAACAACTGCTGATGTCATCGATCAACTCCATGCGATGGGCAACCGGCGGCCCACGGATCGCGATCGCGACACCGCCGAATGAACAGCACGAGCTCGGCGCCCTTTTGGCCTACTATCTGGCGTCCACCTTTGGAGCGGAATGCACCTATATGGGCCCGAACATGCCCGTGGCTGCCCTGGCCGACGCGATCGCCAGTCTGAACTCACAGGCTCTGGTGCTCAGTCTCATTCGAGAGCGTGACGATACCGATGCGATCGCCCTGCTCCGTGAGATCTCCGAACAGGTTCCCGCCTCGACCCAGATCTGGCTTGGAGCCGGCCGCCATGCGTCGCTCCGCACCGAACTTCTGCCGGAGCGCATCACCCTCTTCGACAGTTTCGAACCCTTCCTGGTGCGCCTCACTGCCCTGACGAAGTGATCCGGCCGCCTCTCGCGAGAGCTCCCCGCCGCCCCTCATTCCGCATCAGGCGTATGCGGAATGTTCGCATACGAATTTCAGCTGTCAAATGATTGCAAAGTCGCTAGGTTGCTTGCCTCTGAGAGAGGTGTGAACGCTGCAGAAGGGACGACACAGTGTTTGTAAACTCGTTGCACTCCAAACGACATTTCATAACCCGGCGGATCGATGCCATTCTGCCATTGGCCGCTTGCACCGCGCTGGCGCTTGGCGCAATGCCGGCAGCGGCTGAAAACCCGATTCAAGTGGACGACCGCATCGTCGTCGCCCAGTCCACGGCCGGGTTTCCGGTCAGGGCAGGCTCGTGGGGCGGCAAGGTACGCGCCGGACCCGGACGGCAATACCAGCATATCGATGGCCTGAGCGAAGGCGAAGACGTGGTGCTGCTTGAGAACACCCGCGTAATGATGGGCGACTATCCGTGGTTCAAGATCCAGTTCAAGAACGGCCGCATAGGCTATAAATGGGGTGGCATACTATGCGCCAAGGGAACTCCGGTCGTCGGCATATTCGAATCCTGCCCGGGCTGGCAGAATGCCGCCCAGCCCGATCCGGCACCCGCCTCGGTGACCGTATCCTACTCCTGCGAAGAGGGCATTCCGATGATCGTGCGATATGTCAATACGGCGGAAACCAGCACCGCTTACTTCTCGCATGACAGCTTCCCGGAAGTGAAGCTGGACCAGGTGGTGTCGGGATCGGGGGCCAAATATTCGAACGGATACTATACCTTGTCCACCAAGGGTCCCGACGCGGTGCTCGAATGGGAAGGCACCACAAGCGTTTGCTCGGAAAATTGACAGGAACAGACCGTAAGTGAGGCACACCGTGACTGATTTCCATTTCTCCAGGCCGTCCAGGTTCTTGCTGGCGGCCATCCTCTGGCTTGCCGTCTTCGCCGGCCACACACCATTCGCCGCCGCACAGGACGCCGACCTTGTCTGGCAGTTTGACCAGTCCAACGATCCTTCCAACAAGGGCCGCAGCACCGCCTATCTGACATTCGGAATTCCCGAGACCGATGCGGTACTGGTCAGCGGCTCCTGCGCCGCCGGATCCAGCGGCAATTTCTCCGTCATCCATCTTGGCGCAGACGTCGGAAAGCTGGCCGAGAGCGCCAGGGTGAAAGTCCGCTTCTCCGGCGGCGGCGAAGAGCACACGCTGAAGGGCGTTGTTTACGGCACCGAGCTCGAAGAGGGAGTTTCCGGCGTTCTGCTGCACATCGCCAATGACGATCCCATCTGGGCCATGATGCAGAACCTTGACGACATCAGCTATCAGATCCCCGGATACAGCGCCGCGTCGCTGCGCCTCACACAAGGCCGTGACAAAATCGCCGAGTTCAACGAGGCCTGCCGGTTTTATGCCGCACAGTTTGCCGACAATACTGACGACACTTCCCAGCAAAGCCCACCCGGTGGCGGCATCACCGAGAAGGAGGCGTTCCAGGCTGCGAGGGACCTGGGGACGATAGAAGCCTGGCAGGCCTTCCTGAGCAATTTCCCGACCGGTTTCCGGGCCGATCTGGCGCGCGCCTACCTCAAGGAACTGGGCGGCGCGCCGGTTGACAATGCCAACAACACCGACACCGGCAATACGGCGAACACCAACAACCAGCCTCCGACCCAGGCGCCGGAACAGACCGTCGATCTGGGAGCGGGAACCTCACCGTGGCGCAATTACAACATGGAGATGGATGAGGGCAACACGACGGTCTATGCGGCCTCGGTCGAATCCAACGGCATCGAGTTTGTCGCCTACTGCACCGGCAGGAAGGATATCGGCGCCCTCATGCGGGAAAGCCAGCGCGGCGTCTATCCCGATTTCGACGGACGCATCGAGCGCGGCCTCAAGGCGGCGCTGGGCACATTTCAGGACTTCAACAACGCGCACATCCCCATGCGGTTCAATAATGGCAGTGAGTATTATGTGACCGCGGCCGTCATGGGTCTCACCGGCGAGGTCAGCTTCATCCACAATGATGAGGGCTTCCGCGCAAACGGACGGATTGTTCAGGACATCATGGGCCGCAGCACCATGACCATTTCCGCCCCGCCCTTCTCGGCCACGTTCCAACTGCGCGGCAGCAGGAACGCCATGTGCTCCATGCTGCGCAACTGCGGCGTGAGCGTCCAGGGCTGCGCCCGCCGGCAGAACACGACCAACACCTCTCGCTGCGGCTCCGGCGCGGTCTGGCTGGAAGGCCAGTGCGTCAATTATGGCGACATCGAAGCCTTTTGCGGGCCGGGCTACAAGCGCCAGGGCGCGGTGTGCGTATCGCGCTATTAGGAAACAGAAGCCCAGTGTCCGCAAGGCCTCGTCTGGGAAGTGGACCGCTGCGTCGAGGACGACTGACGCTCGAGAGATCTTGCCCGGCGCACAGATGTAATGCGCCGGGCATGGTTTTGTCATAATTTCAGGTAAGTAGTACTGATGTGCTGCGTGCATCCTGTTCGCGGTGCCCAAGAATTTGCTTTTTGAAGGCCTGCACTCTGTCGTATCAACACCAAACCGTTGAGTTCGAACTGATTCGCAACACTTCACGGGAATCGGGTTGTGGATATGACCACTGACTCTCAATATACCGTCCTGGTGCCGCCGCGCCTCTATCTCGCCCGCATGATTGTTTTTCTGATCCTGGTCGGATTCATCGCGGCAATTCTCTACTCACAGATCATTCAGGCCTTTATTGCCAATCCGGGGCTGAACGGGCTGATTCTGGGTGTCCTGCTTTTGGGCATCGCCTATGCCTTCCGCCAGATCTTCCGGCTGTTTCCCGAGGTCAACTGGGTCAACAGCTTCCGCATCGCCGATCCGGGCCTGGAAATCAACCATACGCCGGTTCTGCTGGCCCCCATGGCAGCGCTCCTGCGCGACCGCCAGGGGCGCATGTCCCTGTCGACCCTGTCCATGCGATCACTGCTGGAATCGCTGGCCAGCAGGCTCGACGAGGCGCGCGACATCTCGCGCTACATGATCGGGCTCCTGATATTCCTCGGCCTGCTCGGAACCTTCTGGGGGCTGCTCAACACCGTCACCGCGGTCGGCGCCACCATCGAGTCCCTCGATATCTCGCAAAACGAGAGCGGGGCTGTCTTCGAGGAGCTCAAGACCGGCCTCGAAGCGCCGCTCGCCGGCATGGGCACCGCCTTCTCGTCATCGCTGTTCGGCCTTGCCGGATCTCTGGTGCTTGGCTTCCTCGACCTGCAGGCGAGCCAGGCTCAGAACCGGTTCTACAACAATCTCGAGGACTGGCTGTCCACGGTCACCGACATCTCGGCCGGAGAAGGCGGCGACTACACGGTTCCCCACTATCTGCGTATGGACCTGCGCGACATGCAGGGTCAGATAGAGCGCATAGACAGCACGCTGCACGAGACGATCACCGCCGAACCGGACGACCCGGTTGACATGGAGGCGATCGAACTCCTCGCCGACGCGGTGCACGGGCTGGTCAAGCAGATGCGCGAAGAGCAAAAAGTCGTGCGGCAATGGGCCCAGGCCCAGGCCGACCAGCAGACCGAGTTCAGGTCTGTGCTTGAGAAGCTGGCCGAAAACAAGGAGCCGGCGGCGCGCAAGGCGCCGCGCACGAGAGCAAAGAAGGTTGAAAGCTGATCCATGGCCATAGCCAGACGCCAGCGCCGCCCAGCGGATGCCTTTTACTGGCCCGGCTTCGTCGACGCCATGGCAACGCTGCTGCTGGTCATCATCTTCCTGTTGTCGATTTTCATGCTGGTGCAGTTCATGCTGGCGCGCGACATCTCCGGCCAGGACACAGCGCTCACTCGGCTGCGCTCGCAGATCGCCGAACTCTCCGAGCTTCTGGCGCTTGAGAAGGTTTCGTCCTCCGAGCTGCAGACGACGCTCGCCAGCCTGGTCGATGAACTGGCGACAGCCGAAGACGAAAAGAACCGGGTAACCGGACTGCTCGCGACCGAGCGCGGCAACGCGAATGAAACCGGCGGGCGCCTTTCAGCGCTGGAGGGCAAGCTGGCGGAAGAGAGGACGATCCGCTCTCAGGCCCTCGCCCAGGTCGAGCTTCTCAACCAGCAGATTGCCGCACTGCGCCGCCAGCTTGGCGCTCTGCAGGCCGCGCTCGACGCGTCGGAAACCCGCGACACCGAGGCCCAGTCGCAGATCGAGGACCTTGGCCGCCGCCTCAACGCGGCCCTGGCCCAGCGCGTCCAGCAACTTGCCCGCTACCGCTCGGAGTTCTTCGGCAAGCTGCGCGAGATCCTGAGCCAGCGCTCCGACATCCAGATTGTCGGCGACCGCTTCGTGTTCCAGGCCGAGGTGTTCTTCGCCACTGGCGAAGCCGACCTCAATCCGCAAGGACAGAGTGAGCTCGACAAGCTTGCGACCGCCCTAACCGAACTTCAGGGCATCATCCCTGACGACATCAACTGGGTGCTCCGCATCGACGGCCACACGGACAATGTGCCGATTCAGACTGCGCCCTTCCCGTCCAACTGGGAGCTTTCAACGGCGCGCGCCATCTCCGTGGTGCGTCATCTGATCGACAATGGCGTGCCTGCCAAGCGCCTGGTCGCCGCCGGCTTCGGCGAATTCCAGCCACTGGAACCGGGCAACACGATTGATGCCAGACGCAAGAACCGCCGCATCGAACTGAAGCTGACCGAGCGTTGATCAAAGCGCTGGCGGACGGGGTGATCCCAACTCAAAGGAAGATCTGATGGACCTGAAAGACACGGTCTGTGTTGTAACGGGTGCTGGAGGCGGCATCGGCGCTGCCCTCGCCCGCGGGCGTGCCGCACGCGGCGCGGCCCATGTGGTGGTGGCGGATCTCGACGGCGATGCGGCCGCAAATGTCGCGCAGGACATCGCCGGCACCGGGGTCGCCTGCGATGTCGGCCACGATGGTGCGGTCGAGGACCTGGTCGCCGAAACCGAAAACCGTCACGGGCGCATTGACCTGATCTGCTCCAATGCCGGCATCCTGCGCTCGGACGCACCAGGCGGCCACGTGGCCTCTGCTCCCGATGAAGACTGGATGGAGTGCTGGACAGTCAATGTCATGGCCCATGTGCGCATTGCACGCGCCGCCCTGCCGGCAATGCTGGAACGCGGCTCCGGCGCCTTTCTCATAACGGTGTCTGCCGCCGGCCTCTTGAACATCATCAACAACGCGACCTACGCCGCAACCAAACACGCCGCGCTCGGTTTTGCCGAATCCCTCGCCATCACCCATGGCGACGACGGCATTGCGGTGGCGGCTCTTTGCCCGCAGGCGGTCGACACCGCCATGGCGCGCGGCGCACGCCAGCCGAGCGGCGCCGGTGTCGACGGCATCATGTCGGCTGAAGATGTTGCCGCCGCTGGGCTGGACGGTCTCGAACAGGGCCGGTTCCTGATCCTGCCGCACCCGCAGGTGCGCGAGTATTTTCAGAACAAGGCGGAAAACTACGACCGCTGGGTCGGCGGCATGCGCAAGTTCCGGCGCTCGCTGGTTTCGTGACCGGACCGCCTAGCGGGCGCCCTCGCCCACGACCATGAACGGCGCCCAGTAGGCGGGATGCGATTTCTGCGGATCGCCGCTCTCGATCAGCGTCAGCATGGACCGGCGCAACGCTTCGGCGCGGCCAATTTCCGGGTTGGCTTCGAGCTGGGCGAAGGTCTGCGTTGTCAGTTCCACCGCTGCCTGCGAATTGACCGGCCAGTGCGAGACGAGCAGTGAACGAGCCCCGGCATAGAAGAAGGCGCGCGCCAGTCCGGAGAGTGCTTCCGCATTGCCGTTTTCGCCGGCCGCCGTGTTGCAGGCCGATAGAACCACCCAGTCCGCATCGAGCTTGAGCTGGGCAACCTCCGACGCGGTGAGCAGTCCGTCATCGTCTTTGCTCGCCTCGTCAGGCGGGGTGAGAACCAGGGCGGGCTCCGCCAGCCCGTTCAGTTCGCCGGTGACAAGCCCGTGTGTGGCGAAATGGACGACACGGTAATTCGACAGGTTGTCCGCTTCATTCATTGCCTTGATCGCCGCCTCGGTCGCATTGGCGCCAAGCAGTATCTCGCTCTGCGGCGCTCCGAGACTGCGAGCGACACCACACAACTCGCCCGTGGTTTCGGGAAGTGGTGACAGATGCCGGACCTTTTCGGCATCCGCCTCAACACCGCGAAAATAGCTGGCGATCGTCTCGGCTCCGCCACCGCTTGCGATGTGGAAGCGTCCGTCCCAGTCAGCACAGCTCTTTACCCGGAAGGCGCTGTCGTCTGACCCGCTTGCACCCTTGAGCAGCGGATTGCCGAACCCGATGAAGGGGTGTTCGGCATTGCTGGCCTTGGCGTTCCGCCGCAATGCGGCAAGCGAAGCCACAGAGGGCAATACGGTGATCGCGTGATCACGCACCAACCATGCCGCGTCGGCGATGCCGCCTGTCTGGTCACCGTCAGGGCCAGGTGCCTCGCTCACCAGAACCTGCCACGGCAGTGACGTGAGCGGCCCCGAAGGTACGATGATCAACTCCTTGCCCTTTATGATGCTCTCGACCGGACCCAACAGCTGTGCATAGAGATCGAAGGCCGCTGCGAACAGGCCGACATCATCGCCGGCTGAGCTGATCGCTCCTCTTGTCCGGTCAATTCCGAACCCGCTGCGCAAGACGCGTATTTTCTCCGCAAGCGCCTTTGAACCTGCAGGTATGCGAGCCCATTTGATGCCGCTCCTGGACAACGCCCAGACAAAACTCTCCTCCGGTACCGGGCCGGTCTCCTGCACATCGAGAAAGAACACCAGCGCCTCGTTGCCGCCCAGGAGTTTCTGAGCCGTTGCCAGCGCGAGCGGCTCCGGATTGGTGAGCGTGGAATAGTCGCGAAAATCCGTTGCAAGCGTGCGGTCGATGGCTGCGGCGCGATTGTTGAATTCGGACATTTTCAATTGCAAGGCCGCAACAAGATTCCTATCACGCTCGCCGACCGGCTTGGAAATTGCGGCAATCAGCTGCTGGTGTGCCGTTTTCCAATTGCTGGCGAGGTCCTGTCGTTCGCGCACCAGATCACTTAGCGACGATTTGTCGGCCTGCAGCCGCGTTGCCATTTGGGCAAGAGCCCGCGCGGCACGCGATGCCTGTGCACGCTGTGCCAGCCTGAACGCTTCGTCCCTCAAACCATCACGTTCGTCCGTATCGGCATCAGCGAGGTGCTTGAGCACACGTACCGATCCGTGAAAAGCTTGGCGCATCGACGCTGCAGCGGACGGGCCTTCGGCGGAAAGTGGGTTTGAGTGAGCATCTCCGAGGGTCGCATCCTCAGCGATCAGGACTTCGGCTGCGCGCCGGAAATGTATAAGGGCCGCCGCCCAGCGTTTGCGAAAAAGTTGGTTGTAAGCCAGATTGTTCAGGCTGTTCGCGAGCCCCGGGTCGGTCTCGCCGAGAACATTTTCCCATATGGCAAGGGCGCGCTTCAACAAGTCCCCGGCCTTTTCACGGTGGCCTTGATCGCCGTAAACAAGTGCAAGATTGTTCAGAACCTGTGCAACATTCGGGCTGTCCGGACCGTAGGTTGTTTCGACCGCGCTAATCGCACGCTGCAGGAGTGATTCCGCCTCGGCAAGACGTTTCCGCTGACGATAGAGTTCGGCGAGGCTAATCAGACCACTGACCATGTCCTCTGGAGCCTTTGCTTCGTAGATGGCTAGGGACTGCTTGAACATCGACTCCGCGTCCCGATAGCGGAGCTGCGCCCAGTAAGCCACGGCCAGTTCGTGGATGCTTGCGGCAACGGCGAGGTGGTTGGAGCCCTCCGACGCCTTGAGGATCTCGACGACACGCTCGAGCATAGCCGTGGAGACTTCATGCTTTCCCTGCCGCCGGTAAATTTTGGCCATGTCGATGAGGATCACTCCCACCCTCTGGTCTTCGGCGCCAACCGATTCCTCCAGAATTCCAAGAGCTTGTCTGAGCAGAGGCTCCGCCTCCGCGAACCTTCCTTGTTCATTGTAGAACAGGGCGAGGTTGCGAAGTGTCCTCGCGACCTCCACATGGCGCTTCCCGGATGCATCTTCCCGCGCCGTCACGGCATATCGATAGAACTGCTCGGCCTCACGCTTACGGTTTTGGCCACGGTAGATGTTCGCGAGTATGCTCACTGCGACTGCCAGTTCATGCTTGTTCGGCCCGGTAGCGTTTTCCCAGGTCGTGACGGCACGCTTCTGAACCCGCGCTGCCTTGTCGTCCGCCTTCTGCATGTAATAGACGTAGGCCAGGTCCTCGAGACTCCGCGCGAGGTCGGGATGCGGCTCGGAATAAACGAGTTCGTGAATTTCCAGTATGCGTTCAAGCAGCGGTTCAGCCTGGTGGTATTGACGCCTGGTGATGTAGATGTCGCCGAGCGCGTCTAGTGTCGCCGCGACCAACCTATTGTTCTTGCCGAGCGCCTTCTCGCGGATCGAAAGCATACGCTTGAGCAGTAGGATTGCCTCACGCTGATCGCCGTAACTAAGCAACAGCTCGACAACCACACCAAGCGCGTCCGCATAATCCGTGTGTTCCGTTCCCAATAGGGTGCCGACCAGATCGGCATGGCGTCTGGCCAGCGGCAGGGCATCTGAAATCCGGCCCTGTTCACGCAGGTCAGCTATTTGTTCGGACAGGGCAACTGTTTCTTCAGCCTGCCGTTGCGTGAAGAACTCGGCCGCAATCCACAGAAGAGCCGCTGCAACAGGCAAAATGAGAAATGCCAAAAACCTGTGTGATGCGAGAAAATCAATCATTGTCCGGAACTTAGAAACGCCCGAACTCTACTGCCGCCGGCGGCCCGGGACAACGGGGCCACGACATTTGTAACAATTGGTCAAGCCAGATTTGCGTGAGATCAAGAGCGGTTTACGTTTGCGCGGAACTGCTCTAAGCCTCGAATTGCAGCTCCGCCAGGCGCGCATAGAGCCCGCCCTGCTGCATCAGCTCGTCGTGGCTGCCCTGCGCCACCACCTTGCCTGCATCCAGCACCACGATGCGGTCGGCGTTGCGCACGGTGGCGAGACGGTGGGCGATGACCAGGGTCGTGCGGCCCTGCATCAGGTGCTCCAGCGCCTGCTGCACCAGCTTCTCCGATTCCGCGTCGAGCGCGCTGGTGGCTTCGTCAAGCAGGAGGACCGGCGCGTCTTTCAGAAGCGCCCTTGCCACCGCGAGACGCTGGCGCTGTCCGCCCGACAGGGCGATGCCGCGCTCGCCGAAGACCGTCTCGTAACCCTTTGGCGTGCCGGAGATAAAGTCGTGGGCCAGCGCCGCCCTGGCGGCGGCCTCGACCTCGTCGTCGCTCGCCTCGGGGCGGCCATAGCGGATGTTCTCCTTGGCCGACATGGAAAAGATCACCGTGTCCTGCGGCACCAGGGCAACGAGGCCGCGCACCACGTTTGGATCGGCGACCGCCACATCCACCCCATCGAGCCGCACCGAGCCGCCACGTGGATCGTAGAACCTGAGCAACAGGTTGAAGATGGTGCTCTTGCCGGCGCCCGACGGGCCGACAATGGCCACGGTCTCACCGGGCGCCACCGCGAAGGACACATCGTTGATCGCGGCAAAGTCGGGCCGGGTGGGATAGGAGAACATGACGTTCTCAAACCTGATCTCACCGCGCGCCGGTTCGGGGATCGGCTGCGGATTGTCGACCACTTTGATATCGGGCTCGATCGAGAGCAGTTCAGACAGGCGCTCCGCCGCGCCCGCGGCCGCCTGCACCTGCCCCCAGACTTCCGACAGCGCCCCCATGGCGCCGGCCGCAAAGGCGGCGTACAGGACGAACTGGGAAAGCTCTCCGGCGCTCAACCTGCCGTCGAGCACATCCCTGGCGCCATACCACAGCACCGCGACCACGCTGGAGAAGGTGATGAAGATGATACAGGCAGTGAGCAGCGCCCGGGCGCGGGCACGCTGGCGCGCCGTATCGAACGCCGTGCCGGTGACCCGCGAGAACGTCTCCTGATCGCGGAACTGGCGCACGAAGGCCTGCACGGTCTGGATCGCGGTGAGCCGTTCGGTCGCAAAGGCGGCGGTGTCGGCAAGAGTGTCCTGGGCCTTGCGGGAAAGACGCCTGACCCAGCGTCCAAACACCACAAGCGGCAGCACGATGAACGGCAGGGCAAGGAGCACCAGCCCACTCAGTTTGAGGCTGGTCACCACCATCATGACAACCGCGCCGATGAACAGCACCATGTTGCGCAGGGCGACCGACGCAGTGGAACCGAAAGCCTCCTTGATCTGCGTCGTGTCGGCGGTCAGCCGCGACAGCACTTCGCCGACCGGCGTCACTTCGTAAAAGCTGAGGCTCAGTTCGGTGAGTTTGCGGAACACTGCATCGCGCAGATCCGCCACCACACGCTCGCCGATCCAGGTGACGAAATAGAACCGGGACGCGCTTGCCACCGCAAGCACCAGGGCCACCACGATCAGCATGCCGAAATACTGGTCGATGAAGAGGGCGTTCTCCCGGCTGAAACCGTTGTCGATCATGCGCCGTATGGCCAGCGGCACCACAAGTGTCGCCGAAGCCGCTGCCATGAGCGCCACCAGGGCGGCAAGAATTCGTCCCCGGTAGGGCGCGAGGAACGGCACGATCCTGCGCAGCGGCTGCAGGGTGGTCGCCCGCGCCGCCGCGGTATCGGTCTGCCCGTCTGTCGAGCTGGATTGCGCTGGTCGTGCGCTATGGTGAACGTCTTCCGACACTTAACGTGGTTCCATCCCGGCGTTGACGTGTTATCTGCGCCATCTTGATGGACCAAATGTGTCAACCCGGCAAGCAATGTCACGTGACGGAGTTACCGTGGGGCAGAGTTACGGTGTGACTGAGTTACCATGGCAATGATCGCGCTTGCATCACAATCGCGGCTTGAGTATACCCTGCCTCCGAACAGAGCGCTCCACCGCCGGTGTGACGCGCCATATGCCTGTTGATACACTGCGAGGATCAGAGATGAAAAAAAACACTCATCCTGACTACCACACCATCACGGTCGTGATGACCGATGGCACCACCTACGAGACCCGCTCGACCTGGGGCTCGGAAGGCGATTCGATGACCCTGGACATCGATCCCAAGACGCACCCCGCCTGGACCGGCGGCGGACAGCATCTGATCGACCGCGGTGGGCGGCTGTCGAAGTTCAAGAAGAAATACGAAGGCTTTCTCGGCTAGATCGTTTCACGTTCACACGGAAACGTTTGATGGCGCCAAATCGGTTCGTCCGGTAAGAGCAGCCTGCGTCCGGTTGGACGCAGACAAGCTGCTCGTGCTTAGTAAAATAGATCAAATACTCTGCGCTTAACCGGGATCGGTTAAGCGCAGTTTGATCTATGCGCGGTGCGCAGCGCGATGTGGTGCATCGGGCAAGCGCCGCAACGTGGCTGGAGGACCGATTTGGCCCACCGAAGGCCGCGATTTCGCGCCTTCTGGACTGCGTTACGGCCCCCTTGTGGACGGCAAGTCCACGGCGGGAACCGTGCCTCGCCAGTAGACGCGAAGTCCCGGTCAAAGCGATTCCGTGTGAACGTGAAGCGATCTAGACCCTCTGGTCTTTCTGCCGAATAGAGCGGGCCCAGCGCCGATTCAGTCCGAACCAGCGCCGCCAAACGCCGCCTGCAGCCGCGACACCTGGTCCGAGACCGGGTTGGAAGCGGCTGTTTCCGCCTGAGCCGGGCCGTTGCGCAGCATGTCATCGAGATGAATGATACGCCTGTAGAGCGCAAAGCTTCGCGCAATCAGGTCGCTTAGCGCGACCGGCAGACTGTCGGACCCTTCGGTTTCCGACTGGGCGCCGACGTCCTTGAGATTGATCCGGTACTTTTCCTTTTGCGCCTCGTTCGCCGTCAGCTCGCCGTCCTTGACCGCGCGCTGCAGCAACAACCAGGACGCAAGCTGCATCAGGCGCGTGGTGAGCCGCATGCTCTCCGTCGCATACGCCATCGCGCTCATGCGTGCCAGCTGGCGTGAATCCGCCCTGCCCGGCCCGTCAAGATATGACGCGGTCTCCTCGACCAGGTCCATACCTTCACGAAAGATTTTGTTGAACAGCTCCGACTCTGCGAACCGCGATCCAAAATCGACCGTGACCTCCGGTTCCAAAGAGTTTTCGTTTGTTTTATTTGACTCAGACATCACTCACCCAAACCCGACAGAACCACTCGACACCAACTCCAGCACAAGGAGCGCGGCAAAGCAAACAATCACGCCACCGGTGCGAAAACCGTACCGCAACGGGACGTTTGCACATACACGCAGCAAACCCGGTGCCAACCCGCCCGAGCGGCGAATATGACACAGCAGAGTATCGGACCGTGTGATTAAAATATGGAAAATGCCGGCGCGGCGCCAATCACAAAAAAAAGGGCCGCGGGGGGCGCGGCCCTAAAGTTTTAACAGGGAGGCGTCAAACAGAGTGGACAGGAGCCACTCAGAAAATCCAGATGACTGGATTACGCATGGTTAAGATAACGAAAAAATTCCTAACGAAAAGTTAACGAGTGCCCAAAACAGGGCAAAACTGCTCACAAACTGTTAAAAAATGTGTCTCGTTTCGCGACAAAACCACGTAGAGTCAGTGACTTAGCGTAAACAAGAATTTACTCCGCTAATTGCGAAAAAAAGCGTCTGCATCGTTCTTCACGCGGTGTTTTTCGTCAATCATTTGACGCAATCTTGCAATTTCCGATTCGTAAGCAGTGATTCGATCCTGCAATTCCTCAATCGACAATGCATCGAGATCTTCGCCGACCGAATAGGCCGCAACAGCCTTTTTGACGTCTTCGTCGTCCAAATCCATCTCATCCTCCCTGCCCGCTGGAGGCCAACGTTGCGCGTCTGCGGCAGTCGCGCTAGATCATGGCCTCATAAATAGCACACAACTGCACCTGCTCACAGGGCCCCAGGAGACCGCATGTCCGAGACACTGCCAGAAGAAATGACCGCTATTGAAATCTCGAGCCCGGGAGGTCCGGAGGTTTTAAAGCCGGTCACCATGCGCCGGCCCTATCCGGAGGAAGGCGAGCTCCTGATCAGGGTCGCCGGCGCCGGCGTCAACCGGCCCGACATGCTGCAACGCCAGGGCCTCTATCCGCCGCCGCCGGGCGCGCCGGAAACGCCGGGCCTTGAGATCTCCGGCACGGTGGTCGCCGCCGGCCGCGGCGTCACCAGGTTTTCCGAAGGTGACGACATCTGCGCCCTCGTTCCGGGCGGCGGTTATGCCGAATACTGCGTCGTCCATGAAGACAATGCACTCAATGCCCCGAAGGGCCTCAGCCTCGTCGAAGCCGGCGCCATCCCGGAAACCTTCTTCACGGTCTGGACCAATGTGTTTCAGCGGGCCGGCCTCAAGGCCGGTGAATCCCTGCTGGTGCACGGCGGCACCAGCGGTATCGGCACCACTGCAATCATGCTCGCCAAGGCCTTCGGCGCAACGGTCTACGCAACCGCAGGCTCCGACGCCAAATGCGAGGCCTGCACCGCGCTTGGTGCGGCCCGCGCCATAAACTACCTGACGGAGGACTATGTCGAGGTGGTCCGCGCCGAAACGTCCGGCGGCGTCAACGTCATCCTCGACATGGTCGGCGGCGACTATATCGAGCGCAACATGAAAGCCGCCGCCGTTGAAGGCCGCATTGTGTCCATTGCGTTCCTGAACGGTGCATCGGCGGAAGTGAATTTCATGCCGATGATGCTGAAACGGCTGACCCTGACCGGCTCGACCCTTCGGGCAAGAAGCGTCGGGCAGAAAGCCCTGATCGCCCGGGAACTGGAAGAGCAGGTCTGGCCGCTACTGGAAGCCGGCGACATCAAACCCGTGATCGACAGCCAGTTTCCGCTTGTTGAGGCGGCCCGCGCCCACGAACGTATGGAATCCAGCGAGCACATCGGCAAAATCGTCCTCACCTGTTAGCCCAAGTCGACAAAGTCAATTGCGGCGCTTGAAGATTCGAACTATATAACCTGTATTCCCCCTGAATTCAGGTTGATAGCGGGACTTGTGGCTCGATTCGAGATGCAAGCCGGAAGGTAAAGATTCATGACCAGCGCACCCTTGATGCCGAAGGCGACAGCCGTTTGGCTTGTAGACAACACATCGCTCACATTCGAGCAGATCGCGGACTTCTGCCAGCTCCACGAGCTGGAGGTAAAAGGCATCGCCGACGGTGATGTGGCGCAGGGCATTCGCGGTATGGACCCCATGGTCAACAGCCAGCTCAGCCGCGACGAACTGGAAAAGGCCGAAGCCGACCCGTCTTACCGGATGCAGATTGCCGAACCCAAGGTCGAGATCCCCGAGGTCAAGACCAAGCGCGGCCCGCGCTACACGCCGGTGTCGCGGCGCCAGGACCGTCCCGACGCCATTTCATGGCTGCTGCGCTATCATTCCGAACTGACCGATGGTCAGGTGATGAAACTGGTCGGAACCACCAAACCGACGATCCAGGCAATCCGCGACCGCAGTCACTGGAACACGCCGAACATTACGCCGAAGGACCCGGTGACCCTGGGCCTGTGTTCGCAAAGCGATCTCGATGGAGCGGTCCAGAAGGCTGCTGACAAGCTCGAGCGCGAGCGCCTGAAAGAGCAGGCCGCGGCGATCAAGGCCGGCACGCTTCTGCCGACCAGCGAGACAATCATCGCCGCACCTGTGCCCGATGAACCCAAGCACGCGACCATCATTCAGGCTCCAGTCGAGCAGCAGGAGAAGCGGCCCGATTTTGCCGATCTGCCTGCGTCCGCCAACCCGGAACACGATGAGCCGGCGGAACCGGTGTATTCCGCCGATTCGGTCTTCGCCAAGCTGAAGGACCTCGACCTGCCCGCAGACGGCGGCGAAGCAACCGGCGCCGAAACCGTAGAAAACGCTTTTGCGGAAATCCCGCAGGTGGCCGATGCTCCGGACACCGAAGACGCCGGGACGGAAAACGTTGCGACGCAGGACGCCGGAACGGAAGACGTTGCGACGCAGGACGCCGGAACGGAAGACGTTGCGACGCAGGACGCCGGAGCGGAAGACGTTGCGACGGAAGACGTTGCGGCGCAGGACGTTGCGACGGAAGACGCCGAGGAAGAAACCAACCAGGCCTAATCCGGCACCGGGACCGTATAGTTGAGCGGCAGCCGGCCGCCATCGGCGTATATGGTCTGGCCCGAGATGTAGCTGGAATCATCCGACGCGAGGAACGCGGCAACACCCGCGATTTCTTCCGGCTCGCCGATCCGCCCCAGCGGCGTACGCGACAGGATGCGCCGGCGCATTTCTTCGTCCGTGGCGACCGCAGACAGCATATCCGTCATGATGCTCCCCGGCCCGATGGCGTTGACCCTGATGCCATGCGGCGCAAGCGACAGCGCCATCGCCTTGGTGAGCTGGTTGATCCCGCCCTTGGACACCGAGTAGGGCAGCTGGTTGGGGATGACGAAAACCGCGTTCACCGACGACATGTTGATGATCGTGCCCGGCGCACCGCCCGCCTCGATCTGCTCCACCATCTGCCGGGCGACCGCCTGGCCCACCAGGAAACTGCCCTTGAGGTTGACCGCGATCACGCGATCGAAGTCTTCCTCCGACAGCTCGAGAAATTCGCCGCCGGCAACGATCGCCGCGTTGTTGATGAGAATGTCGACACTGCCATAAGCCTCGACGGTTCCGGTCACCAGGTTGCGGATGTCGAGCCTTTCAGTGACATCGCAGGCGGCGAACATCACGTTATGGCCCTGCTCGCTAAGGTCCGCGGCTGCGGCGGCCCCGATGTCTTCCTCAACATCGGCAAGCACCACCTTGGCGCCGTCCTCGGCCAACCGCCGCGCGCAGGCAAGCCCGATGCCGCGCGCCGCACCGGTGACGATGGCCGTCTTGTTATCCAGTGACATCTGCCCGTTCCTCCCCTCCGACCCCTCCCGCAGGCGCCCGGTTCAAGACCCGATACCGGCAGAAGTGAGCGCTTCTGTGATCTCGTCGAGTATCGCGGGATCGTCGATCGTCGCCGGCATGTTCCAGTCCTCGCCGTCGGCGATCTTGCGCATGGTGCCGCGCAGGATCTTGCCGGAGCGGGTTTTCGGCAGCCTTGGTACGGTCAGGGCAATCTTGAAGGCGGCAACCGGCCCTATCTTGGCGCGCACCAGCTGAACGACTTCGCGCTCGATGTCGCCGGAGCTGCGATCGACCCCGCTGTTGAGCACGATGAAGCCGGCAGGAATCTGGCCCTTCAGCTGATCGGCAATTCCGATCACCGCACACTCCGCCACATCCGGGTGGCTCGCCAGCACCTCTTCCATGCCGCCGGTCGAGAGCCGGTGTCCGGCAACGTTGATGATGTCGTCGGTCCGCGCCATGATGTAGACATAGCCGTTCTCGTCCTTGTAGCCGGCATCGGCGGTCTCGTAGTAACCGGGGAACGCCTCCAGGTAGCTCTCTTTGAAACGCGCGTCGTTCTTCCACAGCGTCGGCAGGCAGCTTGGCGGCAGGGGCAGCTTCACGCAGATCGCGCCGATTTCGCCATCCGCCACCGGGCCGCCCTCGTCATCGAGCACATGAATGTCATAGCCGGGCATCGCCACCGTGGGCGAGCCGTGCACCACCGGCAGTTGGCCAAGGCCCAGCGGATTGGCGGCAATCGACCAGCCGGTCTCGGTCTGCCACCAGTGATCGATCACCGGCACCTTGAGCATGTCCTCGGCCCATTGCAGCGTGTCCGGATCGGCCCGTTCGCCGGCGAGAAACAGGGTGCGGAAATGCGACAGGTCATACTTGCCGATGAACTCGCCCTTCGGGTCTTCCTTCCGGATTGCCCGGAACGCGGTCGGCGCGGTGAACAGGGAAACCACCTTGTGGTCGGCAATCACCCGCCAGAAGGTGCCGGCATCGGGAGTGCCGATCGGCTTGCCTTCGAACAGCACGGTTGTGCAGCCGTGCAGCAGCGGCGCGTAGACGATATAGGAATGCCCCACCACCCAGCCGACATCGGACGCCGCCCAATAGGCTTCGCCCGGATTGATGTCGTAGATGTTCTTCATCGTCCATTTGAGCGCAACCATGTGGCCGCCATTGTCGCGCACCACGCCCTTCGGGATCCCGGTGGTGCCGGACGTATAGAGAATGTAGAGCGGATCGGTCGCTGCGACCGGAACGCACTCCGCCGCGCGCCCTTCACTCTTGGCCGTTGCCACCTGTTCCGCCCAGTCCAGATCGCGGCCGTCCGTCATCGCCGCCTCTTCCATCGGGCGCTGCAGCACGATGCACCTGTCCGGCTTGTGTTCGGAAATCTCGATAGCTTCGTCGAGCAGGGGTTTGTAGGCAACCACTCGACCCGGCTCGATGCCGCAGGACGCGCTGACAATGACCTTGGGGGTGGCGTCATTGACGCGGGTGGCAAGCTCCTTTGGCGCAAAGCCGCCGAACACCACCGAATGTATCGCACCGATACGGGCACAGGCGAGCATGGCGATAGCCGCTTCGGGGATCATCGGCATGTAGCAGATCACCCGGTCTCCCTTGGCCACGCCGCAATCCTGAAGCACCGCGGCAAAGGCGGCGACCTCGTCGCGCAACTCATTGTAGGTGAATGTCTTGACCTGGTTGGTGACCGGGCTGTCGTAAATCAGCGCCGCCTGATCGCCGCGGCCGTCATCGATATGCCGGTCGATGCAGTTGTGGCACGTATTGCACTCGGCGCCGACAAACCAGCGGTCCAGGCCGTCGACCTTGGCAAAGACCTTGTCCCAGGGCTTGTACCAGTCGATCCCCCGCGCAGCCTCTCCCCAGAACCTTTCAGGATCCTTCTGCCATCCCTCGTAAACCTCGTGATACCGGCTCATACCGCCTCCCCATTGCAACGCCCGCCTCCGGCGCTCTTAAAGCATTCCGTCAGCTTTTACCCTTCACACCATTGTCCAGACCAGTCGGCGCGAATGCAAGGTCCTTCAGGTTCAACTATCGCATGAGCGTCGCGCACGTCACATGACATCGATCAACCGATTTTGCGAGGCTGGCATGGAGCGCTGGGACATTGCGAATGTTCAGGTGTAACTCTAACATTTTCACAGCGGCGCGAACGTCTTAACATTCGCGTTCAGATATCTGCACCGCCACTTGCTCTGCGCACGAGGGAACACGATCATCATGTCCACGAGCCCCTACGACCGCGATCTCGACAAGACGCCCGCAAACTTCCAGGCGCTCTCGCCGCTCACCTTTCTTGACCGCGCGGCCGGCATATTTCCCGATCACACCGCCATAATTCACGGCTCGCGGCGCACCAGCTACGACGCGTTCTACGCCCGCGCCCGCAAGCTCGCGTCCGCGCTGGCAAAGCACGGCGTTTCGAAAGGCGACACCGTGTCGGTCATGCTGGCCAACACACCGCCAATGCTCGAGGCGCATTACGGCGTGCCGATGACCGGGGCCATCCTCAATTGCCTCAACACCAGGCTGGATGCCGCCGCCATTGCCTTCATTCTGGATCACGCGGAAGCGAAGGTCGTCATCACCGACCGCGAGTTCGCATCCACCATGAAGGCGGCCCTGGAGCAGGCGGACGTCGACCCGTTTGTCATCGATTATGACGACCCCGAATTTCCGCAGGACGGCGAGCTTCTCGGCGATGTCGAATACGAAGCCTTCATCGCCGACGGCGATCCGGAGTTCCAGTGGTCCCTGCCCGCAGACGAATGGGATTCGATTGCCCTCAACTACACTTCCGGCACCACCGGCAATCCCAAGGGCGTGGTCTATTCCCACCGCGGCGCCTACCTGATGGTGACGTCGAATGTGATCGCCGCCGACATGGGCAAGCATCCCGTCTACCTGTGGACGCTGCCCATGTTCCACTGCAACGGCTGGTGCTTTCCCTGGTCGCTGTCGGTGGTCGCGGGCACCCATGTCTGCCTGCGCTGGGTCCGCGCCGGCGCCGTCTTCGATGCTTTGGCCGACCACAAGGTGACCCATCTGTGCGGTGCGCCCGTCGTCATGTCGACGCTTCTGGGCGCGTCCGAAGAGGAAAAGCGCGATCTGCCGCACAAGGTGCAGTTCGTCACCGCCGCGGCGCCGCCGCCCGAAGCGGTTCTCGCCGGCATGGCCGACGCCGGTTTCAACGTGGTCCATGTCTATGGCCTCACCGAGGTCTACGGCCCCGCCGTCGTAAACGAGTGGCGCGAGAAGTGGGACAGTGCCAGTGCAGCGGAACGCGCCACGCTCAAGGCCCGCCAGGGGGTCCGTTACCCCTGCCTGGAGGATCTCGCGGTCTGCGACCCATCGACCATGCAGCCGGTGCCGCGCGACGGCGAGACCATCGGCGAGGTGATGCTGCGCGGTAACATCATCATGAAGGGATATCTGAAGAACCCCAGGGCCACGCGAGAAGCGCTCGCCGGCGGCTGGTTCCACTCCGGCGATCTAGGAGTCTGGCATCCCGACGGCTATATTCAGCTCAAGGACCGTTCCAAGGACATCATCATTTCCGGCGGCGAGAACATTTCCTCAATCGAGGTCGAGGACACGTTCTACAAGCATCCCGCGGTCGCCGCCGTGGCGGTGGTCGCCAAGCCGGACGACAAGTGGGGCGAGACCCCGTGCGCCTTTGTCGAGTTGAAGAACGGTGAAGATGTCTCCGCGGAGGACCTGATCAAGTTCGCCCGCGACAATCTCGCCGCGTACAAATGCCCGCGCCACGTGGTGTTCGCTGAACTGCCGAAGACGTCGACCGGCAAGATCCAGAAGTTCAAGCTGCGCACAGTCGCCGAGGAAATGTGAGCTGGCGCATTTGGTTTTGAAGTGACTTCGGCACCGGCCCGCACCCCCTCCCAACCACCCGATGGCACGGTACCCTTGGGGTGGTTGGGAGGGGGAGCGGGCCGGCACAGGCATTACACAACAGTTTCTAACCCCTAGGCCAAAGCACCATCTGCGTGCAGCGGAAGTGGGCGATGATCTTAGCCGTTTGGTCGGAAGTGATTTCCGCATCCCAGACCTGCGTTGTGCGTCCGAGATGAATTGGTCTTGCCACGCACCGGATGGTGCCCTCCTGAGCCGTTCCCAGATGGTTGCTCTTCAACTCCACCGTGGTGAAGCCGGACGAGCCCTCCGGCAGGCACTTCAACGCGCCATAGCCGCAGGCCGTATCGGCCAGCGCGACGACGGTGCCTGCGTGCAGAAATCCGTTCCAGGCCTTCAGAGCCGTGCTGACGTCAAGCTCGGCAATGACCTCGTCGGCCTCGACCTTGGAAAAACGCATGCCGAGGCGGCCGGGCAGATAGTCGTCGCCCGCCGCATTCCAGGCCTCGATGCCTTCGGGAAGTTTGAAATCCATGTGTGAGATCGTATCCGGTTGAGCCGGTGCTATGTGACAAATGGCGGCCGACAACAAGGTGAGTGACAAAAAAAGGCCGCGCGTCTCGACCCCGATCGCGCGGCATATCTAACCTACTTGGATGGGCGGCGCCTTCAGGCAACCTGCTCCTGTTCGCTGCTGAGACGCGTTATCTCTTCCTTGATACGCAGTTTCTCGCGCTTGAGTTCCGTCAATTTAAGGGTATCCGCGAGAGGCCGTTCCAACTCTCTGTCGATTTCGGCCTCCAGCACATGATGCTTTTCGATGAGTTCAGCAAGATGCGCTTCAGTGCTCATATGCACCCTCCTTGGATTGTCGTGAGCAGACAACGCAAGTGTGACACAACCATGACGCTTTGTCGACTTGGGCACATGGCGACTGTGGACTTGAGGCTACGCACTTGGCCCGAGCGCCGCTTTGAGTCAAGATACGGATCAGCACGAGATATCCGGGAGCACATGAGCGAGGCAGCTGATGATAGAGCTTGACCGCGAGCAGCTGAAACAACGCCTGACCGAACTGCGCCAGCAACATCGCGATCTCGATGCGGCGATCGACAGCCTGGAGCACGGCGGCGCCGGAGATCAGCTTCGGCTGCGGCGTCTGAAGAAGCAAAAACTGCTGCTGAAGGATGAAATTTCGGAGATTGAGGACAGTCTCCTGCCCGATATCATCGCCTGACGGCAAGATCGCCCGACGGCAACGCAACGCGGATCCGGCGCTCCACTCAGTTGCTCAGTCGAACTCCAGCCGGCCTTTTTGCTCGTACATGGAAAGATCGGCGCGCGCCATCACCTCCGCGCCGTCAGCGCCGTCCTCGAGTGCCGCCGTCCCCGCCGAGGCCGACATTCTCAGCACCTTGTCTTCAAATGTCACGCCCATGGCCTTGATGAGCTCCAGCAGTGATTCGGCTTTGGTGATCGCAACGTCGACCGGGGTCTGCATCAGCAGGACCGCGAATTCGTCACCGCCAATGCGCGCCACCAGATCCGACTGACGGGTGTTCTCGAGCAGCAGGTCGACCACCGCGTGCAGCACCGCATCGCCCGCGGCATGGCCATGCACGTCATTGACCTCCTTGAAGTGGTCGAGATCGATATAGATCAGGCTCGCCGTCCCGCCATAGCGCTTGACGTAGGACATCATACGTTCGAGTTCGCGTTCGAAGGCGCGGCGATTAAGGGCCGGAACCAGAGGATCCTGGTCCGCCATGTCTTCTGCATCGCGCAGGCGCTTGCGCGACTGTTCAAGATCACGTTTCAGCCGGTCGACTTCACCCATCAGGGTCATGACCGCCTGCTGCACGCGCGGGGTCAGTTCCTCTGACGGAATTCCCATGATGGATGCAGAGTCACGGGTGACGTGCCCGCCCCGATCCGGTGTGGTCACCGCATCACGCGCAGTTTGCCCCTTGACCGTGGCGGGCCCGGTAACCCGCGGTGTCTCACCAATCTTCATGGTGCTCTCCGTACCCTGCATCTGTGTTGACGGTGCAGTTGACGGTGCCTTCGACGTCGAATCATGGGGAGTATACCGCTAATCGCCGATTTTTAATATCTGCTTCATTCTGCCCCTCTTCGGTGCGGAGCATTTATGTGATATGTCCGCCATCTTCTGGACCAACTGACCACGCGCGAAGGGACAACAAAGTGAGCGATCCGCAAGTTTCCATCATCATGGGCAGCCAGTCCGACTGGCCAACGATGAAGAATGCTTCCACCACACTCGACGAGTTGAAGGTTCCGCACGAATGCAGGATCATATCGGCACACCGCACACTGAGCCGGTTGGTCGACTACATGGCAACGGCCCGTGAGCGCGGCATCAAGGTGATGATCGCCGGCGCCGGCGGAGCGGCGCACCTGGCCGGCGTGACCGCCGCCATGACGACGCTTCCGGTGTTCGGCGTTCCGATTGAGACCAAGTCGCTGGGAGGTCAGGATTCCCTCTTGTCGATGGTCCAGATGCCCGGTGGCATTCCGGTCGGCACGCTTGCCATCGGCCGTGCCGGCGCGGTCAACGCGGCCCTGCTCTCCGTCGCCGTACTCGCCCTCAGCGACGACGCCCTGGAGAAACGGCTCGTGGACTGGCGCCAAGCCCGTGCTGACGCCGTGCCGATGGAACCGAAGGACGAATAGACGGACCCGGCAAAAAAGCATCCTGCGGCAAGTATTCGTGCCTTCCATTATGGACAAGGCACATCGGTTTTGTTAGAGAGGCCTCGATCGGCTACACTGGTATTGGTGTAGGCGGGCGGTTGTTTGTGCCTCGTTAACATTCACCGCGTAAGCGTTCATGGTTTATTGGCCCGTTGAAAGGAGCGGAGATCCGAAGTGCAGGTACTTGTCCGAGATAACAACGTCGATCAGGCGCTCAAGGCGCTGAAGAAGAAGATGCAGCGCGAAGGCATCTTCCGTGAGATGAAGCTCCGAAATCATTATGAAAAGCCGTCCGAGAAAAGGGCGCGCGAGAAGGCAGAAGCGGTTCGCCGTGCCCGCAAGCTGGCACGCAAGCGCGCTCAGCGCGAAGGCCTTGCTCCCGGCAAAGGCCGCTGACAGAGCACACTCAGTTCACTTGATCTCGAGCGCCGGTGCCGCCCCCGGGCGGTGTCGGACGGTGTCCGTTCGTCTCAGGGCGCCAGCACTTCGCGGTCTTCGGCGATGCCCTTCAATCCGAAACGCCCAAGAGATTCAAACTTTCCACCATGTACCGACGCAAAGTCGGCCGACACCAGGACAGGACGGCTCAGCTCGCGCGTCAGGCTCTCAATGCGGCTGGCAAGGTTGACAGCGGGGCCAATCACCGTGAAGTCGAGGCGGTTTTTCCCTCCGACATTTCCGTAGAGCACGTCGCCGAAATGGAGCGCTATTCCGAATCCGATCTCCGGCGCGCCGCGCCGGCTTCTCGCATCGTTCCGATCCGCCATTTCACGTTGAGTTCGGTGCGCCGCCGCGAGCGCCCGTTCTGCCGCCGCCCGGTCGCCGGCATCATCAGGCTGGAAAATCGCCATCACGGCGTCGCCGATGAATTTCAGCACTTCGCCGTTCTCCGCTTCAACCGCCTCCGTCACAACCTCGAAGTAGTCGTTCAGCAGATCGATAAGGTCCTGTCCCGGCAACGCCTCGGAGAGCGCGGTGAACCCTTTCAGGTCCGAGAACCAGATCGCCGCGCGGATCGTCTCCTGCATGCCCCTCCGGATGGCGCCGTCCGCCACCCGCCGCCCCGCAACCGGCCCGACATAGGTGTCGAGCAGAGTGCCGGTTATGACCCGCGCATGCAGCGCCTCCTCGATCACCGCGACGTAGGGCCGGATCGCCTCCAACACCCCAAGCGCGTTCGCACCGAACCCTCCGGGCCGGTCGGTCGCATAGCTGACCGCCTTGGTCGTGCCGTCGGAGAACGGCAGGGGCATGACCACATAGTCGGTCAGGCCCTCGGCGCGAAGGTCGGCCAGCACGCCGAACTCGCCATCGACGGGAGGCGCTTCCAGGGGGCAATGGACAGTGCGGCTTTCGTTGTAGACCACTTTCAGCGGTGAGTTGTCGAACTGGTGCGCGGTTTCCGGCGTCATCCGATAGGAGCGGCCGGTCGTGCCCTTTCCGTGTTCCCAGAGGCCGGAGAACGAGTCCACGTTGGGATGCAGTGTCGGCACGCCGGTGGTGATGCGGGTGACCCCGAGACCCGAGCCGTGTAGCCGCTCGCCGAAGAGCCTCAGATAATCGGCCGGGTTGGCAATGAAGCGCGCTTCGTGGATCAGCCACGCGCACAGTTCATCGGCACTGGAGGGGTCCTCGATCATGGCCGCACCTTATTCGACCTGCGCCCGGTTTCAAGCAACGTCGAGCGCTGATTAACGTCGCCAACAAGGGTCACCAACCACCGTCTTCCGTTTCGCCGCCGCTTGCTTTACGATTCCGCCTGCACATAGGAGTTGAGACCCCCGCGATGCCGGTTCGTTTTTTCAATAGTTCGACACACGCCGCCCACACCGTGCTGGCGGCGGCACTCGCCTGCGGGTTGACGGTGGCCCTTGCCGGACCGGCGGCGGCGGCGCCGAAAGTTTCAGTCAAGACTGTTTACTACACCGTGCACGGAAATACTCCGCAGGCCATGCTCTCCTACATGCAGCGCAACGGTCCGCATGGCGAGGCCGGCCGGGCACTTGGAACAACCAGCGTCTCGACCGGATACAAAATGACCCTGGTTCCGGTGAGCGGAGGGTGCGTGATCCGCGATTACAAGCTCGAAGTGGCGATCACCATAAACCTGCCGAGGCTGGCGCCGGGGCAGAAACTCAGTGCATCGGTGCGTGCGCGATGGAACGGCCTCGCCGCCTTCGTGCGGGTCCACGAAAACCACCACAAGTCGGTAAATCTGAAATGCGCCAGGCGGACCGACCAGCGGGTGCGTTCAATCAGCCGCAAGCTGTCATGCAGCGCGGCTCGTGCGCGGGTCCGGACCATCTTCGCCGAAGAGAACGCCAAATGCGGGCGCATCCATGACGCCTTTGACCAGCGCGAGGCCAAGCGGATCGCCAACCTGCCCTTTATTCGGCAGGCAGCGGCGCCGGAAGCCGCACCGCGGCGGACCAGAACCCGGCAAACCCGCACCACACGCCGCAGCATCCCAACGCCGGTCGCCGGCCGCGACCTTAAGTAGGACAAGACTGACAGAAAAATACGGGGCCCGCCGATCTCGAAGGCTTGAAACCGCGCTCACGGACCCCACATAAAGTCGTGAAGAGAATTGATACTCCCCTTCACCCCGAGCGCAAGATATTCCCCTCTAAACCCCGGCGACAGGCCGGGGTTTTGCTTTTTCGGGGCCGCTCGGCCTTCAGTCGGTCAGCTCGTCAATGAACTGCTCAACCCGGGCCCGCACCACCGGAACATCGAGCTCATTGTGTCCGGCGTTCGGTATCGCCATGAACTGTTTCGGCTCGAGGGCATCCTCATAGAGCTTCTTGCCCAGGGCAAACGGCACCACCTGATCGGTCTCGCCGTGAATGACCAGCACCGGCGCGCCGACAAACTTGATGTGGTTGAGCGATTCGAAACGGTCCTTCATAAGCCACCGCGCCGGCAGATAGGGGTAGGTCTTCACCGCCACGTCGACCGCGGAGGTGAACGGTGCTTCAAGGATCAGCGCGCGCACTTCGCGCTGGCTCGCGGTCTGCACCGCAACGGCGGAGCCCAGTGATTCGCCGAACAGGATGATGCTCTCCCCCGGCACGCCGCGTTGCGCCAGTTGCTGATAGGCGGCAAGGCCATCGGCCACCAGGCCTTCTTCATGCGGCGATCCGGCGCTGCCGCCATAGCCCCGGTAGTTGAGGAACAAGAAGCCGTATCCCTTGGCGGCGATGTATTTCATGCGGTCGGCGCGCCATGCCACCGACCCGGCATTGCCGGGGAAATAGAGCACCGTCGGCTCGCCCGGCGCTGCCGCTTTGTACCAGGCGACGAGGTCAACCCCGTCACCGGAGGGAAACCAGATCTCATCCGCATCGATCTGGACGATCTCCGGCGCGACGCGCTGGGCGTCGGGAAAATACATCATGCTGCGCTGGCGCAGATAGGCCGCCACGACCACGGCGACGTAAAGCCCCACAATGGCAACTATGATACTGGTCATACGGCGCATTTCCCCTACCACTCGATTGCACCCGGCAGCATTGCGCAACACGCAACCCGGGTCAAACGGCTAGACCTTATGACGTCATCTGATAGACGTGCAGGTCGCGTTGCGGATAGGGGATCGAGATTTTCGCCTTGTCGAACGTTTCCTTGGCGCTGCGCGTCAAATCCCAGCTCAGTGACCAGAAGTCCTCCGTGGTTGCCCATGCTCTCAACGCGATGGTGACCGCGCTGTCGTCGAGCGATTTGACTATGACGGCGGGTGCCGGATCGGCAAGCACCCGTTCATCGCCGAGCGCCAGGTCATGCAGGGTCTTGAGCGCCTTTTCGATGTCGTCCTCATAGCCGATGCCGATGACCAGTTCGAGGCGGCGCGTCGGATGGCGCGAGTAATTTGTGATGACGCTGCTCCACAGCTGGCTGTTCGGGGCGCAGACGAACACGCCGTCCGAGGTCTTGAGCTGGGTGACGAACAGACCGATTTCATCCACCGTCCCGCTGATACCGCCCGCATCGATGTAGTCGCCGACACTGAACGGCCGAAGCACCAGAACCATGATGCCGGCGGCAATATTCGCGAGCGTGCCCTGCAGCGCCAGCCCGATGGCAAGACCGGCCGCGCCAAGGGCCGCGAGCATGCTGGTCGTTTGCACACCGAATTGCGCCAGCACCGTCACCAGCACAAGAATCTGGACGATGTATTTGACGACCTTGGCAATGAACAGGGTCAGCGTCTTGTCGAAGCGGTCAACCCGGCTCAGCGCATTGCGGACCCATCGCTGAATCAGGCCCGCCAGAATGAGGCCGACAACCAGCACAGCCAGCGCCGAGCCGATATTGACTGTATACTGGACGCCGAGCTCGGCCAGCTGCGTGGCCATTTCGGCATATTTTGGATCAAGCAGCTCCGTATCCATCAGCCATTCTCCTCCCGATCAAAGCAAATCGGTTTGGACAATAGGCTGATTCGGCCGGCGCTTAGAACGCCGCGGAACCGCCTCTAAACAGGTTGCGCGTTGGTGGGATTTTCGGCCGGATGGTTGCGCCGTGCGGTCATCTCGCCATGCAGCTGGATGATCGTGTCGCTCGCGGTGCGTTCGCACAGGAACGGCAGAATGGCATGGACAAAGGCAGCGCCGGCTGCCTTGGACAGGAGAAAGCCATAACGCGACGCCACGCCGAAGTGCTCCCAGTAGCTCTCGCCGACAGTGGCGGGGTGGTCCTCGAAGGCACGGACGATGGCTCTGATCATGGTGGTCTCCTGTTCTGCGCGTTTCCGATATACATATATCCTTTCTCGTGGCGAATTTTGTCCTTCATTCGCAATTCAATTGCGGATATCATGGGAATTTATCCCACTGAAGATGCAGACAGCGGCGAAATGGACCAGACAGACAAGAGAATACTGAAACTGCTGCAGGCCGATTGCGACCTGAGCCTCAACGAAATCTCCGAGCGGGTGAACTTGTCGCGCAATGCCTGCTGGAACCGGGTGCGCCAGCTTGAGGGGCAAGGCGTGATCAGGCGCCGGGTCGCGCTGCTCGACCGCGAGCAACTGAACCTTGATTTGACGGTGTTCATTGCGGTCCGCACCGACCAGCACGACGCGGCCTGGCTCGAAACCTTCCGCGCAGCGGTTCGGGACCTGCCCGAAATCCTCGCGATCTACCGCACCACGGGCGAGACCGACTACATGATGCAGGCGGTCGTCCCCAACATGAAGGCCTATGACGCGCTCTACCAGCGCCTCATCGAAAAGGTCCAGTTGAGCGACGTCAGCTCAAGCTTCGTCATGGAAGAAATCAAGCAGACCACCGAGCTGCCGCTCGGCTATGTCTGAGGAACAGTCAGGTTAGCACGGCGCCCAGGCGAGACCACCGGGCAGCGTGCAGCCGGCATAGTCAACATGCAGCACTCGTCGGTGCGTCGGTGTCTTGGCCGGTCCCGAGCGATGCACCGTTAGCCCACGCATTGCAACTACGTCGCCCGAATGCGCGAGACAGGGCGAACACTCCATGTCACTGATTGACATTCGTATTTCGCTTTTTGAGAGGCGTCCGCGCCGGAAGGATCCTCTGGCCACTTCAAGCGGTCCGTTGTCGAGGCCGCATTCATCGAGATGCAATCGCAACGCAACCATTTGCCCGAGGATTTCGGCCGGCGCCTCGACGTGATGCACGCCGTGTTTCACCGTCCAGTTTCTGAAGCCGGAGACCTCGGCACGTTTGGCAACAGCGATGGCCCGATCCTGGTGCCAGGACAGGCCCCAGTTGCGCGCCGCGCTCTTGTCGAACGCAATCATCCTGACGGCCCATGCCGCCTTGCCAAGAAGGCCCGACGCGATCGACGTCAAAAGTCCATCTTTCGCAATCAAAGGAAGAATGTCGGAGGGAACGTCGTTGATCCGCGCGCCGCCGCGTGCATTGACAAGATCCGATGCAGTGTCCGCCAAGGAAGCACAAACACGCCCGTCAACCGCGCCGGGCAACATACAGACGCCATCGCGCTCAAAGTCGAAAGAACACAGATACGAACCCGCTGGCATGCACTCTTTATAGACCGCCGGCGCCGCCCAGGTGGATGAAATTCACTTCCGGCGGACAGCCGAGGCGGAACGGTATCAGGCTGGTGCCGATGCCGTTCGAGACATAGAGATGACGGTCGCGCTCGACCACATGGCCGGAAGTCCATTTCAACGGCGCCTTGCTCGAATTGGTCAGCGCACCGATACGAGGCAGCCTGATCTGGCCGCCATGGGTATGGCCCGCAACGGTGAGATAGGGACCGGACGGCACGTGGGTGAAACTTGCCGGATCGTGCGCCATGATGATGCCGGGCATGTCGGGATTGCTGCCGGCCAGAAGGTTCGACAGCATCTGCGGACCGCGGCTTGTATCGGCGAGGCCGAACAGCGTGAAATCGCCCTTGTGCGTCGAGATCCGGTGCGCCCTGTTCTCCAGCACATTGATGCGCGCCGCGTCGAAGGCGCCGACAATGCGCTCACGGCCGTAATCGTAATCATGATTGCCAAGCACGGCATGGGTGCCGAGCGGCGCCTGCAGGCCTTCCAGGATTGCCGCGATGACCGACGGCGGGATCCGGCCGCCGCCGAACGGCTGCATGTTGACATAGTCGCCAAGCAGCAGCACCAGATCGGGACGGCGCCCGTTGACCGTCTGGACAATCTTGACCAGCCGGTCCGCGTCGTCCGTGTGGCTGCCCAGATGCAGATCCGCCAGAACGGCGATGTGCAGGTTTTCCGGACGTTCGTCCCAGCCCGGAGGCGCCAGCGACACGGTCTTCCACGAGATCGGCGCGGCCTTGGCGAGCTGCGCCCATGCCCCCTTCAGTCCATAGGCATCGGTGAACGGAACGGCGGGCATCAATGCCCGTTTGAGCCAGCCAGGCGAAAAGCTGATTGGCGGCTTCGGGAGGTGTTCGGCCCGCGCCGCCGGGTTCATGGATGTCAGCTTCACGATAGTTCTCCCACTTCGAAAATCACGAGCCGCACTCAATTCACCCTCAAGAGACAGGTTTTTTTAGGCGTCAGTTCGGCCATAACGTGGCAGCCGCCGGGCGGTTTGATGATGGCAAACGTCGTGCCATTTGCCAAAAAGTCTAGGATATCTGGGTAAACGTATCGTTTGCGCCGGGCGCTGACACGCACAAGCGTTGCCTTAATTCAGGCTAAAACCTCTCATTTGGGAGCGGGCCGGGGCCGGAGTCTGCGGCTTAAAGCGCCTTGATGATGTCTTCGACCATCTTCTTGGCGTCCGAGAAAAGCATCATCGTGTTGTCGCGGAAGAACAGTTCGTTCTCGACGCCGGCATAGCCTGATCCCATGCCGCGCTTGACGAACAGGACCGACGTTGCCCGTTCCACATCGAGGATGGGCATGCCGAAGATCGGGCTTTGCGGATCGGTCTTGGCGGCCGGATTGGTCACGTCGTTTGCACCGATCACGAAGGCCACGTCGGTCTGAGGAAATTCCGAATTGATGTCTTCCAGTTCGAAGACCTCGTCATAGGGCACGTTGGCCTCGGCGAGCAGCACGTTCATGTGGCCCGGCATGCGCCCCGCCACCGGGTGGATCGCGTAGGAGACCTTGACGCCTTCCTTCTTGAGCTCGTCCACCATTTCGCGCAGGGCATGCTGCGCCTGGGCAACCGCCATGCCGTAGCCCGGCACGATGATGACCGACCCCGCGTTCTTCATGATGAAGGCGGCATCGTCGGCGCTGCCCTGCTTCACCGGCCGGGTCTCGATCGCGCCGGCGGGGCCTGCCACCTCGCCGCCGAAGCCGCCGAGAATGACCGAGAAGAACGAGCGGTTCATCGCCTTGCACATGATGTAGGAGAGAATCGCGCCCGACGATCCGACGAGTGCGCCGGTGATGATCAGGGCGGTGTTGCCCAACGTGAACCCGATGCCGGCCGCGGCCCAGCCCGAATAGGAGTTGAGCATGGAGACGACCACCGGCATGTCGGCGCCGCCGATGGGAATGATGATGAGGACGCCGATCACGAAAGCCAGCAGCACCAGCAGGCCGAACGCCATGTGGCTTTCACTGGTGCAGAACCAGAAGATCAGGGCGACGAGGCCAAGGCCAAGCAGCAGATTGACGAAATGCTGGCCCGGGAACACCACGGGGGCGCCGGACACCAGGCCCTGCAGCTTGGTAAAGGCGACCACCGAGCCGGTGAACGTGATGGCGCCGATCGCCGCGCCCAGGGCCATCTCCACAAGGCTCGCCACATGGATCGAGCCGACCGAACCGAGATCGAAGGCACCCGGCGCCAGCAGGGCCGCTGCGGCAACCAGCACCGCCGCCATGCCGACCAGACTGTGAAAGGCCGCCACAAGCTGCGGCATTGCGGTCATCGGGATGCGCCGGGCGATGACGGCACCGGCAACGCCGCCAATGGCAATTCCTGCAATCACCAGCACCCACGTGCCGGTCGACACCGGCTGTTGCACCAGCAACGTGGTGACAACGGCAATCACCATGCCCAGGATGCCGAGCGTGTTGCCGCGGCGCGAGCTCTCCGGCGACGACAGCCCGCGAAGCGCCATGATGAACAGCACCCCGGAAAGCAGATACAAAAGAGCGGCGACGTTGGCGGAAATTGTCACGGCGCTCAGCCCTTTTTCTTATACATGGCGAGCATGCGCTGGGTGACCAGGAACCCGCCGAATATGTTCACCGATGCCAGCACCAGCGCAAAGAAGCCGAGATATTTTGCCCACGGGCTGGCGCCCTCGACAATCTCTACCCCGACCGCAAGAAGGGCGCCGACGACGATCACCGAACTGATCGCATTGGTCACCGACATCAAGGGCGTGTGCAGGGCGGGCGTCACGCTCCAGACCACATAGTAGCCGACGAAGATCGCCAGGACGAAGATCGCAAACCTGAAGACAAACGGATCGATGCCGCCGGGAACGCCGGTGAACTGGTTCACCGCTTCCGCCGCGACCACCGCGGCGTCGGCAAACGCCTGCGCCGCTTCCGATGCCTGCACCGCCTGCTCGGCGGCAAGTCTTGCCTGCTCGGCGGCTTCCTGAGCCGTAAGGGCAGCCATTTACCCCTCCTTCACTGCAGCACGGGATGAACCATCTTACCATCACGGGTCAGAGCCGTGCCGGTAATGATTTCGTCCTCCCAGTCGATCGCAATCTGCTTCTTGTCCTTGTCGATCATGAGTTCGACGAAGTTGAGAAGGTTCTTTGAATAGAGCTGCGAGGCATTGCCAGCCAGCCCGCCCGCAAGATTGAGATCGCCGATGATCTTGACGCCGCGATGCACAACCGTCTTGCCCGGCTTCGAGAGCGGACAGTTGCCGCCACGCTCGACCGCCAGATCAACGATGATCGATCCCGGCTTCATGCTCTCCACCATCTCCTGGGTGACGAGCACCGGCGCCGGCCGTCCCGGTATCAGCGCGGTGCAGATGACCATGTCCTGCTTCATGATCGTCGCGGCCAGAAGTTCGGCCTGTTTGCGCTGGTAGCCTTCGCTCATTTCCTTGGCGTATCCGCCGGCCGTCTCGGCATCTTCTTCCGCCTCGACCATGACGAACTTGGCGCCCAGGCTTTCGACCTGCTCGCCGGCGGCACGCCGCACATCGGTGGCGCTGACGATGGCGCCCAGCCGGCGCGCGGTGGCGATCGCCTGCAATCCGGCAACACCGGCGCCCATGACGAAGACCCGCGCCGGAGGCACCGTCCCCGCCGCCGTCATCATCATCGGCATGGCGCGGTTGAACGTCGCCGCCGCATCGATCACCGCCTTGTAACCGGCCAGGTTCGATTGCGATGACAGGACGTCCATGGACTGCGCCCGGCTGATGCGCGGCATCAGTTCCATGGCAAACGCCGTGACCCCCTTGTCGGCGAACGGCTGGAATTCAGCGGCGTTGCCGTAAGGGTCCATGAGCGCCGCACACAGGGCACCCTTCTTGATCAGTTTGAGTTCTTCCGGCCCCGGCCGCGTCACCTTGAGCACGATGTCGGCGCTGCGCAGCACGGCGGTCGCGGTCTTTTCCACCGTCGCCCCGGCCGCCTTGAAGTCGGTGTCCGAAATGTCCGATCCGTCGCCGGCCCCCGACTGGACCACAACCTTGCAGCCCAGGCCGATGAATTTCTTGACGGTCTCCGGCGTTGCCGCAACCCGAGATTCGCTGGCAGCGGCTTCCGCGGGAACTCCGATCTTCATGAAATGGCCTTGCGCTGACTAGAACAGCGTAACGGTGAACAGGAAGTACAGGACGAAGAGTGCCCCGCACGGGATCCAGTTGCGCCCGCCTGTCATCAGGGTAAGCGTAACAGAGCCCAAACCGATGATAAGCCCGCCAACGGCGGCCAGCACGTTCCAGCTCTGTGCAAAGCCCACCGCAAGCAACGCAACGAGAATAAAACCGCAGGCGAGAAGCGTCGCCACGGTGAGCTTGATGAACAGCTCATAATCCTGCTTGTGCGGTCCAATTTCGTGAACCACCGGAGTGTCGTCAGCCATCGCTAATTTCCCCTAACCGCATGTCCAATTCGCCTGAGAAATATAGCAAACCGTTTCAGCGGACAAGCGCCAGCATCCGCGACATGTTGCTACCGGGGTTTCGCGAAATCCATCGAGCATCCCAAATGCGGAACGGACCTTCAGGAAATGCGGTCCGGCAGCGGCACGCCGGCGGCGCCAAGCGCGGCGGCCTGGCGCGCCCGCACCGCCTCCAGGTCGAATTCCTCGATGGTCTCGTTGAACAGCTGGTAGAAATTCAGTTCGGCGCGCAGACGGATGAACACGCCGCCAAGGCCGATCGCGGCACGGTCCATGAAGACGAATTCGCGCGGCACCCGGACCGGCCCCTTCTCTTTGAGCGCCTGATGCACCATGAAGGCCTGCTTGCGGCCGTATTCGGCCGCGCTCACGCCATCCGCCAGCGCCCGCACCCGGTCCTCCAGCAAGGGCCCGTAAATGAACTGGGCCCAGATGTTCAGGATATCGATCAGCTCGTTGGTCAGATCACGGAAGCCCCAGGTCTCGTAGGCCGCCACGGTCCGGTCGCGGTCGTCGGTGCGGATGCCGTGATAGAGGTCGACCACACCGCCGACAAACTCCGCCGGAAACGTCCGGATACAGCCGAAATCCAGAAGGTTGAGGCCCGAAGGCGCACCATCCGCATCGCTGTGGACCGAGTAGTTTCCCAGGTGCGGATCGCCATGGATGACGCCAAAGCGGTTGAACGGCATCCACCAGGCCTGAAACATCGAGCGGGCCAGCAGGTTGCGCCCTTCAAGCCCGTGCCCGGTGAAATCCAGCATCGGCCGCCCTTCGAGCCAGGTCATGGTCAAAAGCCGGTTCGTCGAGAGGTCCGGCACCACCTTGGGAACATCGATCTCCGGAATGTCCGAGAGCAGTTCGCTGTAAAGCGCCATGTGGCGCCCTTCCAGCCCGTAATCCAGTTCCTCGCGCAGGCGCGCGCCGATTTCGGTGGCGATCTCGCTCGGATCGATTGCCGGGTTCATCCGCTTGTAAATGGCGAATATCAGCTTCAGCTGGCTGAGGTCGGCCTCCACCGCGGACTGCATCTCGGGATATTGCAGCTTGCAGGCAAGATCGACGCCGTCGTGGGTCGTCGCGCGGTGCACCTGGCCAAGCGATGCCGCCGCGGCCGCTTCATGCTCGAACGTGGCAAATCTCGACTGCCAGTCGGGTCCCAGCTCGGCGGCCATGCGGCGGCGCACGAAGGGCCAGCCCATGGCCGGCGCCTGCGACTGCAGCTGCGCCAGTTCCTCGGCGTACTCGGGCGGCAGGGCGTCGGGGATCGTTGCCATCAGTTGGGCAACCTTCATCAGCGGCCCCTTGAGGCCGCCGAGCGCGAGGCGCAACTCGGATGCACCCTTGCCCTGTTCGCGCTCAAGGCCGAACAGGCGGCTGCCGGCGAACTTTGCCGCGACCGAGCCGACCCCGGTGCTCACCTTCGCATAGCGTTTGATCCGGCCGGACAGCCGGTTCGCCTCACGGTCCTGTTTGTCTGTCCCCTCGGCCACGGCGTTACAGGGTTTCGAGTTCGTCGATCATCCGCGAAATCACGCTGAGCCCCAGATTCCAGAAGTCCGGATCAGCAGCGTCGAGACCGAACGGCGCCAGAAGTTCCGAGTGATGCCTCGATCCGCCGGCCGACAGGAGGTCGAAATACTTCTCCACGAACCCTTCGTCCGCGCGCTCGTAAACCGCGAACAGCGAGTTGACCAGGCAATCGCCGAACGCATAGGCGTAGACGTAAAACGGCGAATGGATGAAGTGCGGAATATAGGCCCAGAAAGTCTCGTAGCCCTCGTTCATGGCGATCGCCGGCCCGAGGCTTTCGGCCTGGACGCCGAGCCAGATCTCGCCCAGTTGCTCCGATGTCAGCTCGCCATTGCGGCGCTCGGTGTGGACCCGGCGCTCGAACGTGTAGAACGCCATCTGGCGCACCACCGTATTGAGCATGTCCTCCACTTTCGCCGCCATCAGCATCTTGCGCGACTGCTCGTTGTCGGTCTGGCTGAGGAGTGAGCGGAACGTCAGCATCTCGCCGAACACACTCGCCGTTTCCGCCAGGGTCAAAGGTGTCTGCGACAGCAAGAGCCCCTGCGGCGCCGCCAGAATCTGGTGCACCCCGTGGCCCAGTTCATGGGCCAGCGTCATGACATCGCGGGTTTTGCCCTGGTAGTTGACCAGCACATAAGGGTGCGCGCTCGGCACCGTCGGGTGGGCGAACGCCCCTGGAGACTTGCCCGGACGCACCGGCGCATCGATCCAGCCATTGTCGAAAAACCGGGACGCATGGTCCGCCATCTGCGGCGCGAAGCCGGCATAGGCATCAAGCACCGTGCGCCGTGCCTCATCCCAGGGCACGGTTCTGGTGTCCTCGTCGGGGAGCGGCGCATTGCGGTCCCAGTGGTTCAATTGGTCGAGACCCAGCCATTTGGCCTTGAGCGCGTAATAGCGATGCGACAGTTTCGGATAGGCGTTCTGCACCGCCTGCTCAAGCGCGTCCACCACCGGACGCTCGACCCGGTTCGCCAGATGTCTGGAATCGGCGATATCTTCAAAGCCGCGCCAGCGGTCGGAGATTTCCTTGTCCTTGGCCAGCGTATTGGTGATCTGCGTGAACAGCCGGATATTGGCGTTGAACGTGACGGAAAGCGCATCCGCGGCCGCCTTGCGCTGCTCAGGTTCAGGTTCCAGCATCAGGCTCAACGTCGGTGCGATGGTGAGCTCCTCGCCGTCGACATGGAACCGCAATGCGCTCACCGTCTCGTCGAACAGGCGGTTCCAGGCGCCCCGCCCGGTAACGTCCTTTTCGTGGAACAGCTGCTCCACCCGGTCCTCGAGCTGGTGCGGCCTCTCCTTGCGCAGATCGGCCAGCCAGGGCGCGTAGTAGGCAAGCTCCGGCACGCCGAGAGCATCATCGAGCGCGGCATCGTCAAGCCGGTTGATTTCCAGTTCGAAGAACAGCAGCTGCGTCGTGATGGCGGTCAGTTTTTCCTGGATGTCGCCATAGAATTTCGAGCATTCGGGATCGGACGTGTCGCCGGCATAGAGCAGGCCCGCGTAGGAATACAGGCGGCCGAGCGTATCCTGCAGTGCCTCGTAGCGTGCGATCGCCTTTGCCAGGGCGCCGCCACCCTGCCCTGCAACAAGGTCCGGCAGCTTGCCCTGGTAGTCCCCCGCGAATGCCGCGGCGTCCTTGTCGGCGCGCTCCAGATCGCCATTGACCTCGGGACTGTCGATGGCGGGATAGAGGTCGTTGAGGTTCCAGTTCGGCAATTCACCAAGATCTTTGTCACGCGATCCCGCTTCAGCCGCGGAGCGCACCGCGTGCTGCTGCCGCGTGATCTCCGGTTTTGACAGTTCTTTCATAGATTCAATCCGTAATGGGCGCTCACCCCGCCTATATCGAGACGCGCCGCGGAATTCTCAAGCCGTCCGGCGGCTAACCACTTCTCAACCATAATGTCGTGAGTGTTCAGCTTTGCGACAGCTTTAAGCCAGTCTTTACGGTTCTGGGTCAAAATGAGCCACCTTAAAGTTGACGATGCGACATTGATCCGCGCCGACCGGCTTCGGCTTGGCGTCTGTCCTGGTGAGTTGTTTTTGAGAGAGTATCTTTATGTCCCGTACCGTTCTTGTAGTTGATGATGATCCCGCGCAGCGGCGCATTCTTGAAGAAATGGTTCGGCGATTCGGCTATCACCCGCTTTCCGCGGAGTGCGGCCAGGGCGCGATCGACATTCTACAAGGTCCCCAGGGCAAGGACGTATCGCTCCTCATCCTCGATCTGGTGATGCCCGAAGTCGGCGGCATCGAGGTTCTCGAGGCCATCAAGCCGCACAACGAAAGCCTGCCTGTCATCGTGCAGACCGCGCAGGGCAGCATCGAGACGGTGGTTCAGGCCATGCGTGCCGGCGCCGACGACTTCGTGGTCAAGCCGGTCAGCCCGGAACGGCTCAAGGTTTCCATTCAAAACGCCCTCAAGGTGAACGCTCTGGCTGGAGAAATCACCCGCATCAGAAAGAAGGTCGAGGGCGAGCTGACATTCGATCAACTGGTGCTGGAAAGCCCGTTGATGTCCAATGTGACCCGTCTCGGTCAGCGCGCGGCACAATCCAACATTCCCGTGCTGATCGAAGGCGAAAGCGGCGTCGGCAAGGAAATGATTGCCCGCGCCATCCAGGGCGAAAGTGACCGGGCCGGCAAGCCATTTGTTTCGGTCAACTGTGGCGCAATTCCGGAAAATCTGGTGGAAAGCCTTTTGTTCGGCCACGAGAAAGGGTCCTTCACCGGCGCCACGGGCAAGCATAGCGGCAAGTTTCTGGAAGCCAGCGGCGGCACCCTGTTTCTCGATGAAATCGGCGAGCTGCCGCTCGACGTCCAGGTCAAGCTGCTCCGCGCGCTTCAGGAAGGCGAGATCGATCCGGTCGGCGCCAAACGTCCCGTCAAGGTCGATGTACGGTTCATATCCGCGACCAACCGCGATCTCATCGAAATGGTGAAGAACGGCGAGTTCCGCGAAGATCTCTATTACCGGCTCAATGTGTTTCCGGTGATGATCCCTCCCCTGCGCGACCGGCCCGAGGACGTTCCCGGCCTGGTCAGCCACTTCGTCACCAGGTTCTCCGCCGAGGAAGGGCGCAAGATTGCCGGCATCGCCGACAACGCGCTTGCCATGCTTCAGGCCTATAGCTGGCCCGGCAACGTAAGGCAGCTCGAAAACGCGGTGTTCCGTGCGGTTGTCCTGGCCGAAAGCGACCAGCTCAGCGTCGCCGAATTTCCCCAGATTGCAGCCCAGCTGGAAGGCTACGAGGTTACCGTTCCGCAGGCGCCGGCCGACCCCGAACCCGAAGTCATCCCGGGCATGGAGGGTCCCGCCCTCATTGGAAGCGAGCTGCCGGCCGCGATCTGCCGCCCGCTCGACGCCGATGGCAGCGCCTTGGGCATCGCGGCGATGACCGATGGCGGCGAGGTCCGCCGCCTCGAGGAAATCGAAGCCGATATGATCCGGCTGGCGCTGCAGCGCTACCGCGGCCACATGTCGGAAGTCGCCAGAAAGCTTGGAATCGGGCGATCCACGCTCTACCGCAAGGTGCGTGAGCTTGGCCTTGAGGCCAAAATGTAACACCTGCGTGAGAATCGGACGTAAAATGGCCACGACCGATTGCCAAAACTCTGTTTATGTCCTTAATTGGCTGGAGAGATCGCAAGGGAGGTCTTAGGTGATTCGGCTAGGCTCAGCACTGGCAACGGCTGGTATTGTTCTATTTGCGTCCGCTCCAACAGATCTGGCCTCCGCCAGAGACTTGGGCTTTGATGACCTGTTCAATCGCAACTCTCAGAGCAGATCTGAAGAGGGCGGTGGGTTCTGGAGCATTTTCTCCCGCAAGCGCTCACGCAACCGCGAAGCGGTCATCGAACCGACAAAGCCCTATGTCGCGCCGGTTTATCAGCACGACGTGCTGTCGCCCCTCAAAGATGCGAAAATCGATGACGAACGCCCCGAAGGCGCGATTGAAGCTGCGATTTTCGACCTTCTGAAGCACGGCGGCGATCCGGTCATCCGCGTCCATGCCAGCCACAAGGCGGCGTTGATCAGTTTTTACCGCGAGCGCGGCTTCAAGCCGCTTTGGACCAGCGAAGACGGTGTTAACCTGCGTGCCGAGCGCATGCTGACGCTGTTGAGCAAGGCGGATCACGAAGGCATGCGCGCCGGCGACTATCTGCCCGAAGCGCTCGGTGCCTTCGATCCCGAACTACGTCCCGAATTCGACGATCTGCTGCAGATCGCCAGGCTTGACGTCGAGTTGAGCGTGGCGGCGGTGAAATACGCGCATCACGCATCCGCCGGCCGCATTGTACCGGAGCGCCTGAGCAAGTTCATCGACGTGCATCCCGAGGCGGTGCCGGCGGAAACCGTTTTGTCCGACCTGAGCCGGACGGTGCGGCCGGACAAGTACCTGGCCGGCCTCCACCCCACTCACCTGGCCTATGGAATGCTCAAGCGCGAGTTGGCGGCACTTCGCAAGGTGGCGCGGGCCGAGCGTGAGATCACTATTCCTTCCGGCGAGTTGCTGAAACTCAACAAGGTCGACAAGCGCGTCGTCCTGATCCGCAAAAAACTCAAGGAAATGGGCCTGCTTGAGCACAGGGTCATCGTCGTAAGGAGCAATGTGCCCGAATTTGCCGCAGAGGCGAAAGACCGGGTCACGAGAACCAAGACAACCGCCAGATCTCCGGTTTACGACAAGGATGTCGTGGCGGCGGTGAAACGTCTCCAGAAACGCCTTGGACTGTCCCCGGACGGAGTGGTCGGCCCGGCAACCATTCAGGCAATGAACAGCGATTCGAGCGGCAAGCGGATCGAAAAGCTGGTGCTCAACCTGGAGCGGCTGCGCTGGCTGCCCCGCGAGCTTGGCAACCGGCACGTCTTCGTGAACCAGGCGGCCTACGAGATGAAGCTGTTCGACGACGGCGAGCTGATCCATCGCGCCCGCGTTATTGTCGGCAAGCGCGAACATCAAACGCCGTCGTTCAGCGACACAATGGAATTCGTTGTGTTCAACCCGTACTGGAACGTGCCGAACTCGATCGCCACCAAGGAGATGCTGCCGCATCTCATCGCCAATCCGTCCTATCTCGACAACAAGGGATTCGAAGTGGTCGGCCGCGGTGGCAAGGTGTCGAGCAGTTCAGTCGACTGGGAGGACTACGAGGGTCGGAAACTGCCCTTCAATTTCCGCCAGCCGCCGGGTGCCGGCAACGCATTGGGCGAAGTCAAGTTCCTGTTTCCGAATCGCCACAACGTCTACATGCATGACACGCCGACCAAGCATTTGTTTTCGCAGCCGGTCAGGGCATACAGCCACGGTTGCGTCCGGGTGCACAATGCGGACAAGTTCGCCAACGTGATTCTGGAGCGCGAAGGGTGGACGCCCAACTCCATCCGTTCCGCCATCAACACCGGTGAAAACCGCAGAATAGTGCTGAAAAAGAAGGTTTCGGTGCACATCACCTACTTCACCGCATGGACCGACGGCAATGACCTCGTTTACTACAAAGACATGTACGGGCGGGACGAATTGCTGAAGCGCGCGCTGGGCGAAAATCGCGTAGCCATGAAATAGTCAAATTTAATCGAACATTAAACATACTACGGTGAGATTGCAGACAATCAGATGTGGCTTTCTGCATCCGAGTGTTGGTAATCTTTAAGCCCCGGTGAGTGGGATGGTGACGGGTTAAGGCTGTTGTGGCTTTTTGCCGGAAACCGGATAATTCGCAAGACGGGGATGGGCGCGGTATGCTATATGCCGTCGAGTGAGTATGGGAATGCCTGCGGGGAATAACTTGTTCACCAAATCCGTGAAGTTTGCAAAGCGCTGGAGCACCATTGCGGTTCTGACCGCGTTCGTGGCTTGCACGTCCTTTTTCGCAATTCGTGACTTTGTTCCGGACGCCTCCGCGGTGGATGAAGAACGTACGATTTCGTTCTACAACATCCACAACAAGGAGACGATCGAGATCACGTACAAGAAGAACGGTCGCTACATCCCTTCGGCGATGGAGAAACTGAACCACTTCCTGCGTGATTGGCGCCAGGACGCACCCACCAAGATGGATCCCAAGCTGATCGATCTGATCTGGGAGCTGCGCCAGGAACTGGGTTCGACCGCGCCGACGCATCTCATTTCCGGCTACCGTTCGCCGAAGACCAACGCCATGCTCAGGCGCATCGGCCGCAAGGTCGCACGCCGCAGCATGCACATGCGCGGCCAGGCGTCGGATGTGTATTTCCCCGACGTCAAGCTCGAGGATGTGCGCAACAGTGCCCTGGTGCGTCAGATCGGCGGCGTTGGATACTACCCGCGCTCCGGCGAGCACGGCTTCATTCACGTGGACACCGGCAACGTCCGCCACTGGCCGCGTCTGAGCAAGACCAAGCTGGCGGCGATTTTCCGTAACCACAAGAACAAGCACCAGCACCGCAAGAACGAGAAGGGCCCGATCTATCTGGTTCAGCGCAACCGCTCGACCGACAACGATTCGATCGCCGCTTCTCCAAACAACATCAAGAACACCCAGACGGCCGCACAGAACTATCCGCTGCCGCGGCCCAAGCCGGTTGTCGCCTCGGTGACGCCGAAGATCTTCACGCCGGCTCCGGCCAAGCCCGATCCGATGCAGCCGCCGGTGATCGTCGCCTCGGCGACGCCTGCGAACACCACCGAAGCCGAGCCTGAAGTGCCGCAGCTTCGCAGAAGCCTGGTGTTCTTCCCGCTGGCCATCCTGAGGCGCGAGGCCCTGCCCGACCAGCTCGAGCCGGATCTCGAGGAGGAACAGCCGCTGAGTGTTCGTGAAATCAACACCGCCAGCACCGCTTCGACGGAGCCGCTGAAGTTCATGCTCATCGAGAACGAGCCGAAGCGGGCCCTGAGCGCGTCCCAGCTTGCCCGTGCCGCCCGTCAGGTGGTAACGCGCGACGGCAAGAGCCGTCTGCTGATGACGCAGACCGCCCGTCCGGTCCCCAATGAGGGCGAAAAGGGCGAGTTCCTTCAGGCGGAAACGACCATCATCGACCTGAGGGGCCCAACCGTCCAGACGACTCCCGAAGAGATCGAGGAGACGGTCGAAAAGGTTCAGGCGACGGCTCAGGCCGAAGAGCTTGATCTGATTGGCGAAGAGCCGGTTGCGATACCCGCAGGCGCCGGCTTCAGTTATCGCTGAATTCTGAAGATTGATCGCTTTCCGCGCTTGGCGCCGGTCCCGCATCCGGGACCATGCCGAGTGCGTGGAGATACAGATCGATCAGCGCTTCTTCTTCCTGCCGTTCCTCGCTGTCGACCTTGCGCAGACGAACGACCTTGCGGAGAATTTTGACATCGAAGCCGTTTCCCTTGGCCTCGGCATAGACTTCCTTGATGTCATTCGCGATCGTCGCCTTTTCTTCCTCAAGCCGCTCGATGCGTTCCACAATGCTGCGCAGTTGTCCCTGGGCGATGCCCGTTGATGCTTCCATGGCCAAAAACCTCCCCTATCCGCAACGCGGATCCAAATAATCCATCAATAGTGTATTAGTGCTCTTTGGAGGCCTCGTAGGCAGCCATTTGCTCCGCTGTCGCCTCGGCCTGATGCTTGGCCTTCCACTCGTCATAGGGCATGCCGTAGACATGCTCGCGTGCATCGGCTTTCGAAACATCGACATCCATGTCTTGCGCCGCCTCGACATACCAGTTTGACAGGCAGTTGCGGCAAAACCCCGCCAGTGTCATGAGCTCGATGTTCTGCACATCGGTCCGGTTGCGCAGGTGGCTGACAAGCCGCCGGAACGCCGCCGCCTCCAGTTCTGTTTGCGTCTTCTCGTCCATATCACTCACCTTGGTCTGTACCCGCCCGGGGGCTGTCATGTGACGGCCGACAGAATCAGCCGGCATCCTCAAGCATACTGTGCAGGTTCTCTTCGGCAACCAGCGGCGGCAGGATGTCCGCCAGACGCTGCGCCCATTCGCGGATTCCCGCCTCGTCGGCAATCAGATCCTGCCTGATCTCGAGCAACGCATGTGCGATGCCGCGCTGCGTCCCGTGCCGGTTCATCATGTCGCCTCGCAATTCGCCCGAATATGGCTCGTTGTCACCGACGACCAGATCCCCCTGCTGGCGCAACGCCTCAAGAAACGGAAGCGCCAGGCGCGCATCGCTATCCCACAGGACACCCGCATGCCATGGGCGCGGCGTCCCGCGCCACGACGGCGTAAAACTGTGTATGGAGATCAAGGCAGGCACGATGCCAAGCTCCAGACAGCGCTCTATCGCCTCTCCCACCGCCGCATCATACGGTTCGTAATAGGTCCGCATTCTGTGGTCGATTTCATCCTGGTCGATTGCCGCATTTCCCGGAACGATCGCCCCGTCCGAGATCCGCATGACCAGCGTCGGATCATCGCGCCCTCTGTTGGGATCGATCAGCAGGCGGGAAAATTTCGACAGCACCGCGGGCACATTCATCAATTGAGAAAGGTGCCTGATGACGCCGTCAACACCGATGTCATAGGCGATGTGCCGCGACAGTTGATCCTTGGACAATCCGAGATCGGCGTATTCGGGAGGAACGATATTGGTTGCATGGTCACAGACGAGAATAACGCCGCTTGCGACGTTGCCGTCCAGAGTTTCAAAAACCGGCGCAGCCGGTTTTGAACCGGACATTCCGCCCGCTCCATGATCCATCTCGGTTTCCGTGCGACCCAGCATGGCGGGACTATAATCCGCCTTGCAACCACTGACCACCGGCAAGCGTCCCGATTCCGCTTGTTTTTGGTGGATATTACAATTGCATCCAGGCACCCGATCAGCCATTTTGATGCCACTTTTTCCGTGTCACGTCCGAGCCCGTGCACAAAGGGCGTCAAGGCTGTATGGCGCACCTTACAAGTCAAGTCTCCCCGGAGTGTTCCTCACCGAAGCGGTAACTGTCATGAGGAATTTCACTGGTGGAAGCAATAAAGCATGGTATTTTTTCAAAGCGAATCAGATGGAAATGGTGAACTCAATGGTCCGATCAGCTATGGCCACTTTGGTCATACTCCTGTTTTGTACCCTCGGCGCCGAACGCGCGGCGGCGGATCTGAAGCTCTGCAACAACACAGACAGCCGTGTCGGCGTTGCCCTTGGCTACAACGACACCAAGCTCTGGGTCAGCGAGGGCTGGTGGAACATCAAGCCCAATGCCTGCGCGACGCTGCTGAAGGGCGAATTGATCGCGCGCTACTACTACATCTACGCGGTCGACTACGATGACGCCGGTTCATGGGGCGGTAAAGCCCCCCTGTGCACCCAGGACAAGCTGTTTGTCATCCAGGGTCACAACAACTGTACCGAACGCGGTTTCAAGAAAACCGGCTTCCGTGAAGTCGACACTCACGAAGAATCCGATTGGACAATATCACTGACCAACCAGGGCCAGGATCAGTGAAACGAAACCGGCGGGTCAAGATCGTCGCCACGATCGGGCCCGCCAGTTCTTCCTCAAAGGTCATTGAACGCCTGTTTGAGTGCGGAGCCGATGTGTTCCGCATCAACATGAGCCACACCTCGCCGGAACACTTGCGCGAGCTGACCGACATCATCCGCGATATCGAGGCCCGCCAGGGCCATCCGGTCGGCATCCTGGCGGACCTCCAGGGCCCGAAGCTGCGGATCGGAGAATTCGAAGGCGACGAGGTGACACTCATCGAGGGCCAGGTGTTCGATCTGGTGAGTGACGATACGCCGGGCACCAGCCGGCAGGTGCATCTGCCGCATCCCGAGATCATTGCCGCGGTTGAACCCGGCGCCGCCCTGCTGGTCAACGACGGCAAGATCAGGTTGCGCGTGAAGGAGCGCTCCAAGGACGTCGTGCGAACCGTTGTCGAGGTCGGCGGCGCACTGTCGGCACGCAAAGGCGTCAACCTGCCCGACACCATCGTGCCGGTGAGCGCCATGACCGACAAGGACCGGATCGATCTCGAGGCCGCCTGCGAGGTCGGTGCCGACTGGATCGCCCTGTCTTTCGTGCAACGTCCTGAAGACATTCTCGAAGCCAGAAAACTGTCGCACGGGCGCGCAGCACTGATGGCCAAGATCGAAAAACCCTCGGCGCTGCAGCATCTCACTGAAATTCTCGAGCTGGCCGATGGGATCATGGTGGCGCGCGGCGACCTGGGCGTCGAACTGCCGCTCGAACAGGTGCCGGGCCGCCAGAAACAGATCACCCGGGCAGCGCGTAGCCTCGGAAAGCCTGTCGTGGTCGCCACGCAGATGCTGGAATCGATGATCCAGTCGCCGGTTCCGACCCGCGCCGAGGTGTCCGACGTCGCAACCGCCGTTTTCGAAGGCGCCGACGCGATCATGCTGTCGGCGGAGTCAGCCGTCGGAGACTACCCGGACGAGGCCATCTTGATGATGGACAAGATCGCCCGCGAGGTGGAGCGCGATCTGCATTACGAGAGCATCATCCACGCCCAGCGCGCCGAACCGGAGGCCACCAGCGCGGACGCGATCTCGGCTGCCGCCAGAACCGTTGCCGATACTTTGAACCTTGCGGCAATCGTCTGTTACACCGGCTCCGGCACCACCGGCATGCGCGCCTCGCGTGAACGCCCGGGTCGGCCGATCATCGCGCTCACCCCAAATCCCGGCACCGGACGCCGCCTTGCCCTCGTCTGGGGGCTGCATTGCGTACTGACGCGTGACGCTCAGTCTCTCGAAGACATGGTCGACCGCGCCTGCCGTATCGCTTTTCAGGAAGGCTTTGCCGATCCGGGCCAGCGCATCATTATTACCGCCGGAGTGCCGCTTGGGACCCCGGGCGCCACCAATCTCCTGCGCATCGCCTTTGTCGGCGAAGACGGAGCCGGCGCGCTCTAAAGCTTGTTGCGTTCAATCTGCACCGGCCCACGCCCCCTGCCCAACCACCCCTAGGGTACCTTTGTCGGGTGGTTGGGCAGGGGGCGTGGGCTGGCGCCGAATCACATAAAGCGGAACGCGCTTTAAAGCGCCTGGCCTTCGACCTCGATCTCCAGTTCCCTGATCAACCGGGATACACCGTCCAGGAACGGATGGATGCTGATGGCGCGCCGGTAGGCGTCCAGCGCCGCCTTGCCCTTGCCCTGCGCCTTGCTTATCAGCCCCAGCCCGCTCAGGGCGCCGAAATGGCGGGGTTCCAGTTCAAGCACCTTGTTGATGTCACGCAACGAGGCATCATATTGCTGGCGGATGTAGAGCACGGTCGCGCGCTTGTTCCATCCTTCGACGTAGTCGGGTTGCAGTTCGACGATCGAATCGAGAATCGCAAGCGCGGCATCCAGACGCTCGTCGTTCATCGCCTTGATGGTCTGCTGCATCAGAACATCGATCGTGTCGCTGCCGGAACGCAGCCAGATCTGCCATACGGCGCTTTCCAGGAGCTCGGCGTTCTGCTCGTTCTCCGCCCTGGCCAGACGTTCGAACAGGGAATCGAGCAGTTCGGATCTGCGCTTCTCAAGCTCCGCGGGCGTTTCCGCCGGCGTCTCCGGAGCGGCCTGTGCGATCACCGGTGCGGCGATGGCAGATGGCGCTGAAGGAAAGAGTGCCTGTACCGCCAGACACGATGAAACGGCCACTGCCAGCCCCGCATGGCGCAAGGTCCGGAAGGCCCGGGAGGAGGTCAATTGAAACGGAACGTGCAACATCACCGCATAAATAGGACACCATAGCGGCAACGTCAAAGCAAACGCCCACACGATGGCGTGTGGGCGCACTTCAAATCCACGATGCGGCGTATCGTCAGCCCTGACGGGCTTTGAAGCGCCGGTTTGTTTTGTTGATGACGAACAGCCGCCCTCTGCGCCGCACGATGCGATTATCGCGGTGCCGGCCCCTGAGCGACTTTAGAGAGTTGCGGACTTTCATCGGTATAACCTTACATTTTTTCGCGGCGCTGCTGACAACGCCGGTGTAATTTGGCGCGGAAGATAAGGTTGGCGTGCTCTTGTGTCAACCACCGCTGAACAGATGGAACATGCCCGCATACCTGTCCTTAGACTTCGTGGTGACGATCTTCGGCCTCGTCGCCGCGTTTGCCGGCGTTGTCTTCCTGATATGGATCGAGCGGCGACCCCGCGAACCGGGTAAACCGCTGCTCTTGCCCACCACACCACTGCTTTTCCTCTGCCTCCTGGTGATGGTCATCGCCATGGCGCACATGGTCACCCTTCTCACCGGCGTACCGCATCGCGGCAGGCTCGGCTGACCTCAAGACCCTTTTCATGGTTAAGAGAATATTTAACCCTGATAATTTAGCTTGAAGGCAGATATGGCATCTCTGGAATGGCGGGGCCGCCTCTGCGCGAATTTGCATGCCTGGCGGCAATCCGAAGACATTTATGGGTAAGCAGTACGACCTCAGTTCCCTCTCATTCCTGGTGATCGACGACAACAACTACATGCTGTCGATCATCAAGACCTTGCTGAAGGGTTTTGGCGTTCATCGCATTTACGAGGCATCCGACGCGGCGGAGGCGTTCGAAGAATTCCAGAACAGCCAGATGGACGTGATCATTGTCGACTATTCGCTTGAGACCCTCGACGGGATCGAGTTCTCGCATCTGGTGCGCACCGCCAATGACAGTCCGAACCCCTATGTTCCGATCATCATGCTCACCGCGCACTCCGAGCGGCAAAAGGTGGAAGAGGCCCGCGACGCCGGGGTCACCGAATTCCTGCGCAAGCCGATTTGCGCCTCCGACCTCTACCGCAGGATCATCGAAGTCATCGAACGTCCCCGTCCCTTCGTGCGGTCCAAATCCTATTTCGGCCCCGAGCGGCGCCGCCGCGATGACGAAAACTACCGCGGTCAGGAGCGACGGAAAGCCAATCTTCAAAACACCGAAGAGCAGACGCCGGTCGACGTGACGGCGGAGATCACCACCGACGCCTGCGCCTGACCGGCTTCGCCCCGCGCCCGCGTGCGACCGACCGTTATCATTGCGAAAAACGCAAAGTGGCTTAAGTTGAGCTTCCGCCCATCAGGAAGCCCTGTCCCGACATGGAATTCTCGTTTCTCTCCTTTTTCATTGGCATAGCCGTGATGATGGCCATCGTCGCCGCGGTCGCCTATTGGGGCGATGAGGACGGAGAAGCTGCCGGCAACGAGTTCGATCATTCCGATCCGGCGTTGCGGGAAATGTACAAGATCGCGGCCAAGCTCGATTCGTTCTTCCAGGTGGCGGCCCACCCCAACGACCTCATGACCCACGCCCTGTTCGACAAGGGCGCGCGTAGCTTCGTCGACGGAGAGTTCTCGGAAGACGATCTTCTGAGCTACGCGCGCGGCGAGAACGCCATGCTCGCGTGCATAGCCATCGAAGCCATCCGGCGGAAGTATGACGCCCCGCACACGCGCACACGCCTGCTGCATTCCTTCAGCTCGATGGCGGTGCCGCCCTATTACGTCGCCCTGCAGTATCTCAGCCAGGCGACGCCCTATGAGGAACCGCTGGTGGGTCAGGCCATAATCGAATCGGCCGACCATTTGTGGAACGACACGGTGAAGGGATATCTCGAGGACGTGGTCCGCGCCCGGGTTGCCGGCGGCGAGGCTCTCACCTTCGCCGATCATCTCTCCCGCATGGACGAGAACGACGTCTACGAGATCGAGCAATTCATCTCGTCATTGAGCGGCATCGACACGGCGCTGCTCAAGGACGAGATGAAGTCGCGTGCGGTCAGCACCGCCGATCCGGGGCTGCTGCGCACCATAGGCAAGGTCTGGGATGCGCGAACCCTGGCCCAGTCCGACAGCATCGTCGAGCACGGCACGCTGACATCCCTGCTGCAGCGGCTGGAGAGTTCCTTCGAGGCGGACCCGGCGAAATCGGCCCTGGTGGTCGGCGAAACAGGGGTCGGAAAATCCGCTGCAATCTCCAAGCTCGCAAGCCGCCTCAACGGCAAGGGCTGGACCGTCTTCATGGCGGGGCATTCCGAGCTGATCGCCGGGCAGATGTATATCGGCCAGTTCGAGGAGCGCCTCAATCAGCTGATCGAGCATCTGGTGGCGGCTGAGAAGACCCTTTGGTTCATTCCCGCCTTCGACACGCTCGCCTTTTCCGGCCGCCACAAATACAGCCCCGTCAGCGCACTCGACACGATCCTCCCCTATGTCGAGAGCGGTGAAGTGAAGATCATCGGCGAGGTGTCGAGATCCGCCTACGAGCGTCTCACACTCAGCGATCCAAGGGTTGCGAGCGTCTTCTCGATCAACAGGATCGAACCGCTGCCGGTGACCGAGACCCTGGATCTCGGCAAACAATGGCTCGCCCAGTCAACCAGAGACGCTGACGTTAAGACCCTGCAGGAGGCCTGGCACCTGGCGCAGCATTACCTCTCGGAAACCTCGTCGCCGGGCAATCTGATCAAGCTGCTGAAGCTGACCAAGCAGCGCCTTGGCCGCGGCAAGCCGGCGGGCGCCGAGGTCGCCATTCGGCAGGGGGACCTGCTGGCGACGCTGGTCGAACTGACCGGGCTCTCCGAAGTCATGCTCAATGACGAGACGGCCCTCGACCTGGAACAGTTGCGCCGGCATTTCCATCAAAGGGTCATCGGCCAGGACGAGGCCATCGCCTGTCTCGTCGAGCGGGTCGCCATGATCAAGGCCGGGGTCACCGATCCGACCCGGCCCTCCGGCGTATTCCTGTTCGCCGGACCCACCGGCACCGGCAAGACTGAAATCGGCAAGGCCTTGACCGAGTGGCTGTTCGGCTCGCCCGACCGCATGATCCGCATTGACATGAGCGAGCTCCAGACGGCAGACAGCCTGGACCGGCTCATCGGCTCGGACGAGGGCGGCGGTGGTGCACTCACCGATCTCATTCACGAACAGCCGTTCTCCATCGTTCTTCTCGATGAGTTCGAAAAAGCACATCCCACGGTCTGGGACCTGTTCCTTCAGGTGTTCGACGATGGCCGGCTGACCGACAGGAAGGGCCGCACCGCCGACTTCCGGCACGCCATCGTCATCCTGACGTCCAATCTCGGGGCCGCGATCCCCACCGACTCGCCGATGGGATTTTCCAGCACCAAGAGCACGTTCGACCCCGGATCCGTCATGGCCGAGGTCGAGAAGGTCTTTCGCCGCGAATTCATCAACCGCATCGACCGGGTTGTCGTGTTCCGGCCGCTGAGCCGCGATGTCATGCGCAACATCCTGCAGAAGGAACTGGACCTCGCGTTCCAGCGGCGCGGCCTGCGCTCGCGCTCCTGGGCGGTGGAGTGGGACGAGGCGGCCATCGATTTCCTGCTCGATCAGGGATTCACGCCGGATCTCGGCGCCCGTCCGCTCAAGCGCGCGGTGGACCGGCATCTGCTCGCGCCTCTGGCGCAAACCATCGTCAACCGGCAGGTGCCGGCGGGAGACCAGTTCCTGTTCGTCACCCAGAAGGACAACGCCCTGGCCGTTGAATTCGTCGACCCCGATGCCGGTGAAACCGGCGACGCCATTGCCGTCGCAGGCGCGGAGGCGGTGGGCGATGCGGTGCCGGCCGGTGACGGCATCACCCTGAAATCCGTCCTGCTGAACGCCAGGGGCGGCCAGTCCGAATTCGCCTATCTGTTCGACCGCATCGCAACCCTGCAGGACCTGATCAAGTCCGATGGCTGGAAGCACGACAAGGAAACCACCCTGTCGTTTCTCGAAACCGCCGATTTCTGGCAGTCGTCGGAACGCTTTCTGGTTCTGGGTCAGGTTGAGCTGATCGATCGCATCGAAGCGGCGGTGCGGCGGGTCGGATCGCTGCTGCGCCGTGTCGGAGGGCCGAAGGCCACCCGGGAAAACTATCCGGCTCAGATCCTCTCAACCGCGGCGCAAAGCCTCTACCTGATCGAAACAGCCTGCGAGGACCTGCGGCTCAACCGACCGCTGGAAGCCTTCCTCATGGTCGAAACCGGACGTCAGTCGGCTTCTGTCCGGGCCGATGCGGCCGAGTTCGCCGACCGTCTCGCCAACATGTATGTGAACTGGGCGAAGAAGCGCCGCATGCACTACCACATCCTCACATCGAGACGCGACAGCACCGCAAACGGCTTTGTCTTCCAGCTTGCGGTGAGTGGCTTTGGGGCACATACGATCCTTGAGAAGGAAACCGGCCTCCACGTCTTCGAACGTCCCGGCCAGGGCTCCGACAAGACCAACCGTGTCAACGCGCGCGTGACGGTCGTGCCGCAGCCGGCCGAGCCGGCAGATGCCAACAGCAACGCCGACGCGCGGCGCAAACAGGCCCGCGACACGTTCGCCGGCGTCGACTTTCCGAGCCGCAAGGTCGTGCGCCGCTATCGCGAAAACCCCTCGCCTCTCGTCCGCGACGCCGTCACGGGCTGGCGAACCGGGCGCTGCGACCGGGTGCTCGACGGCGACTTTGATCTGTTCGAATGAGCGCAAATGCATCCATATCAATGCCACGATCCTTGATGATCTTATCAACCGACCGTTAAGCGCCCGGTCTTTCATCAGTTCTCATTGGCGGCGGCGCGCGGTATTCTAGTGCCACTTTCGGCGCATACTTTCTTGGACACAGGCGAATGAACCTTTCGGATTACGCGAGTTATGACGCGGTTGGGCTGGCCGATCTTGTCCGCCGCAAGTCGGTCAGCGCCGCCGAACTTGTCGATGCCGCCAACAGCGCGATGGACGCCGTCAATGCGCCATTGAACGCGGTGATCAGCCGGCTCGACCCGCCACGCGAGACCGATGCCGCCGACGCGCCGTTCGCCGGAGTGCCGTTCCTCCTGAAGGATCTCGGCCATGGCTGGGCCGGCGTGCCGTGTGAAATGGGCAGCCGCCTGGCGGAAGGTTTCGTTCAACCGCACGACAGCACGCTCGCCGCCCGTCTGCGGGCAAGCGGCCTCATTCCCGTCGGCCGCACCAACACATCCGAGTTCGGCATCAACGGAACCACCGAACCGCTGCTGAACGGCGCCACCAACAATCCCTGGGACACCGCCCGTTCGCCCGGCGGCTCCAGCGGCGGAGCGGCTGCGGCGGTTGCCGCCGGGATCGTTCCCTTTGCCCATGCCAGCGACGGCGGCGGATCCATACGCGTACCTGCCGCCTGGTGTGGACTTGTCGGTCTCAAGCCGTCGCGCGGCCGCAATCCCCTCGGCCCGGAGGCCGGCGACGCGGCCCATTCCATCGTCGCCCATCATGTGGTTTCGCGAAGCGTCCGGGACACCGCCGCCGCCCTGGACGTCACATCCGGCCCCGCGGGAGGCGATTTCATTCCGCTCGCCTCGCCTCGGCACAGCTATCTTGAAGCCATTCAAACACCGCCCGACTCTCTGAGGATTGCCCTGTGCACCCGTTTCCTGGATGCGCCCGAGCCCGAAGGCCCCTGTGTCGAGGCCGCGGTCGCCGCCGCCCGCCTGTGCGAGGGACTGGGACATGAGGTCACCGAAGTGACCCCCGACATTTCCTATTCAGAGATGGTGGCGCTCAGTTTCGATCTCTACACCGCGACCCTGGTCAACCGGATCGAGCAGATGGCCCGGCGCACCGGGCGCACGCCGGGAAGCGCAACGCTGGAGCCCCAGACCCTGGCGACCCTCAAGAAGGGCCGGGTGATGACCGCCCTGGATCTGGTCGACCGCTTCAACCGGCAGACCGCGATGAGCCACGCCATGAGCCTGTTTATGAACGACTACGACGTGCTTCTGACGCCCGGCGTATCGCGGGTGCCATGCATGACCGGCGAGTTTGCCCTGTCCGAATTCGAGAAGGACGACCTTGGCTACTGGGACCGGGAAATGGCGTGCTACAGCTTTTCCGGCCTTGCCAACATCACCGGCCAGCCGGCGCTTGTCCTGCCGCTTTACTGGACGGTCAGCGGTCTGCCCGTGGGAGCGCAGTTCATGTGCGCGATCGGCGAAGATGCCACCGCACTGAAACTGGCGCGGCAGCTCGAAGAGGCCAAGCCCTGGGCCGACAAGCACCCCCCGGTCTACGCCAGCGGAGGGTAACTCAGTAGTCGGCCGCAAAGGCCGCGAAGGCGGCCCCGCCGAGCACCAGCAGTCCGAGGCCGGGCAGCCCCATGGGACGCTTCGCCATGACCGGCAATCCTCGCGCCACGGGCAGATAGCGCAGCAGCCACATCGCCCCCCAGGCGATCCAGGCAAGCGCAAATACCACGCCCGCCACCGCCCTGGGGGCCTCCACCGTGGCGGTCAGCAGGATGTTTCCGACGAACACCACGGCGATCAGGCAGTAGACCGCATAGGCGGCGCACAATCCAATCCCGGCGAGGGAGAGCTTGACCTTGTCGCCGAAGTCGCGCCATGCGGTAGCCAGGGCGACCAGCACGACGGCCGCAACGGCAAGCAGAATATCGAAGGTGTCCATGGGCGCATTCCAGGATGGGTGAGAGGCTTGGTATACTCTATCCAGGCTTCGAGTGAAGGATCAATCAGGCGCCATGACTTCTGAAACTTCCAGGCCCCTGTCACGGGCCCGCAGCGTCACCGAACTGCACGAACGGCTCGCCCTGTTCTTCACCGAAGAGGGCTATGCCCGCGGCCTCGCCTTCACGCCGGACCCGGGCGACATCCTGATCGCGACCTATCCAAAATGCGGCACCACCTGGATGCAGCAGATCGTTCATGGTCTGCGCACCCGCGGCGATATGAGCTTTCGGGAAATCACCGAAGCGGTCCCCTGGCTCGAGGCGGCGGCCGACATGGGACTTGATCCCGACGCACCGCAGGCCGCCGCGCCGCGGTGCTACAAAACCCATCTGAGCTGGCCGCAGATCCCCAAGGGCGGGCGCTACATCCATGTCAGCCGAGATCCCAGGGACGC
>JAJFHL010000309.1 GCA_021775615.1 Hyphomicrobiales bacterium
ATGCAACAACTACCTCGTCAACGCCGGATACGCGTCGACCTAATCTGATCATGCTCTAGTTCGTCATTCCCGCGAAAGCGGGAATCCAGCATCGCTTGCCGAAGACTGTATGGGCGAACCCGGCCCGCCTAAACCTCCGGCAGGCTCTGGTCCATGGTGCGGGCCGGCTGGTCGCAGCAGTTGCCGACCACCCGGGCCGGGACGCCGACCGCCGTACAGCGCGGCGGCACGTCGTGCAGCACCACCGAGGCGGCGCCGACCTTCGAGCATTCGCCGATCTCGATATTGCCGAGCACCTTTGCCCCGGCGCAGATCAATGCACCGCGGCGCACTTTGGGATGGCGATCGCCGCCCTCCTTGCCGGTGCCGCCCAGCGTCACGTTCTGGAGCAGCGAGACGTCGTCCTCGATGACCGTGGTTTCGCCGATCACCACACCGGTGCCGTGGTCGATCATGATGCCGCGGCCGATGCACGCGGCCGGATGGATGTCCATGCCGAAGGCTTCCGAAATCCGGTTCTGCACGAAAAAGGCCATGTTCTTGCGGTCCTCGGTCCACAACCAGTGGGCCACGCGGTAGCTCTGCAGCCCGTGAAACCCCTTGAAATAGAGCAGCGGTTCGAGACGGCTGTTGCAGGCGGGGTCGCGCTCCAGCACGGCGGTCAGGTCGGCGCGGGTCGCCGCGATGATGTCCGGATCCGCGGCGTAAGCCGTCCGCAGCAACTGCTGCACCGCCATGGAGGGCATGGCGGCCGAGCCGAGCTTCTGCGCAAGATGGAAGCTCAGCGCATCTTCGAGCCGGTCGTAGTTGAGGATTGCGGCATGCAGATACCCCGCGATCATCGGCTCATCACGGGCGGTTTCCTGCGCCTGCGTGACGATGTCGGTCCACACGGGATCAGAGCTTTTCGGTTGCACCACCGGCTTCGACATGGGTCTTTCTCCTGGATCACGATCGACTTAGGTTGAATCACCTAAGTCGATGAAGCGTGATCGATTCCAATACTATAGAGCGGGATCGGACGGAAAACCGGTGCCCACTTTTCCTGATCCCGCTCTAGGCTTAAGCTCGTCTCTTACGGCACCTTTCTAAAGGTGGCGATAATGAAGCCATTTTCAATGGCAAGACCGTGACGTTTCCGACGGTCTCACCGGGTGGCGCGCACCTCGCAGGTAAACGACCTGAGCGGAACCGAACCGCTGATCGGGTCGGCCTCCCCGGCCGAGATCACCGCATTGTAACTGCTGCCGCCATCCGGCCCGACATCGTACCCCGGCAGCCCGAGTTCGGCGCAGGCCTGCCACCAGCCCTGCTGTCCCACCACCACCCGCGGGTCGAGACTGCCGGAAAACTTGGCGACGGCCCGCATGCGGCCGGACGCGGTTTCGATCTCCACCCAGTCGCCGTTCTGGATATCGCGCGACGCCGCCGTATCGGGATGGATTTCCACGATCGGATGCGGCTGGCGCCGCCGCAGGCTCTCGAGCTGGCGGAACTGGCTGTGGCAGAACAGGGTCGACTTTGCGCTGGTCAGCACCAGCGGAAGGGTCTCGCTGCCCGCCGGCGGCACGAAGTCGGGCAACGGTGTCTGGCCGTGATCAAGGAACGTCTGCGAATAGATCTCCACCCGTCGGCTCGGCGTTGCAAACCCGCCCGCCCCTTCGGCCACCTCAGTGTATTTTCGAAACGCTGGCTTGAGCGGGACCCGCACCCCCTCCGGCGTCCGGCGCAAGTCGTCGAGGCTGACCCCGGATGGCTCCAGAATGTGGCGGAGGCTTGCGTCCATATCACCGTTCCAGAACAATTCGCCAAGCCCCAGGCGCTTGGCCAGCTCGAAGACGATCCACACATCGGACCGGCTTTCCCCGACCGGCTCCACCGCGGGCGCGCGCAACTGCACCAGTTCCTCCGCCGCCTGGTCGATCTCGAAACCGGCGCGCAGGCCCTCGCGCTCCCAGGCCGAGCACACCGGCAGAACGATATCGGCGTATTCAGCGGATGGGTTCATGAACAGGTCGGCATGGACATGAAAGTCGAGCGCCTTGAGTGCTTCGCGTCCGCGCGCCGCACCCGGATGGCTCACCAGCATATTGGTGCCGAAACTGACCAGGACGCCGACCCTGTAGGGCTCGCCGTCAAGGACCGCACGATAGAACGCATCCGACGTGACCCAGCCGTCGGTGCCGGGGCCGAGCGGCCGCCCGGCCATGTCCAGCCCCTTGCTCTTCTGCCCGACCGATATCAGGTCGCCCCCCGACACATCGTTGAGCGGCACCTTGGCATGCAGCAGGTTGCCGCCCGGTTCATCGAAACTGCCGGTCAGCGCATAGAGCAGCGATATGGCGCGGTCGGTCTGGGTCGCATTGGTGTGCTGGCCGACACCAGACCAGGCGTAATAGGAAACCGGCCGGCTCTCCCAGATCAGACGCGCCGTTTCATGAATCTGTTCCGCCGGCACCCAGGCCTCTTCGGCGGTCTTTTCCGGCGTCTGCGACCGCGCCAGTTCGGAATACATGTCGAACGCTGTTCGGCAGGTGCGTGGCCCCGTGACCGTCTCGATGGTGTAGCAGCCTGTAAGCGCAAGATCGGGATGGTTCACCGAAGCGTCGCAGACAACAGCCTCCCCTTTCGCCGCGTCCCAGGCGACGAACGTGCCCGGTGCCCCGTCCGGCGCCAGGTCCGCCGCGGTCAGATAGCGCCCGGTGTCGGGGTCGATCAGAAACGGCCCGGTCGACCATTCGCGCAGGAACGCCTCGTCAATCCAGTCGTTCGAGATCATCTCCCCGGCAATGGCGAGCGCCAGCGCGCCGTCGTAGCCGGGCCGGACCCTGAGCCACTGATCCGCCTTGACCGCACCCCCTGCCCGGCGCGGGTCGACGACGATCAGCTTGGCGCCCCGCGTCTTGGCCGCGGAGGTGCGCTCCGCGTGGGTGAGCCAGGACGTGTTGGGGTTATGACCCCAGTGGATGATGCATCCGGCCTGCTCATAGTCCGGCGCACCGACCCCCACGCCGAAGGTGTAGGCGGTGGCGTTGTCCTTGTGCCAGTTGCAGATCTCGGTGCCATAGACCGTGTTCGGACTGCCGAACCCGCGGATCAGGCGTTCGACAAACGCAATCGCATCGGACATCGCGGTGCCGCTTGGCGTGGTCACGGAAAAGGCGGCTGATTCGGCGCCGCCCACCGCCCTGGCCTCGGTCAGCGCCTTTGCCGTCGCATCGAGCGCTTCGTCCCACGAGATGCGCTCCCACCCCGGATCGGCCGCCCCCTTGGGAGCGGTGCGCCGCATCGGATGACGGAGCCGCTCATGGCTGTGCACCAGCTCGGGAGCGGCACGGGCCTTGGCGCAAATGGCCTGGCCCGTCGGATGATCGGGGTCCGGCTCGACCCTGACAAGCCTGCCCTCCTCGACCACCGAAACGCAGCCGCAGCGCGAACGGCACAGCGCGCAGAAACCCCTGACACGCTGCTCGTCGGGTGATGGTTCTTGATCGGCTTCCATAATGCACCCGACTATAATCTGTGATTGATCGATCCGCCACGACGTTACCAACCGGCTCCGCGTCGCGGCGCACCGCGCTTTGTGTTATCATAGGGCACCTTGGAAGGCATTTCCGGCAACCACGGCCGCGGAGCCGGCGGACCGATGCGCCTTCCGCCTGTCCGCTCTAGGGTCTGTATTCATCACCATGATGTTTTCTGTTCAAAGAAACCGGCTCAGATGCGCAGAAGTTGCGACAAAGGACAGGCCAACGCCTATTCGAGGAGCAGGTTCTCCAGCAGATGGGCCGGTTTCTTTGAACCCATAGGGCGTGGCGGATTTGGCCCCTGAGAGCGTTGGCACGGCTTGAAAACCGGCCAGGTTTCCCGCGCCTTCCCGCCTTCTCAGCGGCCAAATCCGTCTCACGCAGAAGGCATCATGGTGATGAGTACAGACCCTGACCTCCGCCAGGCACAAGCATGGAAGGACAGTTGAATGAAGGTCAGTGAAATTCTCAACTCGAAGGGCGCGGACGTCGTCACGGTCCGGCCGCACGAAACCATCGATGCATTGGCGCACCGCTTCAAGCTCGAACGCATCGGTTCGGCTGTGGTCAGCGTCGACGGCAATCGCATCGACGGCATCATCTCCGAACGCGACATCGTGCGCGGGCTGTCGGACCACCGCGAGCACCTGCTGACGAAGACGGTCGCCGAACTGATGACCACGGGCGTCGCAACCTGCGCGCCCAAAGACAGCGTCAAGGATGTAATGCGCATCATGACGCAGAAACGCATCCGACACCTGCCGGTGAAAGAAGCAGGCAAGCTCGTCGGCATCGTCTCGATCGGCGACGTGGTCAAGAACCGCCTGGACGACATGGAACTCGAAGCCAACGTTTTGCGCGACAGCCTGATCGCGCATCAGTAGAGTACCCGGGCTGCCACGACCCCAAACCACCCGGGACCGGACACATCGAAAACGCCAGCTCACACATCGAGCGCGCAATGGCCTATGTCGAGGCCTCCAACGCCCATGATGTCGACCGCATCGCCACCATGCTCAGTCCCGAGGCGGTGTATCATTCGACCGGTGTCGGCAGCCATGAAGGTGCGGCCGCGATCCTCTCCATGAACACAGAGTTTTTCAGCGCGAACCCGGATGTCCACTGGGACGCCACCAACTACCGCGACATCACCGGCGCCGGTGTCGAGTTCGACTTTGTCATAACATTGCAGGGCGAACGCGGCGGTGGCGTTGAGCGGGTTTATTTCGATGCAAACGGTTTAATTTCACGAGTCGAAGTCGAGCGCTGACAGCGCCGGCCAGGCGCTAAACCAGGGTGCGAACTCGCGGTCGGACAGTTGCTGAAAATTCAGGCGAAATCGAGGTTCTTGAGCCCCTAAATTCGCTTGCAACAACAGCAGGGCTAACGCATATAAGCAATCGGAGCACTTACCCGTTCGCATTTTGGATCAGTGCCGTATGTGTGTGCATGCCACTTGCAATGCACGTGTCGAGTTGCCCTGTTCCTGATGCGGCCGCGTTTGAGCCGCCGCAAACTTGACACCTAACTACTGCTTACAGGAGCAGCTGATGAGCCAGACCGGTACAGTGAAATTCTTCAACCATTCTCGAGGCTTCGGCTTCATTTCGCCGGACGACGGCGGCAAGGACGTCTTCGTCCACATCACGGCGCTTGAAAAGTCCGGTCTGCCGCCGCTGGACGATGGCCAGCGCGTGACCTTCGAAACCGAGCCCGACCCGCGCGGCCGCGGCAGCAAGGCTGTCAACATTTCCCTCGCAGAATAAAGCTTTCGCTCCGCCGGTCCTATTCACCGGCGGAGCACTCCTTCGGGAGCACCGGGGGCCAGTCTGTCCCCGACGTCAGATGGTTCCCTGCCGGCAGCAGCTGATTGGTCTTCTGCAACGCGCCGCGGGTCCACCCCGATTTACCGGTATTCACGATCACACGATGATTGACATTGCCGTCGATCACCACCCAGGTCGGAACATATCCCGCAGCGGAAACCCGCGCCCGTCCCGTGTTGTCCTTGACCAGCTCGACCAGGGCAATTATCCCGGCGCGCTGCATCAGCTGACGCTGGTTTGATATGAAGTTTCCGGTTGAATAGACGATCAGCCCTTCATCGCCGGCCTCGGTCTCATGCTTCTCCCAACCCTGCACCACATGAGGGTGCGATCCGATGACGGCGGCGGCCCCCGCCTCCAGCGCGGCCCGTGCCAGTGCCCGCTGGCGCTGGATCACATGATGCGAATCCTCCGCCCCCCAGTGCGGCACGAGAATAACCGCGTCAACGGCGCGGTCGGCCACCCTGCTTGTGATCTCGGCGATCACCTGATCCTTGTCGCGATAACAGCTCAGCACCTGGTCGGAACCCTTGGCGAGCACGTTGACCGCATAGGTGCAGGCCAGCCATGCCACTGCAAAGCCCTTGGCCTTCGTGACCACACTCCACGGACGGTCGTCTTCGCCCTTGCGGCGCGTGCCGGTGAACGGCATTTCACTTTTTTCCAGGTTCTCGATGGTCCGGTCGACACCGAGCGAACCGCGGTCGAAGGCGTGATTGTTGGCGGTCGACAGCACGTCAAAACCGCTTTGCACCAGCTCTTCGATGACGGAGGGGTGGACATTGAACAGGAGCGGTTTCAGTTCCGCGCTGTAGACCTCGCCGTAGCGGCGGCCGGTATCGCGAACATCGCGGCCGCGCCGCGACACGCCATGGGCCGTGGGCGATTCAAGATTGCCATAGGCGATGTCGGCGGCTTTGAGCAGCGGCTCGACCGGCTTCCAGAAGCGGGTGAACGTGCCTTTCTTCTGATAGGCCTGCACCTGCAGCTTCTTGTGAAACAAAAGGTCGCCCACCGCCGCAACCGTGATCCGGTCGCCCTCGGCACAACCCGCCTTGAAGGTCATGGTCGCGCCGAGTGCGTAGCCACCGCTCAGCGCGACGAGCGCTGCGCCCGTGCACGCAGCTGCAAGGCGGCCGCGCCGCCGGCCGGCCGAAGATGCACCAAACAGCACAGTTGAAACGTTCACCGTCAGCCCCAATTCCCGCATCCGGCACCCCGCGGCAATCAGACTTCAGGCAGGCTGGACAGTCAATAGCGAACGGATGCGTCGCCCCGGATGGTGTGGAGACCGGCATAGACCATGCTTTTGGTCTTGGCGCCGCAATAGACAGATGAGCTGTACGCATCATGCTTGGCCTGGCGCGAAACGCGCCCGACGGCTCCGGCACCGAACCTCCTGATGAGGGCGTAGTGATGCTTCCTGATCAGCTTCCAGAACGCCAGGTCCTGCTTGTACGGCAGGTGGCGGCAACGCCGCTGCAGATAGTAGGCCTCTGTCTGCGATCCAAAACGGGCAAGGGCCGATCGATGCGGCGCCGCGATCTCGGGCGTCGCGGTGACGGTCCGCTGCCGCCGTTTCTTCTTGCGGGTGGTCTTGCGGTTGACCTCGGCGGTTCTGGCAAGCGCGTATCGTTCCGCGACGCCGTAGGCGCTGGTCACGGCCTCAAAAGTTTCGTCGCCGCAATTGGCGCCCATCTCCTGGCCGAACTGCTCGGCGCTTTCCAGAACGGTGGTGACTTTTGCGGCGCCGTGACGGTGCGCCGCGTCAAGTTCCGCATGGGCGGCGATTTCCCCCAGAGCATCATGTTTCGATGCATCCAGATGATCGCATCGGCGCTCCAGCTGCCAGCCGCCGGCAATGATTGTGAAATTGTCGATCGAAATCGCCGCACCGGCGGAACCCGGCATCAGGGGCATCAGAAGCGCGGCGGCTGCCGCCAGCACTGACAGTTTTCGAAACGGATTGATGAGACGCATGGCACTCTTCCTGTATCAAAATCGCACACAACACACGCGATCCATCCCCCCGCCAGGCATGTTGGCGTGGAAATGGGGTGGATTTGGGAAGAATGTGCAAGCGCCGTGCCGCTTGGCGCCAGAGTCACAGGCCGGTGCTTAGAGGAAATTCAGCACATGAAGGCAAGTGCTGCGGCACGCCCTCGTCCGGGCACACCACATGGATCCAGGTCGGGCCGACCTGGACAGCCGTCGCTTCAGGGCCCGTTCAGGCCCTTAGTGGAACAGCCCGCGATACCAAACCGGCTTTTCGCCGGAGCGCTCGGGATTTCCCCAAGCGCATTTTTTTGCGGGCGTCTCACAATCCTTGGTGCTTGCCCCAGCACTTTGGACAGGTGTCGACTGTGTTGCCACTGTTTGATCCGCGCCTTCTCGTGACCGCGTCATCATGCTACTCCAAAGCAAACGCTGCTAACTTGCTTCTCGCAAGCTCACACCGTTAAGTCTAGCCGCATTACGGCAAAATCAATACCGGCCGACAGCTAATTTGTCTCAGGGTGCCGATACTTTCATTCATGCCTGCAAGAGGCAGGCCATACACAATCATGGAGTATGTTGGCATATGGTAAATTTTTCTCAAATCCTCGTCCAGGCCGAAACGCGAAAGGGCGGTGCAAAGGCATTGAAAGCGCTCTTGCCCGAAATTCCCGACACTTCCGCACTGGTTCAGGTGAGCGATGACCGTTGCCTGGCCGAAATGGCCAAGTGCATTTTCCGTTCGGGCTTTTCATGGAAAGTGGTTGAATCAAAGTGGCCGGATTTCGAAACGGTTTTTCTTGGCTTCGAGCCCAAGCGCCTGATCTTCCAGCCCGATGAATACTGGGACGACATCACGTCGAACAAACGAATCATTCGCCACGGCGGAAAGATTTCCGCAGTCCGCCACAATGCCGGCTTCGTTTCAGACATTGTCCAGGAAAACGGCAGTTTTGGTGCATTTTTGAGCACCTGGCCGCAGGATGACATCGTCGGCCTCTGGGACGTCCTTGCAAAACGGGGCAAGCGGCTGGGGGGCAACACGGGCCGTTACTTCCTGCGCTTCATCGGCATGGACTGTTTCCTCCCCTCCGCCGACGTGGTGACCGCGTTGCGGGGCAGCGGTCTGGAGATCGCCCAGAACCCCACATCGAAGCGCGATCTCAAAGCGATGCAGAACGAGTTCAACACCTGGCATGAGGAAACCGGCCTGCCCTACGTGCACCTTTCGCGCATCTGCGCCATGGCGGCCGGTGAAAACTACGACGCCGAACTGCTGCGCGCGCGCATGACCATGGCAGACGAGGAATAGTGTCAACCAGGACTCCCGGGCGTTTTTTGAGAGGTAAATTTGGCGGAATCGCGCAGATCTGCTACCATCTGGTTATTCACAGCTGATGAAAGCTATTAACCAATGCCCAAGAAAGCACTCGGCGTCGTCATCGCAGCATTTGCCTTTTCTCTTGTGATGCTGGGTTCGCCATCACCGGTTTTTGCCGATGGTGCGACCAAGGCCGACCCCAAATGCCAGTGCCGTTTTCAGGGCCAGCGCTATGAACTCGGGGAATTTGCCTGCATCCGGTCAAAACTTGCCCGCTGCGACATGTTCCTCAACAACACGTCTTGGACATTTCTTGACGACAGCTGTGGCGCAGTGAAGCTCGACACGCCGCCACAAAGCAGACCCGCCCCCACATTGGCCGGCCTGCTGCACAGCAACTGAGCAGGCTCAGGCGGCAGACCCAAGCACAGTGATCCCGACGGTTCGACGTAAAAGCGCTGGAGCGCTGTTCGAAAGGTTCGCCTGCACCATCGCATGCTGGGCGGTGATTCTCGGAAGTTCTGCAGTCCAGCCAACCGCCGCCTCGGACACCGCGGGCGTCTTCGATTACTATGCACTGACCCTGTCCTGGTCACCGACCTACTGCCAGTCGGATCAGGGCCGCAACAATCGTCATCAATGCGGTGACGGCAAGCGCTTCAGCTTCGTGGTTCACGGCCTGTGGCCGCAAAACGAACAGGGCTGGCCGCAAGACTGTGCCACCTCGCAGCGCTACATTCCCGAACAGGTCATTCGCGACGTTCTGGACATTATGCCGTCGAAGTCGCTGGTCATCCATGAATGGCGCAAGCACGGCACGTGTTCCGGCCTGTCGTCGCAGGCCTATTTCCAGCTGACCCGGGCCCTGTTCGAACGCGTGAAGATCCCTGCCCGCTTCATCACGCCGACCAGGCACGTCAGCACGACAACGCGGGAGTTGAAGCGCGATTTCATCAAGACCAATCCATGGCTCGATCATGCCGCCCTTTCGGTCCAGTGTGGCAACCGGCGCGACCGCGCAAACTTGCGTTCGCTGCGCATTTGCTTTAGCCGCGATCTGAAGCCGCGCGCCTGCGGCGATAACGAGCGCCGCCAGTGCCGTGCCAAAACGCTGATCATGCCGCCGGTCCGGTGAGGCAACGCAGGGAGAAACAATGACACGCCAAAGCCCCCGCATCCTGGTCTTCCAGCACATCGCCTGCGAGCATCCCGGCATCTTCCGCGACTTCCTCGCCGAAGACGGCATTGAATGGATGACGGTCGAACTCGACGAAGGCGAACCGATCCCCTCGTTCGAGCACTATGACGCACTGTGGGTCATGGGCGGGCCGATGGACACCTGGCAGGAAGACGACAATCCCTGGCTGGTGGCGGAGAAGGCCGCCATTCGCGACGCCGTGATGGACCGCGAGATGCCCTATCTGGGGTTTTGTCTCGGGCACCAGTTGCTGGCTGACGCCCTTGGCGGCGAGGTGGGACCGGCCGGTGAGCCGGAAATCGGCATTCTCGAAGTCGAGGTCACCGACGCGGGCCGCGCCAGCCCCTTCATGACCGACCTGCCGGAACGCGCCGCCTGCCTGCAGTGGCACAGCGCCGAAGTGCTGCGCGAACCTCCGGGCGCAAGCGTGCTCGCCTCCTCGCCTGCCTGCCGGGTGCAGGCCATGTCCATCGCCGGCCGCGCCTTTTCAATCCAGTACCATGTGGAGCTGACGCCCACGACGGTCGTCGAGTGGGGCGAAATTCCCGAATACCGTTCCGCCCTCGACAGCACCCTCGGGCCTGGCGCCCTCGACCGGATGATCGTCGACGCCGACACCCATATGAGTGCGTTCAACAGCGCCTCGCGGCAGATCTACGGGAACTTCATGGCCGCCAACGGCCTGAAGTGAGGGAGCGGCGCTTACAGCGCTTGATCGGCACCGGCCCGCTCCCCCTCCCAACCACCCCACGGGTACCCTGACATCGGGTGGTTGGGAGGGGGAGCGGGCCGGTGCCGAGGTCAAATCAGACCTTCAGCACCAGCTTGCCGAAGTTGCCGCCGGTGTAGAGAAGGTTGAGCACATCGGGAAAGGCCTCGATGCCGCCATCGCGCACGTCCTGGCGCAGCTTGAGCTTGCCCTCGGCATGCCACTTCCCAAGCGTTTGCAGCGCTTCGCCATATTTCTCTACGAAGTCGAAGACAATGAAGCCACGCACTTTCAGCCGGTTGACCAGAATGGAACGAAGGTTGGCAAGAGCCTTGGGCGGTTCGGTTGAATTGTACATGGAGATCATACCGCAGATCGCCACACGGCCGAACGTGTTCATCCGCCCAAGCACCGCATCCATGATTTCGCCGCCGACATTCTCGAAATTGACGTCGATGCCATCGGGACAGGTGCGCTTGATCGCTTCTCTGAGGTCTTCGTTCTTGTAGTCGATGGCCGCATCGAAACCCAGTTCATCGACGATGTAGGCGCATTTCTCCGGTCCGCCGGCGATGCCGACCGCGCGGCAGCCCTTGATCTTGGCGATCTGGCCGACGATCGATCCGACCGCACCAGACGCGGCAGAAACAACTACCGTGTCGCCCTCCCTGGCCTCGCCAACCTCGAGCAGGCCGAAGTAAGCGGTGACGCCGGGCATACCGAGCCCGCCCACCCAGGCTTCAAGCGGCGCCAGGGATGTGTTCGCCTTGACCACGTTATTGCCGTCGGAAATGGCGTAGTGCTGCACACCGAACAACCCGATGACCGCTTCGCCTTCCTTGTAGTCTGCGTGATTCGAGGCCTCGACATAGCCGGCGGCAAAGGCACGCATGGTGGCGCCGATCTGAACCGGCGGCACGTAGGACCGGCCCTCGGCCACCCAGCCGCGCATGGCCGGATCAAGAGAAATATAGGCGACCTTGACCCGGAACTCGCCCTCGCCCGGTTCGGGCATATCCTCTTCGGCGACTTCGAAATTGTCTCGCACCACCATCCCGACCGGCCGGCTGGCCAGCCGCACGACGCGGTTGTTACTCATAAAGCTGCTCCCTGGTTTAAAATCTGCTGCCGCCCCGGCATCCCCTGTCAGGGCCATTTAACTTCCGGCGGCATCGAGGACAAGATCGATGCCACATTGCCGCCGGTCTTGAGGCCGAATAAGGTGCCGCGATCGTAGAGCAGATTGAACTCCACGTAACGGCCTCTTCTGATCAATTGCTCCTCGCGCTGGTCCTCGCTCCACCCGGTGTTCATGTTGCGCCGGACAAGCTCGGGATAGATGTCGCGAAACGCCATGCCCACGTCCCGCGTGAAGGCGAAGTCGGCATCCCAGTCACCGCTGTTCTGATAGTCGAAGAAAATGCCGCCGACACCGCGCATCTCGCCGCGATGCGGCAGAAAGAAATAGTCGTCGCACCACTTTTTGAGCTTCGGATAGTCTGCCAGGTCGTGGGCGTCGCAGGCCGCCTTCATCGCGTCGTGGAACGCAACCGTGTCCGGGTCTTCCTGGGTGCGGCGGGCGTCGAGCACCGGGGTAAGGTCGGCACCGCCTCCGAACCACGATTTCGAGGTGACCACGAATCGGGTGTTCATATGAACCGCCGGCACATTGGGATTTTGCGGATGCGCGATCAGCGAAACACCGGAGGCCCAGAAGCGCGGATCCTCGTCGGCGCCGGGGATCTGGGCGCGAAACTCCTCGGAGAACTCGCCATGGACGGTGGAGACATGCACCCCCACCTTCTCGAAGACGCGGCCCTTCATGATCGACATGACACCGCCGCCGCCATCGCCGCCATCCTGTTCGCGCCGCCACGGCGT
>JAJFHL010000310.1 GCA_021775615.1 Hyphomicrobiales bacterium
TGCTTATGTATGGCTCGGCGTTTGGATCTTCCCACGGTTCCACTGAAGTGTTTGTGGTTTTGCTGCCCGCCGCCATCTCGACATCTCCCCGCCCGGTTTTTCTTAGTGTCGGCGCCAGTCTCCGTTTCCCCCCGAGACCGGCGCCGTGTTGTTGTCAGATCATGAACCGCCCTTGATCTTGGCCCACGCCCGCGTCATCGCACGGGTCGCCTTTTGCGAATAGGCAATCGAGGTCCACAACCGCTTCTTGACGTCATCGGGTGTGTAGATCGCCGGATCGGCCAGCACTTCGGGAAGCACATGCTCGTTGGCCGCAAGGTTGGCGTTGGCATAGTAGGTGTAGTTGGTGCACTCGGCGATCACCTTGGGTTCCATCAGGTAGTTCAGGAACTTGTAGGCGTTCTCCTTGTTCGGCGCGTCGGCGGGGATGATCCAGGCATCGAACCATGCCGGCGATCCGGTGGCCGGAACGTGGTATTCGAGATTGATCTCGACCCCGGCATCCGCGGCGCGGCCGGTCGCGGTCGCATAGTCGCCCGACCAGTTGTTGATGACGCACAGTTCCTTGTTCGGAATGGCGTTCAGGTAGTTCGATGCATCGAAGGTCTTGATGTACTGACGCACCGGCTTGAACGCTTCGACGACCGCTTCATAGTCTTTCGGGTCTTCCGAATTCGGGTCCTTGCCGAGCCAGGAGAGGACCATCGGGATCACGTCGAGCGGCGACTCAAGCACCGAAATACCGCAATCGGCCAGCTTCGAGGCGTATTCCGGCTTCATAAGAATGTCCATCGACGTGACCGGAGCGTCGTCGCCGAGCCGTTCCTTGACCATGTCCATGTTGAAGGTGATGCCGGTTGTTCCCCACATATAGGGGACCGCGTACTCGTTGCCCGCATCCCAGTTTTCCATCACTTTCAGGATTGTCGGATCGAGATGCTTCCAGTTCGGCATCTTCGACTTGTCGGTCTTGGCGAAGGCGCCGGCCTGAATGTATTTCGGCAGCTGGCTGCCCGCGTGCATCACCACGTCGTAGCCGGTATTGCCCGCCAACAGCTTGGCCTGCGCGGTTTCGGCCGCATCATAGGTATCGTAGACGACCTTGATGCCGGTCTCTTTGGTGAAGTCTTCCAGCGTCGTTTCGCCGATATAGTCCACCCAGTTGTAAACGTTGACCACTTCCTCGGCCTTCGCCGCGCCCACCGTAATCGCCATCGCCGCACTGCCGACGACCGCGAAACGGACCAGTTTTCTGATTGTTGACGTCATTGATTACTCACTCCCTGTCCAGCTTCTGCAAATATTTGATGTTATTGGATGATGTCGATTAGAGCGCATCGCGTGGCGGCCATCAAGACACAAATTGGTTGAACCGACATTCAATATCGGTCAGTCGCGGAGCGAAAGGATGGCTCTTGCAGCTTCAATTCCACTCAAGTGGGCGCCGTGAACCGTCGCATAAGCGGATGGAATTGTGGCCTCGCCGGCGAAGAACAGACGCCCATCGATCGGCTCGGCCAGCACCGGGCGGGCCTGCGACCGACCGGGCCTGGCCGCACTGTAGGAGCCGAGCGCCAGGGGATTGCTCATCCAGGCGGTCTCATGGGTTTTGCGGACATGCTTTGGTGCATCGCTTCCGAAAAGTGCACGCAGACCCTCAAGGCAGAAGTCCGTGGTGGCGCCGGCGCCCTCTGCCTCCAGCTCCTGGCCGAACCGTCCGGCGACGAAGCCGACTGCGAGATCCGTGCCGCAGAACCCGAACAGCAGGGAGCAGAATTGCTCGCCGCCAGCGTGGTAGTCCGCGAGATAGCCTTCGTGAACATCCAGCGCGCCGCTGTCCAGCAGCAGCCCGGCTTTGTTGAGGAGCCCGGTCGGCAGGTCGGCGATGGCGTCCAGCTTGGCGTCCGGAAGGCGCGGCGCAAAGGCAATGCGTTCGGCCGCCAGCACGCCGGTCGACACGGTTACAACCACCTTGTCCGTCTCGACGGAGCCGTCCGGCGTCGTCACCGCGATGCGGTGCCCGGACCAGTCGATCGCGGTGACGGGACAGTTCAGCCGCACCAGCGCCTTCGCTCCCAGCCGGGCGATGAGGGTACCAAGTCCCTCGGCCAGCAGCCAGTCGCCCTCAGCGTTCTCATAGGCGGCGCGGTCGCCGCTCGAGACCTGGTCGGCATCGACGGAATCGAACTGCGCAATCCAGTGCCGCGCGGTGTCACGCCACGGACTTTCCGGCAACAGGTCGGCGGCGGCGACGTCGCGCCCACCGGGAACAGGCGTATCGACCGCGTCCCACATGACGCCGAGATAATCTTCATAGGCGCGCATCTCGGCGCCGCTGAGGTCCCGCCCGCTGATGTGTACGCGGCCATAGGTCCACGGCCGCTTGTGGATCGTAAATCCGGCCCGTTCGGCCAGCGGCACCAAAGGATTCGTGGCCGCCGAATGCATCCAGGCGCCGCCATGGTCGAATGGAACTCCGAACGTGTCCGATTCCGCAAAACAGCGGCCGCCGATTGCGGGTCCGGCCTCAAGGACCAAAACCGTACACCCGCCTTCCGTTAACGAGCGGGCGGCGGCAAGGCCGGCGGCACCCGCGCCGACCACCACCACGTCCGGACGTTCCGGCAAGCGTTCCACCATCGCTCGATCCTCTTTTGTTTTTGTTGCAACGAGCGTCGGTCACTCGGTTTTGATCTCGTAATAGCGTGAGGGTCCCGGCGCGCTGTCGCTCACATGAAGCCGCTGCAGCGCGTCGACCTGCTCGCTCATGCCCTCGGGGGCGAGGTCGCTGTCGGCGGCGTCGCGCACCCCGTTGAGATAATCGTCCGGAGCGACATGATCGACAAATCCCAGGTGAGTGGATCCAAGTGCATAGCCCATGATCTCGCGGATCTCGCGCGGCAGGTGCCGCGCCTGTTCGGCCGGCACGGCGAGATACTGGTTCTCCTCCTGCCTGAGCCACCCAAGGCTGTAATGCAGCGCCACTCCGGTGCGCGGCGCATTGGAGGCGTTGCGGCCACCGCCGTGCAGAGTGTTGCCGGTGTACATCAGGACCGAGCCTGCCGGCATCCTGGTTGCAAGAACTTCATGAGCCTCCGGCACCCGGGCGTCCTCCCACAAATGGCTGCCCGGTACCAGAAGAGTGCCGCCGTTCTCTTCGGTGAAGTCGCTGATCGCCCACATTGTCGCAACCGTCATCGGAGGACACGGATTGGCGAAGGGGTAGAGCCCGGTGTCGCGGTGCAGCACCTGTGCCTTCTCACCCGGCTCCAGATGCATGACACCGGTATACTGCACATGGTAGCGCACGCAGTGGGGCAGCAGGGCCTTGTCCGCGGCGGCGAGGACCATCGGGTGCATGAGCAGGGTCTGCACCGCCTCCGATTTGGCGATGAGCGCACCGAACCGTTTGGTCCGGCTCCCCATGAAGTCCTCGTGCCCGGTATGAGCGGACTCAAGGTGGGGCCTGAGATCGCTACGCATGGCCTCCAGTTCAGCCGCGTCGATGGCATTTGAGACAATCGCATAGCCGTCCCGCATCACGGCTTCCGCCACTGATTGCGTGTCGGATTCCGCGTCAAACATGTTTTGAAGGGACATGCCGTATCTCCTTGTCCGCACCGTGCCACATTACCATTGAACCGGCGTCTCGAAAAACGGTGATGAGCGCATCTGGTGCATTGTGAGTTGCCGCCCCGGTTGGAAAAAATTCAATGGACAGCACCCGTTGCACGGCAAGAATGTGTCCGGGGTGCGGTGATGGAGTTGAGCACATGTCCAGCCAGGCCGAACGATGAGCGGGCAATCTCCCGACCAGATGGTCGCGCGGGACGATTGGAGCGACCTCGAACGCCACATGGAGATGCCGGAGATCGATTTCGACCGGCTTCAGGCCTACCGCACCGGCCGCATCAAAGGAGCGCTCGCCGAGACCGGCGCCGCGATGTGCCTGCTGGTCAATCCGATCAGCCTGCGCTACGCCGCCGACTACCGGACCTACGCGCTTTATCAGTCGCACATCCCGACAACCTATTTGTTCGTTTCGCAGGACGGCCCGGCGGTCATCCACGGCGTCTACGGCCCGTCCCCGGGCGTCGACGACGTGCGCGCCGGCCGGCCGCTGGCGTTCTTCGATGGCGGACCGGAACTGGCGGAGGCCGCCCGCCTGCTCGCCGACGACGTCGTCACCTACCTGAAGGAGATCGGCACCGACAACCGGCGCATCGCGGTCGAACACACCAACCCGAGCCTCACCCAGGCTCTGCTGCAGCGCGGCCTCGAAGTGATCGACGGGGTGCATGTCTCCGAAGCCGCCCGCACCGTCAAATCGGAAGACGAGATCGCCTGCATGCGCTGGGCTATCGCGGTGGCGGAACTCGGCATCGCCAAGGTCTGTGAGGCGGTCAGGCCCGGCGTCACGGAACTGCAGTTGTGGGGCCTTTTGAACTACACCAATCTTGCCAACAACGGCGACTGGCATGACGGCCGTATGCTGGCCTCCGGCCCGCGCATGAACCCGTGGTGCCAGGAAGCCTCTCCGCGCAAGGTCGAATCCGGAGACCTTGTTGGATTCGACACCGACATGATCGGTCCGTTCGGATACTTCGCCGACATCTCGCGCACCGTTCATTGTGGCCCCGACCGGCCGACCCGGCGGCAAAAGCAGCTCTACCGCATGGCCGCCGAGGAAATCGAACACAACATGAAGCTGGTGCGCGCCGGCATCACGCTCAGCGCGTTTCAGGCCGCCGCATGGCCGGTGCCCGAGGAGTTTCAGGAAAACGCCTACCCGTGCGTCATTCACGGGGTCGGCATGTGTGACGAGTATCCCCGCGTCAATCCCCGCTACCGAGGGCCCAACTTCTATGACGGAACCCTTGAAGCCGGGATGGTGATTTGCGTTGAAAGTTTCATGGGCGCCGTCGGCGAACCGGTCGGCGTGAAGCTGGAGCAGCAGGTCCTGGTCACGGATGAGGGCTGCGAGCTTCTCTCGACCTGTCCTCTGGACGAAGAGCTGCTCGGCTGAAATCTTGGCCAGCGCGGTTGCAGTCCAATTGCCACGATGGCGGCATCACGGTTACTATGGGCCCCTGCGCGACGGTTCAGTTGTCACGCAGGGAGCGGGTGGGGAACATTTGTGGCGAAACGCCAGACAACGAAGCGTGCCGTCAAGCCTGTACTTGGATGGCGCGAATGGGTTGCGTTGCCGGAACTCGGCATCGATGCAATCAAAGCCAAGGTGGACACCGGTGCGCGCACTTCTGCGCTGCACGCCTATAAGATCACGCCGTTCGAGGAAGCGGGAAAGCGCCGGGTGCGGTTCACCGTCCACCCGGTGCAACGCCACAAGCTGCCGGTGGTTGAGTGTGTCGCCGATGTCATCGACGAGCGGCTGGTGACCAGTTCCAGCGGTTTCCGTGAACGCAGGCTGGTGATCCGCACACCGCTGGAAATCGGCGGGCGGACCTGGCCGATCGAAATCACCCTCACCGACCGCGACGAAATGAGTTTTCGAATGCTGCTCGGCCGTCAGGCCCTGCGGCGCAAAGTGCTGGTCGATCCCGGCCGATCATACCGGGCCGACACCGCAACAACGCCCGTCCCAGTAAAAAAGCCGAGGAGATCACCATGAAGATCGCACTACTGTCCCGCAATCCCGATCTCTACTCGCACCGCCGCCTCCAGGAGGCGGCGGAAGAGCGCGGCCATGAGATGGACATCATCGACCATCTGAAGTGCTACATCAACATCACCTCGCACCGGCCCGCCATCTTCTATCAGGGCAACAAGATCGAGGGCTATGATGCGGTCATTCCGCGCATCGGCGCGTCGGTGACGTTCTTCGGCACCGCGGTATTGCGCCAGTTCGAAGTCATGGGCGTTTATCCGCTGAATGAGTCGGTCGCTGTGGCCCGCTCCCGCGACAAGCTGCGCAGCCTGCAGCTTCTCGCGCGCAAGGGCATTGGCCTGCCAGTGACCGTCTTCGCCCACCGCACCGGCCAGGCGAGCCACATTCTCGAACTGCTCGACGGTGCTCCGGTGGTGATCAAGCTTCTCGAGGGCACCCAGGGCCAGGGCGTCATGCTGGGTGAAACCGACAAGTCGGCCGAAAGCATCATTCAGGCTTTCGGCAAGCTCAACGCCCACATCCTGGTGCAGGAGTTCGTCAAGGAGGCCAAAGGCGAAGACATCCGCTGCCTGGTGATCGGCGACAGGGTTGTTGCCTCTATGCTGCGCAAGGGCAAGGAGGGCGATTTTCGCTCCAACCTGCATCGCGGCGGCTCGGCGGAATCAATCCGCATCACGCCGGCGGAACGCTCGACCGCGGTGTCCGCCGCCAAGGCCATGGGGCTCAATGTCTGCGGCGTCGATCTACTGAGATCGAACCACGGGCCCGTGGTCATGGAGGTGAACTCGTCACCCGGTCTGGAAGGCGTCGAAACCGCAACCAAGATCGACATCGCCGGCAAGATCATTCAGTTCATAGAAAAAGACGCGGTGCAAAAGCGCACCAAGACGCGCGGGCGTGGTTGAACGCCCGCGCAAGTGCAGCGGAAGGGAAACAATCCGGTGAGGCGTGTTTCGGGCGGTTGTGGCGACATCCGCCCGGCGCGGTTTAACGCGGAGCCAGCACCATCACCATCTGACGGCCCTCGAGCTTGGGATGCGACTCAACCTTGGCCTGTTCTTCGGTTTCTGCCTTGACCTTGTTGAGCAGCTGAACGCCGAGTTCCTGGTGCGCCATCTCACGCCCTCTGAAGCGCAGCGTCACCTTCACTTTATCGCCGTTCTCAAAGAACCTCCTGATGGCGCGCATCTTCACGTCATAGTCATGCGTGTCGATGTTCGGCCGCATCTTGATTTCTTTGATCTCGATGGTTTTCTGTTTTTTGCGCGCTTCGCTTGCCTTCTTCTGGGCCTGGTACTTGTATTTCCCGTAGTCCAGAATCTTGCACACTGGCGGCTTTGCATTTGGAGAAACCTCTACCAGATCCAGTCCGGCTTCGACCGCCATTTCCATGGCGTCATCGATACTGAATTCCCCTCGGTTTTCTCCTTCGTGATCGATCAGTACAACGACTGATTCCTCGATCAATTCGTTGACGCGCGGCCCGTCGCGGCTGGGCATCATCCTATCTGGTCGTCTTGCTATCTCTGTCTCTCCTGTAGCTGTTCACGGGTGGGTTTCGCAAAAATCCAAGGCCCCCGCGGCCTTAACAACAGGGCAGACAACGCCCGTTCGCACCGAGTGTCAAGATGGTTTTGCCTTCTTGCTTGCCGGTTTTCTAAGGTCAGTGCAGTAATGCAACACTCAAGATCGAGGGGAATCGGCATATGAGCGAAGAGCGTGGCGCGGCGGAGCGCAACCATGAGATGCGCGACGGAGGGCGCATCGCCTATCTTGTCGAGCGCCGCCGGAGGCCGTCGTTCACCCAGAGCGGTCTGTTCTGGCTTGGTGGGTTCAACAGCTCCATGGAGGGGGAAAAGGCGTCGTCCCTGGCGCGTTGGGCAAAAGCGAAAGGCCGCGAGTGCGTGCGTTTCGACTATTCCGGCCACGGCCGCTCCGGCGGTCGCCTCGAAGACGGAACAATCTCGAAGTGGCTCGACCAGTCCGCCGCGATTTTCGACGAGATCACCACCGGTCCGCAGATTCTGATCGGATCGAGCATGGGGGGCTGGCTGGCTCTGCTGCTCCTGTGCCGCCACCTCGGCGAGCGTGCCGCCGGAGACGTCCGTATTCGCGGTCTGATCCTGCTGGCCCCGGCGGCGGACATGTCGGAACGCCTGATGTGGGACCGTTTTCCGCCGGAAATCCGCGATGAAATCATGGACCGGGGTGTCTATCATCGTCCCTCCGCCTATGGCGACGGCCCATATCCGATCACTCGTGCGCTCATCGAGGACGGCCGCAACCATCTCATCCTCGAGGCCTCTCTGGAGGTGCCCTGCCCGGTCCGCATTCTGCAAGGACTTGAGGACCCGGATGTTCCGTGGCAGCACGCGGTGGATCTCGCACAGGCCCTTGATGGCGATGATGTAACGGTCGAGCTGATAAAGGGCGGTGATCACCGGCTCTCCGGCGACCGGGACATCCTGCGGCTGTTCCGAACCATTGATGCTTTGATGGCGCAGGTCGACGGCTGAGTGTAACCGGGCGCTTCACTTTGCGGAGCGGCGCATTACCTTACAGCCATGAAGCCGCATAAGGACACCAGGCGCAAACATGCGGCCACCGCCGCGGCGCGCACCTATGTTCGCGCCAGGTTGGGCTGGCTGCGCGGGTTTCCCGCCGACGCCGCTGACGAGGAAGGGCTGTCCTGGCTGTCGCTGCCGGCACTGGGCGGACAGTCCGAGCCAGAACCGTTCACCGTCGACAGGGAACGCATCCGGCGTACCGAGTTCGCCCGCAATGCGGTGTTGCACAGGTTTCCCAAAGCCCTTCCCCGCGTCGTCGGGGACGTTGAGAAGTGGAAGCTGCAGACCGATGCGCAGCTGGATGTTCTCAAGGCGGCAGTGCACCGGAACGAACCGATGCCCGACCTCACGGCTCTTCTGAAGGCAACCGGAGTACGGCGTTCGGTGGGCCAGCAGGCGAGCCGTCTTGCGCAGAGCGGAAATGCAATCCGGCTCCTCGTCCCGGCAGCGGTCTGGGTGCACTGGGGCAGCGAAAAGGACCTGCGCGCCGCGCTCGACCTGATCGAACAGCACCGCCCGCAACTGTCCGGCCTGCTTGGGCATCTCGACCCATCGGCGGGCGCCCTCTTCGCTCTGCAATGTCTGCAATTGCTCGCCGACGGCTGCCGGCCGGCGTTTCTGCATCTTCTCGCCGACCCGCGGAGCTGGCAGGTGCCGCTGACCCATGGCGACTTTGCCAACCGGATGCGCTCGGCGCTGGACGTGCTGAGTTCGGGCGAGGCGCCCGATCCGGCACTGGCACTCAGTGGCTTCGACCGGCCGCAGCCGCGTCTCGGCGAGGCTCTCGTTGGGTTCGTTTCACGTCTCGCCGGAGGCTCGGCCAAGTCCCGGACCCGTCAACTTGAGTTGCTCGAGGTGCTGGTGCCGGACGCCCTTCTCGACGAATGGGAAGGCTGGTGGAGCCGCGCGGGCACACTTGAGAGCGAGGCCAGGGGGTTGTTGTCGCAGAGCAGTCCGGGGCGCGATGCAAAACGCAGATGCCGCGCGCTGTCAGAGCGAATCCGCGAGGAGCTTGGCGCGATTCGCGCCTTCCACTGGAGCGATGCTGCGGAGCTGATCGATGTTGTCGCAACGGCTGCGGCCCCCAGCGCCCATCTCGCTCTCCTGAACTGTATGAAGGCCGCGCCGCAGTGCCATCGCGGCCGGCCGGTCGCACAGAGCGTACTGGAAAACTGGGGAGGTGAGCTGCGCGCGCCACGGAAGGGTTGGGGTATCGTCGCACGGCTGTTATCGGCTCAGGCAAGGCTTCTCGAAGAGACCGCCGGCCTCGAGTCGGAGGTCGGCGCATGGATCTGCGACAGTCTCGTCGACGACCTGACCGACACTTGGATCCAGGAGGCAAAGCCGCAAAATCTGATCGACCCGGCGCTCGGGGCTCTTGGGTCACTGCTCAACGGCTCCGTCTGCTGGGATGATCACAGTGGGCCATTCTCCGACTATACCGGCTGGGAGACGCTTATCGAGGCGGCCGCGGCAACCCGCAACGCCGACCTGGCGGCGCGTCTTCTCCAGCTCGTTCCGCCGGATTGGGACGGACTGCATGGAAAAGACTGGGGCGTGCTCCTGAAGCTGTCCGGCAATCAGCCGGAGAAGTTCGCTGCCCTGGCCGGGAAATGGGCGCCGCGCGACTGGAGCGCGCCTCTCATGGCGGAACTGTTGGGGCGCGCCGACAACCGCCGGGTCCGGCCGCTCGTCGCCGGCGCGTTGGGCGACGGGGAAGGCAAGCGGGTCCGTCTTCTCCTGGCGCACAACATTCTGCTCCGGCTGCTTCGCGAACCGTCTGTCGATGCACCGAGCCCCGGCGCGCGCAGCCCGATCGATATGGCGGCCTATCCTGCGGGTCTTCATGATGTGCTGGGGGAACTGGCAATATGGGATGCGGACGGCGCGCGCGCGGCCGATCAGATCCTGTCGAAGGACTTTCCCTTGCGCGGCGATTTGGAATCGGAACTCGCATTCCTGCGTTCCAACGCAACCGCTCCCACCGATGAAGGGGCATCAGCCAGAATCCGCAGGCTTGAACAGCGCCTTGCGACACCGCCGAAAGTGTCGCCGAAGCGGTTGGAAAACCATCGCATCAAGCTGGAGCGGCGCATCCGTCATGCCCGGCTGGCCCGCTGGGAACGCGAACTAGAAGCCCGCGTCCACACTGCGCTGAAGCGCAAGTTGGGAACCGTTCCCGATGACAGCTGGTTCGGACGCGACGAGACAATTCGGGTGCTTGCCGGCCTGTCGGACCTGAAACCATCGACCGTCGAGCTGGCGTTCCGGCTGATCGCTGAACGCTGCGCGCCGGGGCCGTGGGACCTGCGGTCCCATCCTGAAAACATTGCCTTCCTGGAGGGGATGGAAGCGCGCGGCGTGCGCACTGGGCCCTGGCTCGACGGCATCGGCCAGCGCGACTTCGAAATCGGTTCTAAGTCGTTTACGCTGGATCTCGAGTGCGACCCGCTGCAGGTCATGAGGATGGGCGAGCCGTTCCAGACCTGCCTTTCACCGGGTAATTTCTGCTTTTACTCCACGGTCGCCAACGCGGCCGACATCAACAAGCGTGTTCTCTATGCCAGGGACCAGCAAGGAACCATCCAGGGCCGCTGCCTGTTCGTCCTGACCGACGAAGGCGGCCTGCTCACATTCCACGTCTACGCCCACAACCACAGTGAGGCCATGGCGGAAGCGGTGCGGATTTTCGTGACGGAACTCGCCGGCGCAATGGAAACGACAGTGGCGGCAAACGGCCATGTCAGCGTCCTGGTCGCTTCGGACTGGCTTGACGACGGTCCATCCGATCTGCTCGGCACTCTGCAATGCCTGCAGCCGGGGTCCGAATTCAGTGCGGCGCTGGAGACCATTGCACCGGATGAACTGGTGGACGCGCTGGTGCGGCAGCTTCAGGGCCAGCCAATCACCGCATCGATCGTCTATAGTCTGGCGGTTGGTCCGGCGTTCGAAAAGCGCCCCCAGCTGATCGTTCCGCTCCTGCCCCACCTGCGCGATGCAGCCGGCATGGATCCCTGGTCCTGCGTACACATCGTTCCTGTCATTCGCCGGGCTGGAGAACACAACGCCGCCACAGCGCTGCTTGAGGCGGCCCACCCCATGCTGCGGCACAGCGACTTCAGTCACTCCTATGCTGTGGTGATCGCGGCGAAGGAGTGGATTGCCCTCGGTCAGCCGCACCGTGCCCTCAGACTGCTGCGGCAAACACGGCCCTCCGACGTGCGCGGCTGGGACGACGAATGGACCGACCGCACCATTGCAGCCGCTCGGGCGCTGGAGCGGTTGCACCGGCCGCGGCAGGCACTTGCGCTGTGCCGCATTGCCCGCGCCAATGGTTCAGACGCGGCCGCCGGTTTCGAAAGGTCGCTCGAACGCAAGCTTGAGGGTGAGGCGCCGGAGCCCCTTTGATTTGGGCGGTCAGGAACCAGCCGGGCCGCGCTCCGCAAGCAGGGCCTGCAATCCCTCCCTGTAAGTCGGAAAGACCAGTTCGACGCCAAGCTCGCGTTTGATGCGGTCGTTGCGCACGCGTTTGCTTTCCGCGTAGAAGCTCGCCGCCATGCCCGTCAGATCGGCGTCTTCGAAGGCGATTGCCGGAGGCACCGGCAGGCCGAGCAGTTCGGCCGCATGGGCGATCACGTCCTGCGGCGGCGCCGCCAGGTCGTCACACACGTTGTAAGCACGGCCGGGGCCCGGGCGGGCCATCGAGGCCAGCACTATTTGGGCGATGTCGTCGACATGGATGCGGCTGAAGACCTGGCCCTTCTTCTCGATGCGCCGCGCCTTGCCCTGCGCAACCCGGGTCAGCGGGCTGCGGCCGGGACCGTAGATGCCGGCAAGGCGAAAGCGGTGCACCGGCAAAGTGCGGTGGGCATAGAGCCTGTTCCACTGGCGTTCCGCCCGCAGCCGCAGCCGCCCGCGTTCGGTCGCCGGCGTGGTTTCGGACGCCTCGTCCACCCAGTCGCCCTCCCGGTCGCCATAGACACCGGTGGTGGAGAGATATCCGACCCAAGGGAGTGTGCCCGCACGGGCCGCAAGGTCCTCTCCGTGCAGCCGGACGATGGGATCGCCGTCGGCGTCCGGAGGCACCGAACTCAGCACATGGGTGCCCGGTGTCAGGTGCCCGCCCAAATCGTCAATCGGCGCGGTGCCGTCGAACAGCAAAGGGGTGATGCCGCGCTCTTCCAGCGCGCGCGCCTTGTCCTCGCCGCGACATGTCCCCGTCACCCGCCAGCCCTCGGCCATAAGGCGGTCGGCCACCGCGCCGGCGGAATATCCGTAACCGAAACAGAACAGATGGCTCATCGCCGATCATCCCTCATTGAGCCACTCCTCGCGCACCTCGTCTGCCGTTTCCATCGGCAGGCGCGCCGCTTTCAGCCGGGAGAATCCGCTGTGATCCGAAAGCTGGCGCATCGCCCACACGGCCATCGCCCGCACCGGTGCCGCTTCGTCGTCCAGCCTTTCGACGGCCACCGGCGCCAGGTCCGCGTCGCCCGAATTTCCGGCCGCGATCATGACGTTTCGGACAAATCGGTTGCGCCCGATCCGCTTGACCGGAGAACCGGAAAATCTCTGCCTGAAAGCCGCATCGTCGAGCCTCGCGAGGTCCGCGAGCCCCGGCGCCGCAAGGTCGGCACGGCCGTGAAACCGGGCCTCGTGCGCACGCTGGGCGAATTTGTTCCAGGGGCAGACCGCAAGGCAATCGTCGCAGCCATAGATCCGGTTGCCGATGGCGGGCCGCAGCGCGCGCGGTATCGCACCTTTGTGCTCGATGGTCAGATAGGAAATGCACCGCCGGGCGTCGAGCTGATAGGGCGCGGGGAAAGCGTTCGTCGGGCAGATGTCGAGACAGGCGCGGCAGCTGCCGCAATGGTCGTCTTCGCGAGTGTCCAGCGGCAGCGCGATGTCGGAGAAAATGGACCCGAGAAACAACCATGAGCCGAAGCCTTTCGACACCAGATTGGTGTGCTTGCCCTGCCAGCCAATTCCTGCGGCCTCGGCAAGCGGCTTCTCCAGAACCGGCGCCGTGTCGACAAACACTTTCACCTGCGCCGCGGCAGTGCGGTGCATCCAGCCGGCCACCTGTTTCAGTTTGCCCTTCATGACATCGTGATAGTCGCGGTTCTGGGCGTAGACCGAAACGGCCCCTTGGGACCGCCGTTCAAGCACGTCCAGGGGGTCGTGCGCGGGTCCGTAATTCATGGCGGCCACAATCACCGAGCGGGCCTGCGGCCACAGCACATGGGGGTCGGCGCGGCGGTCGGCATTGGTCTCCATCCAGGCCATCTCGCCATGTCTGCCGGCGTCGAGAAACGCCTTGAGCCGCCCGCCCGCCGCGCTGATTTCGGACGGCGACGTAATGCCGACCGCCTCAAAGCCTTCCGCCTCGAGCCGTGACACGATCTCCGTCTTGAATTTGCCGCGATCCATCAGAAGTCTAGGTCGGCGTAGATCCGCGGCGGCGGCATGCCGCGAATCTGGTCGGCGAGGAGAGGCCGGAAACTCGGTCTGGATTTAACCCGCACGTACCACCCCTTGGCGGACGCATTGGCGCTCCAGGGCACATCGCCGAGATAGTCTATGCACGAAAGATGCGCCGCAGCGGCGAGGTCGGCCGACGAAAGATTGTCACCGCCGAGCCAGCGCCGCGTCTCGGCCAACTGGCCGATATAGTCGAGATGGGCGCGAATATGTGTTCTGCCTGCCCTGAGCGCCGCCATGTTCGGTGCGCCGCCGCCCTGTTCGGGGCCGGCGAACCGCCGGTCGATCTTCTCGATCAGCAATTGCCGGCTGACCTCGCGGTGAAACTTCACGTCGAACCAGGCCACCAGCCGCCGCACTTCGGCCCGCTCGATGGGTGTCTTTCCCAGCAGCGACCGCTCCGAGCCCGCCGGCAGCCGCGTTTCTTCCAGATACTCAGAGACCGCCTCGACACCGGCAATCACCGCACGGTTGTCTTCGACGAGCACCGGCAGGGTGCCGGCCGGGTTCATTTTCAAGAGCCCGGCGGGCAGGTTCCACGGCTGTTCCTCGTTGAGTTCGGCATCGAGATCCAGCTCGCCGAGCGTAAGCCTGATGCGGCGCGAGAAAGGACAAAGGGGAAAGTGAAAGAGTCTCGGCATAAATCGCGGTTGCTGGTGCCCGGGTCCCGCTGCGCGCACCGGGGCGCGCGGGACGTCATATGGCCCTTATCGGTCTTTCTTGCCGGCGCGGCGCATTCCGGTTGCGCGCCCGGCCTGATCCGATATAGAACCTGCTCGCCTGACCGACAAGATTATTCGCGTTACCAGAGTCCGCCTTGTGCCGTTCGAACAACTCGTCACACTCGCCATCATCCAAGGCTTGACGGAGTTTCTCCCGGTCAGTTCTTCGGGACATTTGAACCTGGTTCACCTCCTCAGCACCTGGCAGGACCAGGGCGCCTTGATGGATGTCGCGCTGCATGTCGGCAG
>JAJFHL010000032.1 GCA_021775615.1 Hyphomicrobiales bacterium
TCCTGATGTCGTCGGCGGTCAGGTCACGGCCGCCGGCCACGCCGGCCGCAACCGCGGACGAGCTGCTGCCGTTGCGCTGCCCGACCAGGCCGCGCGCGTCGTCGTCCAGGTCCTGGAAGAACGACTGCCACGCGGGCTCGACCGATTGTGGGTTCTTGAGAAAGCTCTGATAGAGATGCGCGATCACTTCGGCGTTCGAGCCGGATTGCGGGTTCGTTGACATGTCGATCTCACGGCGCTCGGCTGGAAAACCAGTGGCGCCGCCCTTCCTCTGCTTCGTCGTGAGCTACTGGTTGTTCGATCCGGTCCTACTGGCCGCTCATCGCCTCCGACATGGCGCTGCCGAGGCTGGCCGGCGAGTCGGCGACCTTGATGCCGGCTGCCTTCAAGGCCTCGATCTTGTCGCCGGCGCCGCCCTTGCCGCCGGCGATGATCGCCCCGGCATGACCCATGCGGCGGCCCGGCGGGGCGGTGACCCCGGCGATGAACCCGACCATCGGCTTCTTGGTCTTGGAGGCGGCGTAGAACGCGGCAGCTTCTTCTTCCGCGCTGCCGCCGATCTCGCCGATCATGATGATGCCCTGGGTTTCGTCGTCGGCCAGGAACAGATCGAGGCAATCGATGAAGTTGGTGCCGTTGACGGGATCGCCGCCAATGCCGATGCAGGTGGACTGTCCCAGTCCCGCTGCGGTCGTTTGCGCCACCGCTTCATAAGTGAGCGTGCCGGAACGCGAGACGATACCGACCGAACCGGTTTTATGGATGTGGCCCGGCATGATGCCGATCTTGCATTCATCGGGGGTGATGATCCCGGGGCAGTTGGGCCCGATCAGACGCGAGTTCGAACCTGTCAAGGCGCGTTTCACCTTCACCATATCGAGCACGGGAATGCCCTCGGTGATGCAGACGATGAGCGGCACCTCCGCATCGATCGCTTCAAGAATGGCATCACCGGCGAACGGCGGCGGCACGTAGATGGCGGACGCAGTCGCTCCTGTCGCCTCGACAGCCTGGCCTACCGTATCGAAGACGGGCAGGCCCAGATGATCGCTACCGCCCTTGCCGGGCGTCACGCCGCCGACCATCTTGGTGCCGTAAGCGATTGCCTGCTCGGAATGGAAGGTGCCCTGCGCGCCGGTAAAGCCCTGGCAGATGACCTTGGTGTTCTTGTCTACGAGGACTGACATTAACCGGTTTCTCCAGCGAAGTTCTGTTTTCTCATTGAATTGAACAATGCCACGCAAGAAATCGAGTTTGCGAAAACGGCGAATGCCAATGGCATGTCGATGACTATAAAAGCAAAATCCTTGCCCTCGCACCCATGAGGTGAGTCACAGCTCGAATCGAAAAATATCCAGTGCGCCAATAATAACGTTGACGGCACAGCCACGGTGGTCACCGCGGTCGCCTTAGCAGCTTTTCGATAGCCAGTTTGCTTTATGAACCACGGAAGGAGTGGCAAAATGACCAGCAGCGCGAGACCGAGATAGACGACCATCTACGCCGCCTCCTTCACCTGGGCGACAATCTTCTGCGCCGCGTCGTCGAGATTGTCCGCCGAGACGATGGCGAGGCCTGAGTCTTCGAGAATCTTCTTGCCCATATCCACATTGGTGCCTTCCAGCCGCACCACGAGGGGCACCGAGATATCCATTTCCTTGGCCGCGGCGACGATGCCCTCGGCGATGATATCGCAGCGCATGATGCCGCCGAAAATATTCACCAGGATGCCTTTCACAGTGTCATCCGACAGGATGATCTGGAAGGCGTTCATCACCTGCTCCTTGCTGGCGCCGCCGCCGACATCAATGAAGTTGGCGGGCGAAGACCCATAAAGATTGATGATGTCCATGGTCGCCATGGCCAGCCCCGCGCCATTGACCATGCAGCCGATGGCCCCGTCGAGCTTGATGTAGTTGAGATCGAACTTGGACGCCTCCACTTCCGCCGGGTCTTCTTCCGACAGATCGCGCAGCTCGACGATATCGGGATGACGGTAGAGGGCGTTGCCGTCGAAATTCATTTTCGCATCAAGGCAGATGAGGTCGCCCGCGCCCGTCACCACAAGCGGATTGATCTCCAGCAGGCTGGCATCTTTTTCCAGCAGCATCTTGTAGAGCGTGCCGATGAGCTTCACGCATTGCTTGACCGCATCGCCCTTCAGGCCGAGCGCAAAGGCGATCTTGCGGCCATGGAAACCGGAATACCCGCTTGCGGGATCGATTGTCATGGTGAGGATTTTCTCAGGCGTCTTGGCGGCCACTTCCTCGATATCCATGCCGCCCTCGGTCGACGCGATGAAGGCGATGCGCGAAGTGGCGCGATCAACCAGCGCAGAGAGATACAGCTCGCGGTCGATATCGCAGCCTTCCTCTACGTAAACACGTCCCACTTCCTTGCCCGCCGGGCCGGTCTGGTGGGTCACCAGCGTCATGCCGAGCATGCGTTCCGCTTCGGATTTTACCTCGTCGATGGATTTCACCACCGTGACGCCGCCGCCCTTGCCGCGCCCGCCGGCGTGGATTTGCGCCTTGACCACCCAGACCTTGCCGCCAAGCGCTTCAGCCGCCCTGACAGCTTCGTCGGCCTTAAAAGCAATGCCGCCCCTCGGCACCGGAGCGCCGAATTCCTTCAGCACCGCCTTGGCCTGATATTCGTGGATATTCATATGCGCACCCCCCGCGCCGTCTGTTGCTGTGCGTCAGCCCAGTTTCGGTGAAATTTTCTTGCAAGCCTCGACGAGACCCTTGACCGCCTCGACCGAACCCATGAACGCCTTGCGCTCGGTTGCATTCAGATCAATCTCGACGACGCGCTCCATGCCCTTGGCGCCGATAACCACCGGCACGCCCACATAAAGACCCTTCACGCCATATTCGCCATTGAGATAGGCGGCGCAGGGAAGGACGCGCTTTTTATCTTTCAGGAACGATTCCGCCATGGTGATGGCGGACGAGGCCGGCGCGTAATAGGCGGAGCCGGTTTTCAGCAGGCCGACGATCTCCGCGCCGCCGTTGGCCGTGCGTTTCACGATTTCATCGAGCCGCGTCTTGGTCAGCCACTTCATCTTGATGAGATCGGTCAGCGGAATACCGGCCACGGTCGAGTAGCGCGGCAGCGGCACCATGGTGTCGCCATGGCCGCCGAGCACGAAGGCGGTGACGTCCTCTACCGAGACATCGAACTCATCTGCCAGGAAATGCCGGAAGCGGGCGCTGTCGAGCACCCCCGCCATGCCCACCACCATGTTGCGCGGCAGCCCGGAGGCTTTTTGCAGCGCCCACACCATGGCGTCGAGCGGGTTGGTGATGCAGATGACGAAAGCTTTCGGCGC
>JAJFHL010000311.1 GCA_021775615.1 Hyphomicrobiales bacterium
GGACTATTACGGCCTGATCCACGCCGACCTGCGGCTTGCCAACCTGCTGGTCGACGGCGACCGCACCGCAATCATCGACTTCGATGACTGCGGTTTCGGCTGGTACCTGTTCGATCTGGCGTCGGCGCTCAGCTTCCTTGAGGAACGGCCTGACGTGCCCGAACTGATCGCCTGCTGGCTCAAGGGTTACCGCAATGTCGCCGACGTGCCAGCCGACATCGAAGCGGAGATCCCGACCCTGATCATGCTGCGCCGCCTCCAGCTGATCGGCTGGGTCGGCTATCAGCAGCAACACCTTGATTTCGCGCGCGAGATCGGCCCCGGCTTTACCGTGGATTCCTGCCGCCTCGCAGAAGATTACCTTAAGCGCTTCGCGTGAGGCGCAAAGCGCTCCACTTACTCCTCCGCCCAGCCGGTCACCGATTTGACCTCGAGAAACTCTTCCAGGCCCCAGACACCGCCTTCGCGGCCGTTGCCGGACTGCTTGTAGCCGCCGAACGGGGCTCCGGCGCCGCGGCCCTGACCGTTCATCTCAACCATGCCGGAGCGCAGGCGGCGCGCCACCCGGGTTCGCTTCCCACCATCCTCGGACTGAACGTAGTTGGTCAGGCCGTAGGGCGTGTCGTTGGCAATCCTGATGGCTTCCTCCTCGTCGCCAAACGGCATGATCGAAAGCACCGGTCCGAAGATCTCCTCGCGGGCAATTGTCATGTCGTTGTTCACATCCGCGAACACGGTCGGGCGCACGAAGTAGCCGCGGTTGAGCCCGTCCGGGCGGCCGACGCCGCCGGCGACCAGGCGCGCACCTTCGTCGATGCCCTTCTGGATAAGGTCCTGGATCTTGTTGAACTGCAGCTCCGAGACCACCGGGCCGATATGGCGCCCCTCTTCGGAGGCGACGCTCACATGGGTGTTCTCGGCCACCGCCTTCGCGGTCTCGACCGCCTGATCGTAGATCGGACGCTCAACCAGCATCCGGGTCGGCGCGTTGCAGCTCTGTCCGGTGTTGTTGAAGCAGTGCAATGTACCGCGCTTCACCGCCTTCTCGTCGGCATCGGCGAAGATGATGTTCGCGCCCTTGCCGCCAAGTTCGAGCGAAACCCGCTTCAAGGTGTCGGCGGCGGCCTTCGAGATTGCGACGCCGGCCCGGGTCGAACCGGTGAAGGACACCATGTCGACATCGGGATGCGCCGACAGCTGCGATCCGACCCCGGCGCCATCGCCATTGACCAGATTGAACACGCCGGCGGGAAAGCCGGCTTCGTGTACGATTTCGGCAAACACCAGGGACGACAGCGGAGCGATCTCGGACGGCTTCAACACCATGGTGCATCCGACCGCCATGGCCGGCACCGCCTTCAGCGTCACCTGGTTCATTGGCCAGTTCCACGGCGTGATCATGGCGCAGACGCCGACCGGCTCCAGGAGGATGCGATCGTTGGGCGCATGGTCGCCGAGCATGCGGTCGAACGAGAAACCCTTGGCGGCACGGATGAAGTTCTTGATGTGCCCGAGACCCGAGGGCACCTGCTGGGTTCTGGCCAGATCGATGGGCGCGCCCATTTCGGTGCTGATGGCTTCGGCCATGTCTTCGGCGCGGGCCTGATAGGCTTCGAGCAGTTTTTCCAGCAGCGCCAGGCGGTCTTCCTTGGAGGTCGCCGCCCAGGGTTCGAAGGCACGCCGTGCGGCGGCAACGGCGGCGTCCGTATCGGCCTGGCCGCCCAGCGAGATCACTGCCGCGGCCTCTTCGGTTGACGGGTCGATGACATCAAAGTCACGGGGGGCGCTGGGAGCGACCCAGGCACCGTCAATATAAAAATCACGCTTTTCGATCATCGCATTACCTCATTGATTGAATTTTTGGCGGTGCCTGGAAGCGGCACCGCGGCGGCGCCACAGCATGCAGCCCATCGGCTGCGATGCACATCGGCGATCCGGGCTCAATTTGCAATGCTGCGCATCGCCGCAGCACCGCTTCTGCGATCCCTGTATTTCGCTGCGCGGCAACACGATCCCCGACCACCAGCCGAGGCCGCAGCCCTATTTGCTCAGGTATTGCGGCAAACCGCCCGTCACGCCGCGCCGAGCAGGAACCGGTAGAGATGCCAGTACTTCCTCTCTCCGGAATAGACGCTGCCCTCGAACCATTCGATGGATCGAAACAGGGGCTTCAAGCCGGCGTCCGCCACGAGCGCGCAGGCTTTCTTGGAGGTTACGGCCTTGGCGCGGGGATTGGCCGCCCAGTCATCGTTTTCGCCAAGCAGCGTCACGTAGATGAGACCATCCTCCGCGGTCAGCGACCGCAAGCGCTTCAGGAAAGTCGGTATGTCATAGTCGACGAGGTGGGACACCATCGATGCCACAACGAGATCGTAACGCGTGGCGGAGGTGAACTCCTCGAATGCCGTCCGGGTAAAATTCACCCCGTCGGGGGCGCCGCCTTCGGGCAATGGCGACGGGTCGATCGCGTCGACGCTGTAGCCCAGTTTGGCGAACATTCCCGCCAGCTTGCAGTCGCGCGCGCCGACATCCAGCATGCGGCCCGGCTGCAGCTTCGATACGGATTTCAAGATCATGATTGGAGACATGGCGCCCCTCCTTCGGTTCGCCATATCTGTCGCGATGGGGCATTGAAAGGTTCAAGGCCACAACCGATAGGTTCGCCAGGTCACTGCTGCCCCAGGCAGAAATCCCTGATCAGCCGATAGGCTTCGTCGTTCTCGACAATGAAGTTGTGGCTGCCCGCAAGCACCTTCAGCTCACAGTTCGGTATCCTGTCGGCCATGCGCTGTTGCGCCTCCATCGGAGCCTGCCCATCGGCATCGCCGGCGAGCACCAACGTCGGCGCTTCGATCCGGTCAAGCCGGTTGTAGGCGTCATGGGCCGAACGGGCCTCAAGCTGCGCCACCAGGGCATCCCGGGTCCCGGGTTCATCGATGTATTGCGTCTGGCGCATCACACGCCGCAACACTTTCTGCTCAGCCACCTCGGCATTCGCCGCCTGCCAGTCTGGCGTGAAATTCAGGTCCGCAATTTCAAGACCTCTTTTCGCCCGTTCATAGGGATCGAGACCAAGAAACGCGTCAATCGGATAGGACGAGCCCCCTGCCCCGCCCGGGGTTGTTGCGCCGAGCACGAGAGAGCTCACCTTGTGGGGCGACCGGATGGCCAGTTCCTGGGCAACCATGCCGCCGAATGAATAGCCCACCACATGGGCACACTGCCATCCGACTTCATTCATGATGGCCACCGCATCGGCGGCGAAGTCAGCCATGGTGTAAGGACCGGCGGGCTTTGAGCTGCGGCCCATGCCGCGCTGATCGAAATGCAGGACATCGAAATCCTCCACCAGAGGTGAGTCCATCGGGTTTGGGCGCTGCCGCAGGTCCCATCCGGTTCCGCCAAGAAAGATCAGTGGCGCCCCCTGTCCTTCCCGTTCGGTCATGAAGCCGAGATTGTTTGCAAGGACAATGGTCACTAGCCGAAAATCTGCTTGGGCAGCCATGTCGCCAGTTCCGGAAACGTGAAGACCAGGGCGAGAGCGACAAGCTGGATGCCTATGAAAGGCATCACACCTCGGTAGATATGCGACGTCCTGATCTCCGGCGGCGCCACGCCTTTCAGGTAAAACAGGGCGAAGCCGAACGGCGGGGTCAGGAATGATGTCTGAAGGTTCATCGCCACCAGGACCCCGAACCACACCGGGTCGACATCGCTGCGCAGGATGACCGGCGCGACTATGGGCATGATGATGAACACGATCTCGATGAAATCGAGAAAGAAGCCGAGGATGAAGATCACGATGCTCACGGCGATGACGGCGCCCATGGTGCCGCCGGGGATGTTGTCGAGCGCGTGCGTCACGACCTCATCGCCGCCGAAACTCCTGAACACCAGGGAAAAGATCGTCGCCCCCACCAGTATGGTGAAGGCCAGCGTCGTGATGCGCATGGTGGCGAAGACGATTTCACCCAGCATGCGCCGCCGCGCCAGCAGAACCAGCGCGCTGCAGGTGCCGGCAATCAATGTGGCCGTCAGCGCCAGGGCAACGACGATCATTGCGCCATTCCAGAGGGTGATCGCATCCAGCGTCAGGCGCAGATCGGCCACGGAACGCACGAGAGGCAGCGCAAGCGCCGCAACGATGCCGGCCGAGACCATTGTTTTCAGATGGCGCAGCCACGAGCGGTCCGCCTCCCCGGAGGCCTGATCCACCGCATGCAGCCTGCGGCCGGCAAGCAGCAAGGCGCCCAATGCACCAACGCCGGCCGCCTCTGTCGGCGTGGCGATGCCGGCCAGGATCGACCCCAGGACGACCAGGATCAGCATCACCGGCGCGACAAGGGAGAACACGATGTCCTGCCAGTCGATGTCGCCAAGTTCGTCGGCCGAGAAGGCCGGACAGTCCTGCGGCCGCACCAGGCCCACGACAAACTGGTAGGCCATATAGAGCGTGGCCAGGCCAAGGCCGGGGATCAGCGCGCCGGCAAAGAGGTCGCCGACCGACACCGGGTCCGGCGAGTAATTGCCGATCTCGCGCTGCGCCTCCATATAGGCGCCGGAGAGCTGATCGCCCAGAAACACCAGGACGATGGAAGGCGGGATGATCTGACCGAGGGTGCCGGCGGCGCAGATCGAGCCGGCGGCAAGCGATGGACTGTAACCGCGCTTCAACATGGTGGGCAGGCTGAGCAGGCCCATGGCCACGACCGTCGCGCCGACGATGCCGGTTGAGGCGGCGAGCAGGATGCCGACAAAGGTGACCGAGATGCCGAGCCCCGCCGGCACCCGCCCGAAGGTCTTCGCCATGTTGGTCAGGAGGTCTTCGGCAATCCGGCTGCGCTCGAGAATGACCCCCATCAAAATGAACAGCGGAACGGCGGTGAGCACGTCGTTGAACATCGCCGTGCCGAATATCCGTGACGGCACCGCGCCCAGGAACGAGAAATCGAACAGGCCGAACAGGCTGGCGGCGAAGGCGACGATGATCGCCGCGCCGGAGAGCGCAAAAGCAACCGGGATGCCGGCAAGCACCGACCCGAACGCCGCCGCGAACAAGATCAGCACCAATATGAGCTGGGTGGTGTCCATGCCGCTCAGACCCGGGGACCGTCAGTCGGCTCATCACCCTCTTGCCAGTGCGGATCCTTCAGGCCTCCAAGCAGTCTCGCCGCGGTCGCGGCCGCCTGCAGGGCAAGCGAGACCGCGAACACCACAATCGCCGTCTTGAGCAAGAATATAGCCGGCAGCCCGCCTGCCTGCCGCGACCCCTCGAGGGTCGACCAGGCTCGCACCACATAGGGCAGGCTGACCCAGCAGATCACCCCGGCGACCGGAACCACGAAGAGCAGAAGCGCAATGAGATCGATCGCCCGGCGTCCCGATTTTCCCATCCTGTTGTAGAAAATGTCGACGCGGACGTGTTGGTTGAGCTGCAGCACATAGGCTGCGCCGAACAGGAACAGAATCGCGTGACAGTAGATCACGGCTTCCTGGAACGTGATCAGCCCATAGCTGAAGACGTATCGCACGAGCACCGAGAACACCTGGAACAGCATCATGGCAAGCGCGCACCACGCGGCGCCCTTGCCCAACGCCCGATTGATCGCCTCAACCGCTTCGACAGCCTGTTTCATCGCATCATGTGCTCAATCGGGGTTGGAGATCGCCGGACGGCGCGCAAGAAAGCGCCGCCCGGCGACGTGCCCGTCAGGTCAGGCCTTCATGGCCATGGACCTTGCCCGCAGGTAGGCCTGCTCCGACTGCTCGGTCCAGGACGAGACCTCGCCGAGGAAACTCATGTAGCTGTCGTAGATCTTCTTGACGGTGGCATCGCCTGCCGCGGCATCGGCCAGCACCTGCTTGGCCGCGGCGCCCAGGACCATCATCACTTCGTCGGGATATGACCTCAGCTGCACGCCATGTTCTTTCAGCAGGATGTCCAGCGAACGAGAGTGATTGGCGATGAAATCGGCCGGGTTCATGACATTTTCCCGCGCCGCTGCAAGCATGATGATCTCCCGGTCGGCGGCTGACAATTCTTCCCACAAGGCCATGTTGACGCCCAGGCTTTCCGCCGATGTAGGCTCCTGGAAGCCGGGATTGTAGAAATACTTGGCCGCCTTGTAGAACCCGAAGCCGAGGTCGATCCATGGACCGGCCATCTCGGCGGCATCGACCGCGCCTGATTGCAGCGCTGCGAATATCTCGCCGCCGGGAAGCGTCACCGCGGCGCCGCCGACCGCGTCGATCACCTTGCCGCCGAAGCCGGGGATCCTCATCTTGAGGCCCTTGAGGTCTTCGGCCGAGTTGATCTCCTTGTTGAACCAGCCGCCGGCCTGGCACGAACTGTTGCCGGCCATGAACGCCTTGATGCCAAAGCTCGCGCTGAGCTCTTCCCAGAGTTCCTGCCCGCCGCGATGATAGACCCAGGCATTGTGCTCCGCCGTGGTCATGCCGAACGGAACGCCGGCAAAGAAGTTGAACGCGGTGCTCTTGCCCTGCCAGTAATACTCGGCCGCGTGATACATATCGGCGGTTCCGCTGGCCACGGCATCGAACGCCTCGAATGCCGGAACAAGCTCGCCGGCGCCATAGACCTTGACGCTCAGCCGTCCATCGCTGGCGGCGGTGATGCCACTGGCGATCCGCTCAGATGCGGCGCCAAGGCCCGGGAACTTCTTGGGCCAGCCGGTCACCATCTTGAGTTCGCGCTTGCCCTGCGCAATGGCGGGCGTTGCCAGCGGTGCGGCCGCAAGCCCGGCAGCGGTTGTCGTCACGAAGGCGCGACGTGTGGTCTTGTTGGTCATGATATCCTCCCTTGGAAATCGGCTTACGTGGTTCTTTTGTAAGGTGTGTTGGCGGTCGTGCTGCGGATGACCAGTTCGGTTCCAAATCGGATCATCCGCGGCTCCGATTGGTCTCTCTCAATTCGCTTGAGCAAGGACTCCACCGCGACCGCCGCCATCTCATCGAGCGGCTGCCGCATGGTGGTGATGTCGAACACGTCCCAGCCCGACATTTCGATGCCGTCGAAACCTGTGACCCAGACATCGTCCGGCACCGAACAGCCCGCGGCGCGCAGTCCGCACAGAACCGCGAAGGCGATCACGTCGTTGCCGCAGGCAATCGCATCCGGCGGCGCCGTCTGGTCCATCATCTTCATGGCGAGATCGCGGAATGCGTCATGGGCGAAATCGGCACTGGCGTAATAGTTGTCCGGCAGGTCGAGGCCGGCATCGCGCAGACCACGCCGCAGGCCCAGCTCGCGATCCCTCAGGGTGCTGCGGTCCAGCGGCCCGTTGACCATCGCGATCCGGGTTCTGCCGCTATTCGTGAGGTAGTCGGCGAGCGTTCGCGCACCGTCGAAATTGGTGCCGATGATCTGATCGCATGGGGCGCCTTCCACATGCCGGTTGATGGTGGCGATCGGCATTCCCGTGTCCAGCGCCGCCGCCATGGCAGCCGATCCTTCGCCCGCCGCGGTGAAGACAAGCCCGTCAATCACGTTCTGCCGAATGGCATTCGCAACGCCGTCTTCCCCTTCCGTGTCGGTGTTCCAGACGACCATGCGGCGGCCATGCGCTGTCAGCCGGCTTGCCAGGCGCAACAGGATCTCGGGAACGATCGGGTTGGTGATGCGCGACACCACGACGCCGATGGTTCCGCTGAGCTTGGTCTTCATCGCCCGGGCAAAAGCATTGGGCTGGTAGTTGAGTTCGCGGATGACCTGCAGCACCCGCTCCCGGGTCTCTTCACGAACATGCGCGCTTCCGGACAGGACGCGCGACACCGTTGCCTGGGAAACACCGGCATGTCGGGCAATATCGTTGCTGTTCAACTTCACTGAATACGTATCCACAGCGATGTGAATTCAGGTGGCCGGAAAGGGTACATAATCAACCATAATTTCTTGAATACGTATTCATGATAGAATTACAGTGCATTGGAGTCAATCTGTTCGGCGGCGCCCAATTCGGGTACACACGGGTCAGCACCGACGCGACCTTGTTGCCGCGGCTTCATGTGCCAAACGCCAGAGGAGACACCACAGCATGCCGGAAAGCGCTTCACCACAAGCATGCGTGTTCGGCCTCGGCTCAATGGGCTTCGGCATTGCGACGTCCCTTTTGCGTGCCGGCATGCCGGCACGGGGGTTTGATCTCAATCCCTCCCCCGAAAAGGAGCTGCAGGCCCAGGGCGGCTCGGCGCTTCCCCGGGAAAGATCGCTGGCCGGCGCGGATATCGTCGTCAACGTCGTGGTCAACGCGGCACAGTCCGACGCGCTGCTGTTCGGCGAAGACGCCATTACAGCGCATCTGAAGAAGGGCGCCGTGGTGATCTCCTGCGCAACGGTGCCGCCGGACTTCGCCCGCATGTGCGAGGCGAGGCTTGCCGATCACGGAGTGCTCTACCTCGATGCCCCGATCTCGGGCGGCGCCGCGAAGTCGGCACTTGGCGAACTCACCATCATGGCCTCG
>JAJFHL010000312.1 GCA_021775615.1 Hyphomicrobiales bacterium
TGAACACCACGTCGAACCGGCCGCCCGCAAAGGGCAGCGCACCGGGCCGGACGCACTGCAGTTCCAGCCGGTCCTCCAGGTTTTGTGCGACGGCAAGCGCCCGCGCCCGGTCAATGACCGACTGCTCTATGTCGATGCCGGTTACGTGCCGCGCGCCGAATTTGCTGAGCAGCAAAAGCGCAGGCCCCCCGGTCCCCACTCCTATATCGAGGACTGTTTTTCCCCCGATGTCCAGACCGTCGAGCAACAGGGAAACTTCTTGCGGTCCTCCGGGAGACAGGAAGCCCTGACCCCAGCCGAGTTCCAGACGGGCGATGACGTCGCCGGTGTAAATCGTTTTCAATTCCATTGGATCGTTTCCTTCATTGTTCGGATTGGCCGCACGGTATGCGCGCGGCTGCACTGACGCTTCGAACGGCTCGCGGCGCTGCCTGCCCCCTTGCCGGCGTTCGCAAGGGCGCAGATCAGCTCCAGTTCGTGTCATGCTCCGCATGGGTGCGCAGATAGGCACCCTTGTCGAAATGGGTGTCGTAGAAGCCGGTGTCCAGCTTGTGCGCCTGCAGATACATCAGGGTGAAAATCGCGGGCACCGTGGCCGGGAAACGGCCGAACTTTTCATGGATGTACTGCGCCATCGTCACCACGCAATCGATCGCGACATCGCCGAAGGGCGCAGCTCCCGCGCGGATCATCTCGCTTTTCTTGTAAGGACCGTCGGTCGCAGCGTTGAAGGGACCGCCGGCACCGAATTTGCGTTCGACCACGGACATGACCGCTTCGCGCATATCTGCAAAATGCGGCGGCGTGTGGCCTTCAAACACGCCCTCAAGACCGGTTACATGCGGCAACAGCGCACCTTCGGGCATGTCGAAACGAAAGCCCAGACCCGGCACCTGCGGGTCACCGCTGGCACCCAACAGGCTGAATGGATTGATCCCCTCATACATCCAGCCGCCAAGGCCCATCGCTTGAAGCATCAGAGCACCGGCATAACAGGACGTGCCGGTTTCAACTGAAACTTCGGTCAACGCGAGCTGCTCCACATAGGCAAGCGGGAACGGGTTTTCGACATCAACGATGGATTTGAACCGCTCCATCCCGGGGATTGGCTGGCCGTTGACATCATCGAAGAGGCAGGCGCCGTTCTGCACCAGATAGCACAGGACGAGGATCATGTGCTGGGCGAGGTCGGCCACGGGAATCAGCAGCGTGCTGCCCGGCACATTGGCGCACCATTCGTTGTGCATCTCCATGTGCTGGGGCACGCGCGGTGTGTTCAGCCGACCGTCGCCGAGTTTGACGATCCGCGATTTATGCGCCTCAAGATAGGCATGCAAGTCGACATCCGCCCCTGGAACCGAGACCGGCGCCATGTCGCGCGTCGGCATGACATAAGTACCGTTGTCGTCGGTGTAGAAGATTTCGGTCGTGTGGAACCCGGCGGCGGACGGGAAGGTCCGACCGCCTGCCGCGCCGGCGTAATTGGGTATCCTGGGTGAGTAGAAACGGTTGTGCGGAATGAGATTTGACCATCCGGTATTGCCCGCCACCGTCGTCAGCAACAGCATCTGTTCCATCTCGCTGAGCGGTTCAGGTGCCTCGGTCGAGCTGTAGGCGAGCGGGCCGTCCGGGATCGAGGCGCCCTTGGCGAAGCGGCGCGACCGGCGGCCGTGGATCGCTTCGATCAAGGGGAAACCGGCGGCCTCGATCAGGCCCTGAGGGAGATGAGGAACTTTGTCCAGCATGATGTTTCCTTTTTGCGTAAGCCGCGTCGCGGCAGCGGCAAAACCAGCGGAGTTGAGCATCGCTCCGGCCCCAAGCAATGAAGCGCCCAGCAGATTTCGTCGTGTTGTATCGAACATGATTTGATCCGTTTCTGTCTGGTGCCGCCGCAGAAGGCGCGGCACGTCTTGGCGCGCTTATGGCAGAGCTTCGATACGGAGTGTTAGGAGTGAATTTGACAAAAACGGGCCAAATGTGACACTTTTGCTCATGCCCGTTTCCCATGATGCCCGAAAACTGTCCGTCGGCCTGCTGGCTGTCCCTGAAGCCTCCGCAGCCGTGATCTACGGCCTGCATGAGGTGTTCACCTGCGTTGGCACGGTGTGGCAGATGGTGACGGGAGATCAGGTTCGCAGCCGGCAGATGTCGCCGCGAATTGTCGGGGTGTCGAATGACCCCATCCGCACTTCGCTGGGGGTGCCGCTGGTGCCGGATACCGCCTTTGCCGACAAGGCGCGGATGGACGTGATCATTGTCTCTGATCTTTTTCTCAAGCCCGATCTGGACTTGACGGGCATGTGGCCGGAAGCCGTCGCGTGGTTGAAGGCGCAACATAGACAAGGCGCGATCATCTGTTCGGTGTGCACCGGGTCGCTGTTGCTGGCCGAAGCAGGTTTTCTGGACGGGCGCGAGGCCACCACCCACTGGAGTGCGCGCAACATTTTCGACCAGTGCTATCCGAAGGTGAAACTCCAGATCCAGAAAGTGCTGGTGCCTTCCGGGCACAACCATGACGTGGTGACCAGCGGCGGGTCGGCCTCGTGGACAGATCTGTCGCTCTA
>JAJFHL010000313.1 GCA_021775615.1 Hyphomicrobiales bacterium
GCGCTCAATGCGACCATCGAAGCAGCACGCGCCGGCGATGCCGGCAGGGGATTTGCCGTGGTCGCAAACGAAGTGAAGAGCCTGGCGGCGCAAACCGCTTCGGCGACGGAAGAAGTCGCATCCGTTGTTTCGAGTGTCCAAAGCGCCACCGGAGACGCCGCCGTGGCAATCGATGGCATCGGTCAGGTGATCGAGAATGTCCGCACAATCTCAGATACCATCGCAGCGGCGATCTCGGAGCAGGGCACCATGATGTCCGAGATCGGAAGCCACGCCAATCAGGCCACCGGCAGTACATCCGAGGCGACACAATACATGTCGAGTGTCGGTGAGGCGGCCCAGCGCACCAAGGACGCCAGCGAGCATGTGCAGGCATCTTCCGTAGCGCTTCGCGAGCAGACTGCCCGCTTGCGGCACGAGATTACAGATTTCCTTTCGTCCGTGAGGGCGGCTTGAGGCGGATCAGGCGCGTACGCAATGAAAAAGCGCCGGTTCGCGTAGACCCGGCGCTTCGATCTTTTTGACTGCTGTGACCTGTGTCAGGCGTGTTCCAGCGCAATGCCCTGATCAGCCAAAGCCTGCTTGAGTTCGCCGCTCTGGAACATCTCGCGGATGATGTCGCAGCCGCCGAGGAATTCGCCCTTGATATAAAGCTGCGGAATGGTCGGCCAATTTGTGTAGTCCTTGATCCCGTGGCGAATTTCGTCGTTTTCGAGAACGTTGACGCTTTTGTATGGCACGCCGAGGTAATCGAGAATCTGCACAACCTGTCCGGAGAAGCCGCACTGCGGGAACTGCGGCGTGCCTTTCATGAACAGCACCACATCGTTGGACTTTACTTCCGTGTCGATGGTCTGGTGGGTATTGTCGCTCATAACTTTTTCCAGTTCGTCTGTTGGTGTGTTCAGTCGATCGGCTCTATAGCACGATTTGTTGTGCTTCGCGCCGCCTTTCAATCATCCGGGGCGGATGTCTGCAAGGCCAGTGCGTGCAATTGTGTGCCCATGTTGCCCTGCAGCGCTTCGTAAACGATCTGATGCTGCTGGACGCGCGACTTACCCTTGAAGGCAGACGAGACCACGGTCGCTGCATAATGGTCGCCATCGCCGCGCAAATCCTCAATGGTGATCTGCGCGTCGGGCAGCTTCTCCTTGATCATGGTCTCAATTTCGCGTGCGTCCATCGCCATGGCTGCATCTCCCCGTACCGACGGTGTTTCTGAGTGTCTTCAGCTTACCCGCCGCTCATGTAGCGAGGCAACCATTCCTCATGCGCAGTACGCAGTTCTTCCAGGGATATGGGATCTTGACCGTCGACGGTCAAGCGCGCGCCGCCGACCGATCCCACGATGCGGACGGTGACACCGCTTTCCCCGGCGTTGGAAAGGATCTCATCGGCCTTGTCTGCGGGACAGGCGATGACATAGCGGGCCTGGTCTTCACCGAACAACACCGCGTGGTCGACAAGTCCGGATTCGCCCGGTTGGATATCGGCGCCGCGGCCCGAGGCGAGCGCCATTTCCGCAACGGCGACATAGAGGCCGCCATCGGAACAGTCGTGAACCGTGTTGACCGTGCCGTCGGTGATGAGCTGGCGCACGAAGTCGCCGTTGCCGCGCTCTGTTGCGAGGTCGACCGGCGGTGGAGCTCCGTGAGTGATGTCGCAGAGCGCACGGGCATAGAGCGACTGGCCGAGATGACCATGCTCGGCGCCGACGAGCAGAAGCGTTTCGTCCTCAGGCTTGAAGCCGGCGGTGGCGCGGGTCGCAACATCGTCGATCAATCCGACGCCGCCGACCGCCGGGGTCGGCAGGATGCCCTGGCCGTTGGTCTCGTTGTAGAAGGAGACATTGCCCGAGACGACGGGAAACTTCAGTGTTTCGCAGGCTTCGCTCATGCCTTTCACGGCGCCGACGAACTGGCCCATGATTTCCGGTCGTTCGGGGTTGCCGAAATTGAGGCAGTCGGTGATGGCGAGCGGCCGGGCGCCGGATGCGGTCAGATTGCGCCAGGCTTCGGCGACGGCCTGCTTGCCGCCCTCGAACGGGTCGGCGCCGACATAGCGTGGCGTCACATCCGTGGTGATGGCGAGCGCCTTCCGGGTGCCGTGCACGCGGACGACGCCGGCGTCGCCGCCGGGGCGCACCACCGTGTCGGCCATGACCATGTGGTCGTACTGCTCCCAGACCCAGCGCCTTGAGCACAGATGAGCCGAGCCGATCAATGACTTGAGGGCAGCGCTGGCGGAGGCCGGGGCAGGGACCTCGTCTGGCCCGAGCGGCTCGGGCCGCGCCGGTTCGTTCCAGGGGCGGCGGTATTGCGGGGCCTCGTTGGAAACCGCCTGGACCGGCATGTCCGCCTCGATCCGGCCCTGGTGCCGGACCACAAGGCGACCGGTGTCGGTGGTTTCGCCGATCACCGCGAAGTCGAGATCCCACTTTTCGAAGATTTTGCGGGCGACGTCCTCACGCCCCGGCCGCAGCACCATCAACATGCGCTCCTGGCTTTCGGACAGCAGCATCTCGTAAGCGGTCATGTTCTCTTCGCGGCACGGCACATGGTCGAGGTCGAGGTCGATGCCGACGCCGCTCTTGCCGGCCATTTCCACCGAAGACGATGTGAGGCCGGCGGCCCCCATGTCCTGAATGCCGATGATGGCGTCCTCGGCCATCAGTTCGAGGCAGGCTTCGATGAGAAGTTTTTCGGTGAAGGGGTCGCCGACCTGCACGGTCGGGCGCTTCTCGTCCGAACTGTCGTCGAACTCGGCCGACGCCATGGTCGCGCCATGGATGCCGTCGCGACCGGTCTTCGAGCCGACATAGATCACCGGTTTGCCAGGACCGCCGGCGACCGCATAGAAGATCTTGTCGGTGTCGGCGAGACCGACACACATGGCGTTGACCAGAATGTTGCCGTCATAGCTCGCGTCGAAGTTCACTTCACCGCCAACCGTCGGTACCCCGACGCAATTGCCATAGCCGCCGATGCCTGAAACCACGCCTGAAACAAGATGCCGGGTCTTTTCGTGCTCGGGACGGCCGAAGCGCAGGGCGTTCATAAGGGCAACCGGCCGGGCGCCCATGGTGAACACGTCCCGCATGATGCCGCCGACGCCGGTGGCGGCGCCCTGATAAGGCTCGATGAACGAGGGGTGGTTGTGGCTCTCCATCTTGAAGATCACCGCCTGACCGTCACCGATATCGACAACGCCGGCGTTCTCGCCCGGACCGCAGATCACATGCGGGCCCTCGGTCGGAAAGTCCTTCAGCCAGACCCGTGACGACTTGTAGGAGCAGTGCTCGCTCCACATGACCGAAAAGACGCCGAGTTCGGTCAGATTGGGTTCGCGCTCCAGTATGGCGCAGATCCGCTCATACTCTTCGGCGCTCAGGCCGTGTTCGGAGACCAGATCGGGCGTGATTTCTGCCGCTGCTGCCGTGCTCATTGCAGGGCCTCTGCCAGAGAGGAGAACAACGCCTTGCCGTCGGTGCCGCCAAGCTGCGGATCCGCCAGGCGCTCAGGATGGGGCATCAGACCAAGCACCGTGCCGTCCTCGTTGTAGATGCCCGCGATGTTGCGCGCCGAGCCGTTGGGATTGGCGTCCCTGTCAAGTTCGCCGTCGGGCGTGCAGTACCGGAAGGCGACGCGGCCTTCATCCTCCAACCGGTCGAGCGTTTCCTCGTCGGCATTGTAATTGCCTTCGTGATGGGCGACCGGGATGCGCAGCACGCCGCCATTGCCATACTGCCGGGTGAAGTCGGTATCGGTGCGCTCGACGCGGACATGGACGTCCCTGCAGACATACTTCAATGACATGTTCTGCATCAGAACGCCCGGGAGCAGGCCGCTTTCGGTGAGGATCTGAAATCCGTTGCAGATGCCAAGCACCCGGGTCCCCGATTTTGCCTTGTCGACCACATCGCGCATCACCGGGGAATGGGCCGCCATGGCGCCGCAGCGCAGATAGTCTCCGTAGGAGAATCCGCCGGGCAGGACGATAAGATCGGTTGAAGGGACTTCCGATGAGCCGTGCCAGAGCATTTCCGGCGGCCGGCCCGTGGCCTGTTCGAGGCTCACCGCGACGTCGCGGTCGCAGTTGGAGCCGGGAAAGACGATGACTGTGGCTTTCATGCGGGCTCTATAAGGGCTCTAGTTCGATGTCGTAGTTTTCGATAACCGTGTTGGCCAGAAGCTTCTCGCACATGGCTTTGACCGCCGCATGGGCGTCCGCTTCGTCGGCCTCGGCAAGCTCCAACTCAATGTACTTACCCTGGCGCACACCGCTCACGCCGCCAAATCCCAGTGCCGAAAGCGTGTGCTCGATCGCCTTGCCCTGGGGATCGAGAACGCCGGTTTTAAGTGTGACCTTGACCTTTGCTTTCATATCCGTCCGCTCACCCGGAGGACCCCGGGTGACCCTTTCAAGATTTGACCAGGACCGGTCCGCTGGATTCGGGCCGCTCGTTTTCAAACAGGATACCGAGCCTGCGTGCAACGTCCTGATAGGCCTCGATAAGGCCGCTCATGTCCTTGCGGAAGCGGTCCCGGTCGAGCTTCTCGTCGGTCGAGATGTCCCACAGGCGGCACGAGTCCGGGCTGATTTCGTCGGCCAGAACGATGCGGACCATGTCGTTTTCGTAGATGCGACCGAACTCGACCTTGAAGTCCACGAGCTTGATGCCGATGCCGAGGAACAGACCGGACAGAAAGTCGTTGATGCGCAGCGCCAGCGCCGTCATTTCATCGATTTCCTGAGGGTTGGCCCAGCCAAATGCCGTGATGTGCTCTTCCGACACCAGGGGATCGCCGAGGTCGTCCGACTTGAAGCAGAACTCAATGATCGAGCGCGGCAGGGGTGTGCCTTCCTCGATGCCCAGCCGTGCCGAAAGCGAGCCCGCAGCAACATTGCGCACAATGGTTTCAACAGGAATGATCTCGGCTTCGCGGATCAGTTGCTCGCGCATGTTGAGGCGTTTGATGAAGTGCGTCGGCACGCCGATTTCGTTCAGCCTGGAAAACAGGAATTCTGAAATCCGGTTGTTCAGAACGCCTTTGCCGTCGACCACTTCCTTGCTGCCGGCATCAACCGCGGTCGCGTCATCCTTGAAATGCTGAATAAGCGTGCCCGGTTCCGGACCTTCATAGAGCACTTTCGCCTTGCCTTCATAGATCCGGCGACGTCGAGACATTATCGATCGATCCTTAAACGTTGCACCCAAGAACTAAAGTGGCTGAGCTTTGCGAGATTGGCACTGTGGACGTACCGAATTATGGCGATTCGCCGGATGGATTTGCCGCTGCAAACTACTCTATGGCGGGCCTGTACACAATTCGAACCGCAATGTCACGCCGATGTTTGCATTCGGACGATATGATGCACCCACTGTTGTGCGCTGATCGGACCGACCCTGCGGTGTTGATTTGAACAATGGCGCGGGCTATGGCTAAGGCAGAATGACATTACCGGAACGAGGAGTGGTTTGCATGAGCGGTTTCGACGAACGCAAAAAAGGCTTTGAGGGTAAGTTTGCGCATGATGAACAACTCAAGTTCAAGGCGGAAGCCCGGCGCAACAAGCTTCTGGGCCTGTGGGCGGCGGAGTTGATGGGACTGTCCGGCGACGACGCCGCCGATTATGCGAAGGCGGTGATCAAGGCCGATTTTGAGGAGCCCGGCGATGAGGATGTTTTCCGCAAGGTGCGCCAGGATTTCGACGAAAAGGGTGTCGATCAATCGGATCACCAACTGCGCCGTACGATGGACGAGTTGATGCAGACCGCAATCGATCAAATCCAGAACGAAGCCTGAGCAGAAGCGTCCGCCCGATCATCAACCAAATAGGTACACGGCGTGCCTTCGACCCCTTTGCGTGACCTCATCTCGTCGAACGAGGTGGTCTATTGCGCGTTCTGCCTGCTGCCGCAGCCGATGGGCGTTGAGATGCTGGCCCGTCAGGACTGGGACTGCGTCTTCATCGACGGACAGCACGGCTTTATCGACTATGCCGATATGCTGGCCATGGTGGTGGCGGTGCAGGGCGCCGGAAAGCCCGTTCTGGTCAGGCCGCCACTCAGCGACGAGGGGTTCATCGGCAAGGCGCTCGATGCGGGCGCCGACGGCATTGTCTGCCCGATGATCAATACTGCCGCCGATGCAAGGTGGTTCGCCGAGGCAACCAACTATCCGCCGACCGGGTCGCGCAGCTGGGGGCCCCTCAGGGCCATCGACCGGTTCGGCGGCGACAAGGCCGCGTTCCACGCGAACGGCAACGACCTGACCGAAGCCCTGGCGATGATCGAGACCGAGGAAGCCCTGGACAACATCGATGCAATCCTCTCGACCGATGGCATCGATGGCGTGTTCATCGGCCCGAACGATCTGAGCAACTCACTGACCGGCGGCGAAGCGGTCAACCCGGGTCATCCGAAGGTGACGGAGTCGCTCAAGGTGGTTCGCGATAAGGTCGAAAAACACAACAGCTTTGCCGCGATCTACGCCAACACGCCGGAGCTGGCGCACTCTTACATTGAGCTCGGGTTCAGGTTCATTGCCGCCGGTTCGGATGTCAATTTCCTTAAGTCCGGCAGCGCCGACATGCTGCAGGCACTGAAAGCCGGGCGCTGAGCATCGCGCCGTCACACAGGTGCTTGCAAGTGCCGGGCATTCACGCAACAGTTGCCGGCTTCGGGCTGGCGACGGGACGGTGGAGGCAACAATCGTGGATCGGGACAAGGCGATAGACGAGATCGTCGATGTGACCCTGGCGGCGGGGTCGCTGGAAAGCATCACCGATAAATATTTCAGCCACACGCGGCGTGCCGTCCTGGCGGACGGCGACTGCGCGGTCACCTACGCCGTCTTTCTTCGCCGCCGGGTTATCGCGGCGCTCGAACCGGCGATCAGGCTTATCCGGCGCCTGGTGCCCGAAGCGGAGATCACGAGGTTCTTCGAAGAGGGCGACATCATCCCTTCCGAAACCAAAATGCTCGAAGTCAAAGGACCGTTCTCGAAACTGTCGGAAGTCGAGACCCTTTTGCTGCAGAAGGTGGGCCTGCCCTGCGTCTGCGCCAACAATGCCTACGAAATGTGCCGCGCCATGCCCGGCGCTTCGTTTCTCGACATGCATGCACGCCATGCCAGCGGGCCGGAAATGAACCTGCTTGCGGCCTATGGGGCGTCGGTTGGCAGCGACACCGCGAAGCGCGTCAGTCCGGACGTCAAGGGCTTCATCGGCGGGTCGCAGGATCTCACCGCACCTCTGTTCGGCGCCACGGGCGGGCTCGGCACCATGCCCCATGCCCTGATCGGCTACACCGGCGGCGATGTGCTCGAGGCCTTGAAGCTCTTTGTCTCCGCCGTCGAGAATTCCGAAACGGTGATCGCCCTGGTCGACTATTCAGGCAATGAGGTGCAGGACTCGCTGCGCTGCGCCCGCTGGTTCTACGACGAAGCCAGGCTGCACGATAAGGGCAAGTCGTTCGGCGTCAGGCTCGACACCCACGGCGGCCGTTTTGCCGAGGGACTGCAGTATGAAAGCTCCATCGACATCGTCGGCCAGTGGCTGGGCGTCACCGGCGAATACAATATCGTGGAGGAGGTGCTTGGCGAGCGCGCCTTCCACCTCGATGCCTCAAACGTCCTGATCGACCACGTCCGCCGCATGCTGTTCGGTACCGGTGTTACGGCGGCATCGGTCATTCAGGTGCGCCGCGAGCTGGATGCTGCCGGATACAAGGACGCCAAGATCGTTGCGTCCTCCGGCTTCGATGCCCAGAAGTGTCTGGTGATGAGTGGCGCAAAGGCTCCCATCGACATGATCGGAACCGGAAGCTTCCTGCCCGAAACCCTGAAAGAAACCTATGCCACAGCCGACATCGTAAACTATGACGGTACGCCGCGGGTCAAGGTCGGGCGCGAGTTTCTGCTGGAGTGAAGATATGCGACCCCGGACGCGGACCACGCCGCAAGACCGCCTTCAGGTTCGGTCCTCCCTTCGGTTGACCGGAAGACGGAAATTTGAACTGCTTGGGCGTGCCCGCCAATAGTGGAGACCGGCAGACCCATGACCGCACACCGGCAGTTGATCCCCAACGCTCCGCCCTGGCCGAACGGCGCGAAATGCGCGGTGGCCTTCACGTTCGATCTTGACGCCGACAGTATCCTCCATCTCGCGCATCATCAGAACGCGACAAATCTCGTCGCCACCATGTCGATGCTGCAATACGGCCCCCGGGTGGCGATGCCGCGTATTCTGGCGCTGTTTCGCGAGTTCAAGATCAAGCAGACCTTCTTCATTCCCGCCTGGTGTATCGAGCAGTATCCCGATGCGGTTGCCGCCACGCTCGCCGACGGTCACGAGATCGGCCACCATGGTTATCTCCACGAGCACCCCAACGAACTGTCGCGCGAGCGTGAACGCTACTGGTTTCTGCGCGGCATGGATGTGATCGAGAAATTCACCGGCACGCGGCCGCAGGGGTTTCGCGCGCCGGCCTACCGCTTCTCGCGCGACACGCTGGACATTCTGCTGGAGGAGGGCCTGCGTTACGACGCCTCCCTGTTCGGTGATGAAATCCCCTATCGGCTGACCAACGGCGAGGGGGCCCTGATCGAACTGCCGAGCCATTACGCCATGGACGACTGGGCCCACTACATGGTCGGGCGGGACCTCGACTACATGATGCCGATCAAGGCGCCGGCCCATGCGATGGACGTGTTCCGCTCCGAATTCGATGCGGCCTGGCGCCATGGCGCGGTGTGGATCGCCGTCTGGCACCCGTTCCTCAGCGGCAGGCTCGCGCGCATGGAGGCAATCGGGGAACTGATGGATTACATGAGCGCCAAGGGCGATGTCTGGTTCGCGACGCTTGCCGAGATCACCGACCACATCGAGGGGCTGATCGCCCGCGGCGAGTGGAGTCCGCGCACCGATCACCTGCCGCAATACCCCGCACCGATCCCCGAATACGAGGAAGAGCCATGACGGCGGCTGCAGGAGAGGCTCTAAGTCACAGGGAGATTCATCGCGCCTCAATCATTGCGTGTTAGCGTCGCCGTCCATCACTTTAACGGGCCGGCGAATTGACCAACCAGCACCACCAGAACGAATGTATCTCTTCGGCGATACTGGATTTGAAGCGCGGTGTGCTGACCAGTTCTCGTAGCGCGCAAGCTGCCGGGTTCCGGAAAATCCATGAGGCCGGCGCGGAAGCGGTGCCGCATTTGCGGTCAGAACTCGATGCGATCAACCTGGATACAATTGACCGCCCGGAAAGCACTGCCCTTGTCTCTGCACTGATCACAGCCCTGCACGATGTTGATGAAGCGGCTTCGGCGGATTTCATAGATGCTTCGCTCACACGAGCCTGCCACCCCCTCTACGAGGCCGTCTTTCGAAGTGTCCTCAGGTATCGCAGAGCCGACTTTCGCGAAGTTCGCGTCAACGGGGTGAACATCCTTGAAGCGCGGGCGATTGACGAGAGATACAATGCCACGAAGTACTTGTGCGGCTGGCTCGAGAACATCCCAAGCGGTGATTTGAACGGGATATCGCGTATTTACATCATCGAAGCCAATATGGAGCAGGACTTCGCGGGATACTACCGGCCGCATTTCGCGCTGGTCACCATCACCTGGCTGACGATGGTCGGTCCCACGTCTCCGATACAGTGGCTGTTCCGTCTCCGTCACGAGCTCACGTTTTACCACGAGATCGGTCATCACAAGCACCGGCATACGCTGGGTGGCCAGGTGCCGCAACAGGAACGTGAAGCCGACAGGTACCGCGGGCAGATCATGCTTCTGGCACACCCGTGGCTGACCCGGATTGGAGTGGCGATTGTTCGGTTATTTCGAAGGAGAAAGAGAGAGGATTGAACGGCTCGCATCAGTCCAAGGTGTGAAGTGGCCTATTATGGACGAAGCACGATTGCCAAACGGTAAATGGGTGCTCGGATCAGGCCGGCCTCATCAGCAAATCCAGGCCGCACAAGCCGCTCATCGAGCCCGCCCGTGGGCGTTAATCTCCTGCTTATTTCAGGCAGCCACCACTGCAATCAAGCTTCTTCGGCCGCAAACCCATCGGTCAGATGTCTGAAGGCCGCTTCCCAGCCGCCGCCGATGCCGCGGCGGGCGTCTTCGCTGCGCACCGCTGAGTGCACGAGGCGGACAAATGTGCCGCTGCCTCTTGGCGTGAAGCTGACCTCGACCTGCGAGTAGGGCGTTGCCTCGCGCTCTCCGTTTGCGTGGGCGACCACATGAGCCCAGGAGAACACCAGTCTCTCGCCGGGCTGAATATCGCGATACTGCCCCTCAAAGCCGACGGACTTGCCGCCGTCGTCGGATTTCAGGAACCGCCACGCGCCGCCCGGGCGCAGGTCGATGGTTGCGGAATGCAGCGAGTTCGGCGCCTGGCCGAACCACTTCATGACGATGTCCGGATCGGTCCACGCCCGAAACACCCTGGCGGGGGAGGCGGCGAAATATCCTTCGACGACGATCGGGTCGTCGCCGGGCACAGATTGGACAAACTCCATTGTCACTCTCTTTCGTCGGCCAGATGTTGAGCGAGGTTGTCGAACTGCTGCGTCCAGAATGCCTGATAGTCGATCAGCCAGTCGGTGGCCTGTTTCATGGGTTCCGCGTTTAGCCGGCAATGCCGGGTCCGCCCTCTTTTCTCGATGGTCAGCAGGCCGGCATCGCTCAAGACCCGCACATGCTTGGAGACGGCTGTCTGGGACATGTTGAAAGGTTTCGCCAGATCTGAGAGTCGCGACTCCCCCTGCATCAGCCTGCTTAGTATGGAGCGGCGCGTTGCATGGGCAAGCGCTGCGAAAGTCGTATCGAGATTTTCCATTTGCGTTCCGATCACCACTGAACCAGATGGTTGACAATATGCCCGCCTCGTTTTAATAAACCAATAAGTTCACTAATGGCAACCGCTACAAATCCACACAACGATTGAAGAACAGGAGAGCCGCTCATGTCCGACTACATATTTGCCTATCACGGTGGGAAAAAGCCCGAGAGCCCGGAGGCGGGCGCGGAACAAATGGAGCGATGGAAAGCCTGGGTCGCAGACCTCGGCGATGCCATGGTCAATCCCGGCACGCCCCTTGGCATGTCTAAGACGGTGAGCGCCGATGGCGTGGAGGACAATGGCGGACCCAATCCCCTGGCGGGTTTTTCCGTCGTCCGCGCCGACAGCATGGACGCGGCGCTGGAAATGGCCAAGAGTTGCCCCTTCCTGGAAATGGGCACGATTGAAGTTGCGCAAATGATGCAGATGTAGTCGCCGTCGTTGCGACTTGACCGCGCGATGAAGGCGGGCGCCCTGTCAGGGTTTGCCCGCCGGTTGCGGCAACCACAACCTGGCGGAAAGACGGCGGTATTGCGTCAAAGATCGGGACTCGAGCGCTTGCATAGCCGGTAAGCCAAGATGATATAAGTCCGATCAACACGTCTTGTTGCGTAGCAGCCTCGGATTAATGACAATCGGGTGAATACATTAACTATAAGTCGTTGCATATATACAACAACCTTCAGCAAAACATGTCACCTCCCAAGCATAACTGTTGATCTGGGTACGGATTCATAACAGGTTCCGACCGAGGCCATTTTGAGATGCGGCTTATTTCTCCTGCGTAGATGATTGGGGAGTGAGTCAGTATGAGTGTCTTACGAAAGATGGCCGGTGTAGTGGCCAGTGTTGCAACAGTTTTTCTTCTAAACAGTCAAGCCGCGCTAGCAGACAACGGTCCCTCTTCCGACACGGAGTGGGGAGGGTTCTATGTTGGCGCCCATGCCGGTTACGGCTGGGGTAACCGGGACGGCTGCGTAGACGTTCTGGATCTGAACAATGCGTGCGACGGGATCATCCCTCCGATCCCGTTCGATTACGATCAGAAAGGATGGCTCGCCGGCGGCCAGTTTGGCTACAACCATCAGATCGACCAGTTCGTGTTCGGCGCGGAAGTCGAAGCCTCCTTCGGCGATATCGACGGCACCGTTGGGCCGCTTAACAGCCGCGGCGAGTATTCGTGGCTGGGAACCGCAAAACTTCGTGCGGGCTGGGCCTTCATGGACAACCTGATGGCTTATGCAACCGGCGGCCTTGCTGTTGCCGAGTTTGAGTATGAGGGCGCCCTGGGGTGTTCCTTCGATCAGACCCGGGTCGGCTGGCTTGTGGGTGGCGGCGCCGAGTACAAGGTGACGGAACGCGCTTCGGTGCGGATGGAATACAACTATCGCAATTTCGGCGAGGAATCGGCGCGGTGCAACGTACTTGCCATCATTCCGACCTACACCGAAGCCGATGCGGACATGCATGTCATCACATTCGGCTTCAATTACCTGCTCGGACGGCAATAGTCCCTGCATGGTACCGAAACAGAAAAGCCCGGGAAACATCCCGGGCTTTTTGCTTGGACACTCCGACCTCCACCCTACGTCCCAAACACCCTCTCGAAGATCGTGTCTACGTGTTTCAAATGGTAGTGCAGGTCGAACAGGGCTTCGAGGTCGGCTTCGCTGAGCGCAGCCATGACGTCCTTGTCGGCTTTCAGGAGATCGAGGAACTTGCCTTCGCCGCGCCATACCGGCATGGCGTTGCGCTGCACGGTTGAATAGGCGTCCTCGCGGGACATGCCGGCCTGGGTCAGGGCGAGCAGCACCCGCTGCGAGTGAACCAGGCCGCCGAGGCGGTCGAGGTTCGCCTGCATGTTTTCGGGATAGACCAGAAGTTTATCCATGACGCCCGTCATGCGGGCGAGCGCGAAGTCCAGCGTGACGGTTGCGTCCGGCCCGATGTTGCGCTCGACGGAAGAATGCGAAATATCGCGTTCGTGCCACAGCGCGACGTTTTCCATGGCGGGCAGCGCCATGGAGCGCACCAGTCGGGCGAGGCCGGTGAGGTTTTCGGTGAGCACCGGATTGCGCTTGTGCGGCATCGCCGATGAGCCTTTCTGGCCCTCGGAGAAGAACTCTTCGGCCTCCAGCACCTCGGTGCGCTGCAGATGCCGCACTTCGGTGGCGAGCCGTTCGATGGAACTGGCGATGATGCCAAGCACCGAGAAGAACATGGCGTGCCGGTCGCGGGGAATGACCTGGGTCGAAATGGGCTCGATCTCGAGGCCGAGCTTTTCGGCCACATAGGCCTCCACGCCCGGATCGACATTGGCGAAGGTTCCAACCGCGCCGGAGATGGCGCATGTGGCGATTTCCTTCTGGGCAGCCTCGAGACGGGACCGGTTGCGGGCGAATTCCGCATAGGCCTGCGCCAGTTTGAGGCCGAAGGTCGTCGGTTCGGCGTGGATCGCGTGACTGCGGCCTATGCACACCGTGTGCTTGTGTTCCAGAGCGCGGCGTTTCAGCACTTCGAGGAGCTTGTCGAGATCCTCCAGGAGAATGTCGGAGGCGCGCGCCAGTTGAACGGAGAAGCAGGTGTCGAGCACATCGGACGACGTCATCCCCTGATGCAGAAAGCGGGCTTCGGGACCGACATGTTCGGCGACGTTTGTCAGGAAGGCAATGACGTCATGTTTGACTTCGCGTTCGATCTCGTCGATGCGATCGACGTCGAATTTGCCCTTTTCCCAGATGGTCCTGGCGGCATCTTCGGGAACCAGCCCGGCCCGGGCCATGGCATCGGTGGCATGGGCCTCGATTTCAAACCAGATCTGGAAACGGGCTTCGGGCTGCCAGATGTCGACCATCTGAGGCCTGGAGTAACGGGGAATCATTTTGGGCGTCCGCTTTGCTTGGAGCGAAAAGAGCGTCACCGTTTAACAGATCACAGTGTCCGCGACAATTGCGGGGAGAGTGCCGGCCAACGACTTGTCACCGATTGGTTTCGAATTTTCCGGCAACCTCCTCCCAGACGGTCCACATGCGCGCGGCGGCCGCGTACGGCGCCAGCGCAGCCTTCCAGGGCCAGAACAGGGCATGGGGATACTTGCTTGGCGTCTTGATGGTGATCGGTTCTCCCGCGCCGTGATACTTCCGGGCCGCCTCGGCCGCCTGCAGTCCGCTGGTGACCGCGGCCTCGAGGCTGATGACGTCGATCTCGGTCTTGCAGAAATCTCCGGCGAGGAAGAGGTTTTTGATCCCCGACGTTGTTTCGGGCCGAGACGCCCAGCTGCCGACTTCGTTGATCATAAGCTCGCGGCCGACATTGCGATCGATTTCGAGGAGGTCGATTTCCACTTCATCGACTTCGAAATAGAGGTACTTGCGCAGCTCGTGAAGAATGAAGTCAAGCGCGGTTCTCGGATTTTCCGGGTTGATGTCGCCCGTGCCGTCATGGGGCAGGCGGTCCCTGTCGCAGGTGAAATAGTGCGGCGGGTCGAGCTCGTTTAGCGGCCGCGAATCCGATGCCACGACATTGAGATAGGGCTCATCCATACCTGGCCACAGCCGGGAATTGTCGATGAAGCTCAGTTTGTATTCCGAATCAACGAGAAGAACCGGTTCCTTTGGAAGCTCCTTGACGCCATTACGATGCAGGCGGTCGCGGAACTTGGAATTGAAATGCAGGTGCACCGATGCCATCGGTTCGGAGTTCAGCTTCGAGGCTTCGCCGAGTTCGGGGTTTTCGCGATAGATCCCCTGGTCCATGAAGCGCTCCAGGTGCGCCGGCGGAATGGCGCATATGAGCGAGCCCTCAATGTCGACCTCTGTGCGTTTGGCCTTGCCTGCATCCAGTTCCAGCCATTCCTGGAGGGTGACCTCCGATGTGCAGAAATCATGCGGGCTCTCGATGTAAGCGATCTTCTCGACGCGGCCGCCGTCGCTCAGCTTGATGTCGGTCACGGTGGCGTTCTTGACGATCTTGACGCCGAGGTCGATGAGCTTCTTTTCCATCGGCTCGAGGAAATACGTGAAGCAATTGCCCCTGATGATGTTGAACACGGGCGTTGGCAGATAGGCGCCATACTCGAGAAACGTCTGGAAGGTCTGTGCCGAAGTGCGGTAGCTCGCGACCGCGAAGGTCTTGGCCAGATAGCGGTCATACATGGAGACGGACGTGTCGGTTGAATAGTGTTTGGTCGAGACGAACCCGTTCACCGAGATGAGGTCGCGAAAGCGGTCGCGGTGCATCGGCGTCGCCAGCATGTCGATGACGGAATACATGTAGAGGAACATGTCGGCCGGCGGGATGACGCCGGAAAACAGGTTCTGGAACACGGTCGACAGCGAGCCGAAATTGTCGAGCTCGACCATTTTCGGGAACTGGCCCTGGTCCAGAAAGTGGACCTTTGTCAGCGCCTCGAAGTTCTTTCGGGTATCGATCTGGTCCGCGATGTCCCAGAAGTTATGATACCAGTTCAGATAGAGATGATAGCTGTGTTCGTGGTAGGCGGACTTCGCGCTGCCCGAACGCTGCCATTTAACGGCGCGCCACTTGCCGCCGACATAGGGCGATTGCTCAAAGATGGTGACTTTGTAGCCGCGTTCGGCGAGCCGTAGCGCGGACGTCATGCCGGCCATGCCGGCACCGATGATCACAACGTCTTTCATTTTTTCCCCCGGTTCTTGAACTCTGTGAGCTATGCGTCGAGGCGGCCCCTTCTGCTGAGAAGTTCGGCTTCGGCAAGCACGGCCTGCGCGGCGGCGCCGACCTCAATCATGTTCGCCGTATCGTTTGTCCATGCACAGAGCGGTTGCAGCAGGTCGGCCGCGGCCGGATGGTCGCCATCCTCAATGAGTATTCTGGCAAGTGGAACCGCAGCCTGCAGCTCCCAGGTCCTGGCGTTCTGCCCGCGGGCAACCGCCAAGGCATGTTCAAGGCTGCACCGGGCCTCGTCGGGCCTGCCGATCTGCGCCATGAGCTCGCCCCTGACACGGTGAAGATCGGCTTCCGCGAAGCGCTCGCCGGAAGCGCGAACGTAGTCGAGGCCGGTCTCGATGTCATGGAGCCCACCTTCTGCGTCGCCCATCTCTCCGCGCATTTCGCCCATCACCGACAGCATGGCCGATATGCCCATGCGATTGCCGATTTGGCGGTAGTTCGCGAGCGCCTTGTCGCAGGCGTCCAGGGATGAGGCGCGGGGGTCCTGCAGGGCAACGCCGAGCGCCAGAAAGTTCTCCGCGTTGGATTGAAGAAACGAAAAGCCGCGCTCGTGGCCGATCTTAATCGCGGCCTCGGCGAAGGACTGCATGCGACCGGCATCGCGCCGCAGGCCGTGCAGAATGCAGCTTATGGTCAGCGCATAGGCCTGCTCGTAGACGCGGCCGGTTCCATCCACGGCCGATCGTTGCTCTTCGTCCAGCTGCATGGCCTTTTCGTGATCGCCGAGACACCAGTATGACAGGGCGGCGCCGCGCAGCGCCTGCAGCCGCCTGTCGGTGCCATAGGCCTTCTGGACATCGGCGCTCATCTGCGGCCGGTAATAGATCAGGGTCAGGTCCTTGTGATCGATCACATCTGTGAACCGGCCGGCATAGAAGCCATAGATGCTTGCGGCGGAATGCGCGACGGTGAGAAGGTTCTCGTCGCGGGAATGCTCCGCCACCTTGACGATGCGTCTGCCTCCGGAAACCGCGTCCTCGATCTCTCCGCGAAGGAGGTGATACGTGGACAACGCCCAATCGAACTGGACGCGCTCGGCATTGTCTTCGCGGTCTCCACACAGTTCGAGCGCTCGCGTGAATTGCTGGTGCACGGCGGGATCCGCCCATCCCTTGGCGAAAATGAAAACGCGACCGAGCACGGCGCGAAGCTTCATTTCACTGGCATAGGTTTCGTTCGATGGCCGTAGCGCGGCGACAAGATCAAGACCTTTGTTCAGATATGTTTCCGCCTCCTTCAGGGCCGAGCGCTCCGCCGCCAGCTGCCCTGCGGAAAGAAAGTATGGAATAGCGGTCTCCGGCTGCCGCGCCGCCTCCCAGTGGTGGGCCAGAAGCTCAGGTTCGTTGGCGCACAATGCCGCAAACTGCGTTCCCAGCGCCCGGGCGCAGTTTTCATGCATGCGATGGCGTTCGCTGCGCAGGATGCTGCCATAGGCCGCGTCCTGAATGAGCGCATGCTTGAATGTGTATTCGGTCTCGGGCGGAAAGCCGATTGCGTGCAAAAGCCCGTTGTCGACGAGTTCAACCAGCAAGCTCTCCGCCACTTCATCCGATACGCCGGCGATGGCCGCGATATGGCGGAAGGAAAACCGGCGTCCGACGATCGAGCAGGTTTGTGCAAATTGCTTTGCCGATGGAGACAGTCGATCAATGCGGGCGTGAAGGGAGTCCTGCAGCGTGGCGGGAATTTCCGCGACCAGGCCCGGCTTGCAGGTTGTCTCCGTCTTGCGCGCCTGGGACCGTACCGAACCCAGCACGGCCGCGGTCAGCTCTTCAATGTAAAGCGGGTTGCCGTCCGAGCGTTCGATGATCTCCGATGTTAGCGTCTCGGGCAACTCGACTTCGCCGGCCATGGCGTCGATCATGGCGGCGCTTTGGCGGGGTGTGAGACGGTTGGGCGTCAATGTGGTTTGATGCGAGTATCCCTGCCACGGTGGCGTGAAACCCGGGCGGAACGTGATGATGAGCAGAAGGCCGGCGGTTTCGGCGCGGCTGATCAACAGGTCGAGGAACTCCGAAGTGGTCGGGTCCATCCAATGGGCGTCCTCGAACATGATGAGGCCGGTGTTCGGCGCCGAACACTGGACGATGTAATCGACCAGTAACCGAAGTGCCCTTGCACGCCGGCGCTCGGAGCCCATGACGGTCGCGGACCCGACATCGGCAGGCTCGATGCCGAACAGGGATGCAAAGATGTATTCCGTTTCCGAAGCGCCGTGCAGCTTTGCCTCCACTTCGGTGACCAGTTTCTGCAACTTCGCTTCCGGCGGTTCCTCGGCGCCGTAGCCCGCCAGTTGGCCGAAACTCTTGAGAACCGGATGAAGCGGGCTGTCGGTGTGCAGGGGCGAGCACTGCAGGGACACCGGCACCGTGGGGTAGTTGCCAAGGGATGCGCGGAACTCCCTGACCAGTCTGGACTTTCCGATACCCGGCTCACCTGAAAGCAGAACGATCTGGCCCTCGCCGAAGCTCGCCCTCTGCCAGCGCTCGCGCAGCAGATTGATTTCCGCCGACCGTCCCACCAACGGCGTCAGCCCGATGGCGGTACGGGTTTCGAAGTTGAAGACGAGAGAGCGGGCGCGGCTGACCTGGAAAACACTCATTGGTGTGTCGAAGCCTTTGAGCACTTTTGGCCCGAGGTCGGCACAGTCAAATTTGTTCCGTACCAGTTCGTGGGTCGCGGCAGAAATCAGGACGGTGTCCGGTTCGGCGGTCGCCTCGAGACGGGCGGCAACGTTGGGTGTTTGCCCGAATGCTTCGTAGATGCGCGCTTCGTTGAGGCCCATCAGCCCGCCGACGACCACATTTCCGGTGGCAATGCCGACCCGGACCCGAAGCGGCGCGCCGCCCGGGCAGGAGACGCCCTTCACCGCGCCAATCAGGTCGAGCCCGGCGACGACGGCACGCTCTGCATTGTCCTCATGCGCGTCGGGCCAGCCGAAATAGGCAAGCAGCCCGTCGCCGCGGAAACGGGCAACGTGACCCTCATAGCGTCGCACGGTGTGAACGCATGCAGCATGATATGCGGTGAGTACGGTGTTCAGGTCTTCTGGATCCAGTTGCCCCGACAGGCCGGTGGAGTCGACCAGGTCGACGACCAGTATTGTGAGGTGGCGCTGTTCGCCCGCCCGGTCCGCGGTGTCCCCCGCACCGCCTCCGAACTGGGTTTCCTCCGCGTTTGCCGCTTCGCGGATGGCTTTCAATATGCGCTTGCGGTGTCCCAGCGGGATCGCCAGTTCACGCAGGTCCTGCTCGTTCAACTCGACGAGCGTGTCCAGGTCGATTTCATTCTCAACGAAAAGGCGGGTGTATTGTCCGAGCCGAATGGCGCGGAGCCAGTTGCCGACCCCGTCACTGTTGTGTCGCGATCTCAAAAGGCCACACCTCCCAAACGCGTCAACTCCCCCAAGCGACTGCTCTCGATACTAGCAGCAATTGCACCGCATGGCGAAATCTCGCCCGTCACCGGTTCGAAAGCTGCCGGGTGTGATCGACCAGAGCGATCAGGCCGGCAGGATTGCCGCAACAGCGCGCCGCTTCCTGGCGGGCGTCCTCGGCGATTTGGTCGAGATGCCGCTCCGCCTCCGGCAACTTTGCCTCGAATGCGCTGGCAAGTATCTTGATGTCGCCGTCCTGTGGATTGCAGAACCGGGCCGCAACTTCCGGATTTCGAATGGCAAGCGATGCGGGCAGGGTCAAAATACCGTCCCTGATGTCTTCTTCGCCGCCGCCGCCGAGTGCTTCGACTCCGCGCACGTCCGCCACATCATCGCAGCCATGGTAAAGCAGCCCGAGCAACGCGCCGTAACGCCTGAGCCGTTCGCCGCGGCCGCCGAGGCAGGCGCAGACCTCGAACATCGATCCGGTGTCCTCTCCGGCAATGCGGCGCCAGTCCTCTAGGCCAAGTGGTTGTTGGCGCAGCCGCCATTGCATGCACTCGGCAACGCCAAGGCGTTCGATCAGTTCGGTGATGAGGTCGATGACGAATGGATCGGTGCGTGCCATGCGGTAGCTTTCCGCGACCACATAGCCGGACGCCATCAAGGCCCGGAGCGAGCCGAAACGGCAATGCAGCGTCAGCTTTTTGCGGCGGTAGCGCGACTTGTCCAAAATGTCGTCAACGATCAGCGTCATGTTGTGCAGGATTTCGATGATCATCGCGCTGGTGAACACATCGCCGTCGCAGGGGCGATTGTGGAGAGCGCGGTAGCAGCTGAAAACGGTCGCCGGCCTGAAATACTTGGCGCCATCCAGAAACTGCCATTGCAGGAGTTCGTGCAACTCCTCGTCGCAGCTCTCAATCCATTCCGCGATCATGGCCTCGAGACGGTCGATCTCGTGGCTGATTCCGAGCTCTTCGATAACGTTGCGGCGGATGTCGCCGGTGACGCCGGGCTTGTCTGACGCTTGTGCAATATTCATGGTGCGATGACCGGAGGCGCGGGTCACGGTTTCACCTTCCAGCGGCGGCCGGAGCCGGCAGGCTCGGAGGGCTCGCCGGCCAGTGTCCGCAAGGCATCGTCCAGTGCTGCGACATTGGACTGGAGCGCACGGGCCTCGTCGGCGGAGAGTTCCGCGACTTCGCGCAGGCAGGCGCGCGCATCGTCAATGAGGACACGCAGGCTCTCGCCGTCCGCCGCCGAAGCGACGTCGGCTTCCGACAGCCGCTCGATCATGCGTGCCTGACACTGCGCCATTGTCTCGGTCAGTCTGCCGCCGAACCGCACGCTGCTCGACATGCTCTGGAGATAGGCCTGAAAAAGGATTGTAGCGACGGGCACCATGGCGGCGGGGCCGCGCTCGAAAAGCGGCGACGCGCTGAACGCATCCGCCAGGGCCTGTGGCTGCCAGATCCGGCTCTGTTCGAGCCATGCGCCAACCAACGTTTCGAAAGGATTTGTTTGCTTGTCGGACTGCCCCGCCTTACCGGCCGACGCCGTGCCCGTGTCTTCTGTGCTGTTCAAAGTGCAATGCCCCCCGATATGCCATGCATGACGTTTGCATTGTTGTCCGGACGCCCCCGCATCCCAATCCAATCGTCAGTTCTCCCTGATACTATTGCAACGATCCCGGGTACCGCAAGGCATTAGGCATATCTTTGCGCGTGGTGATGGGTGGGTCGGCTTTCGAAAATAGCGGTTGCGGCTCCGCGTCCCTCCGCCTATTTTCGGAGTCGGTGCTCAACGGGGTGCCTCGAAACCGGTGTCTGACAACCACAGGCGGCGGGACGGAGGCTGAGAGGCGATGATGCCAACCCGCGGAACCTGATCCAGGTTATGCTGGCGGAGGGAATTGAGACGCGGTCCTTATCCGAATTTTGCCATTGACGGCCTCGGGGCGAATTGCGTTCTGCGGGCATAACCCTTTTTCTTGACGAGGAACCTATGGACATTGCGCGCAAAACAGCTTCGGTTCTCGCTGCGATCCGCAAGCAGAAGCCCCGCGTGCACTGCATCACCAACGATGCGGCACAGACGTTTACAGCCGATACCCTGCTTGCAATGGGGGCGGAACCCAGCCTGACGCTGTCGCGCTCCGAAGTGCCCGACTTTGTCGGATCCAGCGATGCGTTGCTGATCAATCTGGGGACCCTCGACGAGAACCGTCTGGGCGCAATTCCGGTCGCTGTCGCCTTCGCCGTGGAGAACGGCAAGCCGTGGGTTCTGGATCCGGTTTTCGTGCACCGCTCTCCCGGGCGCCTGGACTATGCCTCGGCGCTGCTGGCGGAAAAGCCCACTGTCGTGCGTTGCAACCGGGCCGAGGCATCGGCGCTGGCCGGCGGCAGCAATGGCGCCGACCCGGGACAGCTGATCGCGGAGCGCTATGATACGGTGGTGGCGGTGACCGGCGAGATCGATGACATATTCGGCGATGGACAGCATGCGACCGTCGCAAACGGCGATGCGTTGATGGGGCAGATCACGGCGGCGGGCTGCGCCGGTTCGGCGGTGCTTGCGGCCTGCCTGGCGGTCGAGGAGGATCGGTTTGCTGCGGCGCTTGCGGCCCTGGTGGCCTGGAGCATTGCAGGCGAGGTCGCCGGCGGCGTTGCCAAGGGGCCTGGCACGTTCCGGCCGGCGCTGCTCGATGCACTTCACGGCCTCAAGGGCCCCATGCTGAAGCGCCGTGCCGAGGCCAAGTTGCAGGAGGTGGCGGCGTGAGCGCGCGGTTGGACCTCTCGGTGTACGGCATACTCGATCCGGAACGGAGCAGGGGCCGTGATCTTGCGCAACTGGCCGGCGATGCGGTGCGCGGCGGAGCAACATTTCTTCAGTTGCGCGACAAACACGGCACGACGCGCGCCATGGTGGAGACGGCCCGCTCGATCGTGGCCGCGATCGAGGGCAGCGGCGTGCCCCTCGTGATCAACGACCGGGTCGATGTCGCCCTGGCCGCGAATGCGCATGGCGTCCATATCGGCGAGGATGACATGGCGCCCGAGGATGCGCGCGCGCTGCTCGGAGCCGATGCGATTGTGGGACTGACCATCCACTCGGTCGAGGAAGCCGGTGCCGCTGCAATGGAGCTGGCGGACTGTTACGGGGTTGGCGGCATCTACGCCACCGCGAGCAAGAACAATCCCAACCCGCCGATCGGCGTCGCAGGGTTTCGCAAGATCACAGACGCTTTGCGGCGGCGCGATCCCCAGGCACAGGTGGTGGGCATTGCCGGCGTCGACCATGAAAATGCGGCAGAAGTGATCAGGGCGGGGGCCGACGGAGTGGCGGTGATTTCGTGCCTGTTCATGGCCGATGATGTGGAGGCGGCGACGCGATTGCTGAGCGGCCGTGTGGCGGATGCGAGGCGGGAGACCGTGACGTGACCACACCGATCGCCCTCACCATAGCGGGATCGGACTCCGGTGGAGGGGCCGGCATCCAGGCGGACCTGAAAACATTCTCGGCACTGGGCGCCTATGGATGCTCCGTGATCACCGCTCTCACCGCGCAGAACACGCAAGGCGTCACCGGCATCATGGACGTGCCGGCCGAGTTCGTGACCCGGCAGATCGATGCCGTGTTCGACGACATCGCGGTGGGTGCGGTCAAGATCGGCATGTTGAGCCGTCCAGAAACCATCGAAGCGGTGGCGCGCGGACTGCGGAAGCATGAACCGCGGCACGTGGTTCTTGATCCGGTCATGGTGGCGAAATCGGGAGATGTGTTGCTGCAGCCAGAGGCTGTCTCGAGCCTGAAGGAGCATCTCGTGCCGCTTGCCACCCTAATCACGCCGAACCTGCCGGAAGCCGCCGTCCTGCTCGATCGCGAGAATGAGATCGGGCGCGGAGACATGGAGACGGTCGCCGCCGACCTGTGTGGCCTTGGCGCGGGGGCGGTGCTCCTCAAAGGCGGACATCTCGGCGGATCGGACAGTTCGGACCTGCTGTTCGACGGCACCGCATATCGCTGGCTCGATGCACCGCGGATCGAGACGTCCAACACGCACGGCACCGGGTGCACCCTGTCGTCGGCAATTGCCGCGCTGTTGGCGCAGGGGCTTGGGCTTGCAGACGCGGTTGAGCGCGCCAAGGCGTATGTCTTTGAAGCGATCGGACATGCGGACACACTGCACGTCGGCCAGGGGCATGGGCCGGTTCACCACTTTCACGCATTCTGGAAAGAGCTGGAGTAACGACAATGACGCGTACCAACCGCCGAACATTCATCACGACAGGTGCACTTGCCGGCGCCGGCGCAATTGCCGCGCCCCATGTGGCGCGGGCGCAAACCGTGAAATGGCGCATGGTGACGTCGTGGCCGAAGAACCTGCCCGGACCCGGCGTGACCGCGCAGCGGCTGGCGGACCGCATTGCCCAGGTGACCGGCGGACAGGTGGAGGTCGAACTGCATGCGGCTGGCGAAATCGTGTCGGGTCTCGAAGTGCTCGACGCGGTGTCAAACGGCACCGCGCATATCGGTCATACGGCCTCGTTCTTCTGGATCGGCAAGATGGCGGCGGCGGCGTTCTTCACGACCGTTCCATTCGGGCTGACGCCGCTGGAGCATATTGCCTGGATCGAACATGGTGGCGGCCAGGCGTTGTGGGATGAGCTCTACGCGCCTTTCGGCGTCAAGCCGTTCATGGCCGGCAATTCCGGAATGCAGATGGGCGGATGGCTCAAGCGCGAGATCACTTCTCTGGAAGACCTCAAGGGCCTCAAGTTCCGCATTCCGGGCCTTGGCGGCAAGATGCTGGCCAAACTTGGCGTCGTGCCCATGGTCCTGGCGCCAAGCCAGATCCTGCAAAGCCTTCAGTCGGGAACCATCGAGGGAACCGAGTTTCTCGGGCCGTGGAGCGACCGTGCCGCCGGCTTCTACAAGGTGGCGCCCTACTATTACTGGCCGGGCTTTCACGAGCCGAACGGCACCGGCGAGTGCATCATCAATGCGGCGGCCTGGGCCCCGCTGTCCGATGACGTGAAAGCCGCGATCGAGGCGGCCTGCCGGGCGGAAAACATCTATGCGCTGGCGGAGACCGAATGGCAGAACGCGGCGGCCCTTGAAGATCTGACCTCCAATCGCGGCGTGCAGCTCAAACAGTGGCCGGCCGATGTGATGACCGAGGCGCGGGCGGCGGCCGAAGAGGTGATGCAGGAGTTCGCGGCCGGCAGCGATATAGAGCAGCGGATACTTGCTTCCTATCGAATAATGCAGGCACGGGCAAAGGATTGGTCGGCGGTTTCTTCGGAGGCGTTCCTGGGCTCACGTAACGGGTGACACACCAGATTCGGCGTCGTCATTGTCGGGCAGCCCGAGGAGCTCCAGGAGCCAGGCTCGGCGCGAGGATCCCGCCAGATGCTCCGACAGGATCAGGTAGTATCCCCGGTCCGATACGATCGGACGCTCGTGCAGGGGCACCAGTGCCTCGCGGGACACCAGATCGTCGATAACGCCTGACCAGCCAAGGGCGACGCCGGCACCGAGCAACGCCTCCTGAATGGCGATGCCGTGATTTGTCACGGTAAACGCGCAATTGACGGACAAGGCGGTGGGTGCGCGCCGCGCCTTCCAGTCGGCCCAGGTGTGCCAGCGTGCTTCGGGATCCTCGAGATGAATCAGTGGCCCGTGCTCGAGAAGGGCTTCCGGCGGCTGTTCGAGCCATTCTGCCGCAAGCGCGGGCGCGGCGACCGGTACCACTTCTTCACGGGCCACGAGCTTCGTTTCGTAGCCCGGCCAATCGCCGGTTCCAAAGAGGATGGCACAGTCGACGTCGGCAAGCGGGATGTCGGCATCCCGGTCCGCGGTTGTGACCCGCACCGGCGGTGCTCCCTCAGCGGCCGAAAGGCGGGCGATCCGCGGCAGCAGCCAGAATGCCGCGATGCCGGGATAGGTGGCGAGGCTCAGAGTATCTTCCAGACCGCGGCGCCTGATCCGTTCGCTGCCGCGGGCGATCTCCGACAGACCGGACGACACCGCCAGATAGAGTTCATCCGCATTGGGCGTGGCGTCGATGGTCGCGCCGCGCTTGATGAAAAGCTTGGTTCCAAGATCGCGCTCCAGAAGGCGGATCTGATGGCTGATGGCCGGCTGGCGAACATTGAGGGAGGCTGCTGCCCGGGTGAAACTCTTCAGCCGATAGCACGCTTCGAACGCGGCGACGGCTCGGAGTGGCGGAAGGTCTTTCATGTCCTTATCGATATTTTTGATGACGCTATGAAATTTAGCGGCGTTCCAAATCACGTCAAGCGGCTTCATAGTCGTGCTATGCAGGCCGCCAAATGAAAGCACATGGAGTGAAAACATGGAAGCTTGGTCGATCAAAGGCGAGTTGATACTGAATTGTAATTGCACGGTGTTTTGCCCGTGCGTCGCGTCGCTCGGCCAGCATCCGCCCACAGAGGGCTTTTGCCAGGCCTGGTCGGGTATCCGGATCGACCAGGGCAGTTACGGGGACCACGACATTTCCGGCCTCAATGTCGGCCTGCTGATCGATATTCCAGGCCCCATGGGGCGGGGTAACTGGAAGGCCGCCGCATTCATCGACGAGCGCGCGTCCGACGAGGTGTTCGAGGGGCTGGCCAAGATATTCTCCGGCAAGGCGATGGGCACCACGGGACTGTTCAACGTGCTGGTCAGCGAGTTTCTTGCCGCCGAGCGCGCGCCGGTGACATTCGAAACCGAAGGCAAGAAGCGTCGCCTCATGGTCGGCAAATACATCAAGGGTGAAGTGGAGCCGATCTCGGGACCTGATCCGGAGCGCGATGTGGTGGTGACCAACACCGGTTACTGGATGGGACCTGACATCACCATCGCACAGGCGAACCTCGGGCGGGTGAGGGCGTTCGGACGGGTCTGGAACTTCGAAGGCAGAAGCGCCGAGATCTGCCAGATCGACTGGTCGGGCCCGAACTGAGATGTTGCTGTCGCGCTCGAAGCGCCTCAGGCGTACGCCTTTCACGGACCGGGTCGAGGCGGCCGGCGTCAAAGGCTACACCGTCTACAATCACATGCTCCTGCCCACCGTGTTCGATACGCTCGAGGCGGATTACCGGCATCTCAAGGGGCATGTTCAGGTGTGGGATGTCGCGTGTGAGCGGCAGGTGGAAGTCAAGGGGCCGGACGCCTTCCGGCTGGTGCAGATGCTGACGCCAAGGTCGCTGGCCAATCTCCAGTACGGGCGCTGCCTCTATACGCCAATGGTCGATGAGACCGGCGGCATGCTGAACGACCCGGTGACACTGAAGGTCGACGAAGACCGGTACTGGGTATCGATTGCCGATTCGGATCTGCTCTTGTGGGTCAAGGGAATCGCCATCGGCTCGGGGCTGGCGGTCGATGTCTCCGAACCGGATGTTTCACCGCTCGCGGTGCAGGGGCCGAAGTCGGAAGAGCTGATGGTGCGGGTGTTCGGTGCGGCGGTGCGGGACATCGGCTTTTTCCGCTTCGAGAGGTTGCCGTTTGGCGATACTGCATTCATCGTTGCCCGTTCTGGGTATTCGAAACAGGGCGGGTTCGAGATCTATCTCGAAGGCGGCCAGTACGGTGAGGCTCTGTGGGATGTTCTTTTCGCGGCGGGCGAAGATCTCAACGTGCGCGCCGGCGGACCCAACACGATTGAACGGATCGAGGGCGGTCTCCTGTCCTATGGCAACGACATGACGCGCGAGAACTCGCCCTTCGAGTGCGGCCTCGGCAAGTTTGCCCATCTCGATGAGGCGTATGGCTGCATCGGACGCGACGCGCTTCTGCGTGAAGCGGTGGAGGGCCCGGCCCGGCAGATCCGCGGCGTTCGCATCGACGGCGATCCGGTGCCGGCCTGCACCGAGGCCTGGCCTGTCTCGGCTGGAGGCGAGCGAGCCGGGCAGGTGACGTCGGCCATGTGGTCGCCCGATCTGGGATTCAACGTTGCGATCGGCATGGTCGAGAAATCTCATTGGGAGCCGGGAACACGGCTTGAGATCGCCGCACCGGACGGTGTACGCGGAGGAACCGTGGCCGTATTGCCCTTCACGTCGTAACAAGGGCTGCCTGTCTGCCGGGTGTAATCCCGCCCGACCGTGCCGGCTTACCCTTCGTGCCGCAGATTGCCCCTTGCCCGCAAAATGTAATGTTGTTACATTTGTAATGTAATTTTATAACATATGGATCAGGCGCCAGCGCCGGGGACAAGGGATTGTATGAGCGTGTTACGGGTTCTCTTTGCGGCTGCCATACTGCTGTTGATGCCGGCAGCCGCTGCTGCCGGCGGATCAGATCGTGTGGTGGTTTCAATCAAACCGATCCATTCGCTGGTGTCGGCGGTCATGTCGGGCGTTGGAGAGCCATATCTGCTCGTGGACGGCAGTCGGTCACCACACGATTTCAGCCTGAAGCCCTCCGACGCGCAGGCGCTCGAGCGCGCGGCAATCGTTTTCTGGGTGGGCCCGGAGCTGGAACGCTTTCTGGAGAAATCGATAGAGACGCTGGCCGGTGATGCCTCCATTGTAGCGCTGGCGGATGCGCCGGGATTGATCAGGCTCGGGTTTCGCGAAGGCGGCCCCTTCGAAGCGCATGAAGACGAACACGACGAACACGACGAACACGACGAACACGAAGATCACGACGAACACGAAGATCATGACGATGTGTCAGAGGATGATGACGGCCACGGGCATCACGGCAGGTTCGACATGCACCTTTGGCTTGACCCGGAGAATGCCAGGGCGATGGTGCGCAACATCGCCGATGTCCTGAAGGCGGCGGATCCGGACAATGCGCGGATGTTCGAAGCCAACGCGCTGGCTCTTGGAGCAAAGCTCGAGTCTCTTGTCGGCGAGGTGAAAGCCGAACTTGCCCCGGTTGCCGGCCGGCCATTCATCGTGTTTCACGATGCCTATCAGTATTTCGAGAAACGTTTTGCGCTGACTGCTGTTGGGTCGATTACCGTCATCCCCGATGTCATGCCCGGCGCCGCTCGTTTGCGCGAAATTCATGACAAGGTGAAGGAACTCGGCGCCGCCTGCGTGTTCGCCGAACCGCAGTTCGATCCCAAGCTCGTCGG
>JAJFHL010000314.1 GCA_021775615.1 Hyphomicrobiales bacterium
AACCCTGCGGGCGCGTCGGATGTGCGCCGCGCGGGCGTTGCAAAGGTTTGAAAACCGGAAGGTTTCGGGCACCTTTGCGCCTGCTCGCGACGCAAATCCGTCAGCGCAGAATGCGGGCCATTTATGAGTTCATGACCTAGACCCTTTCTTCTTCTTACGGAATCACTTGACCGGGTTTTCACGTCTGCTGACAAGGCACGGTCCACGCCGTGGTCTGGCTGACCACAAGTGGGCCGTAACGCGGTCAGTAGGCGTGAAAATCCGGCCTTCGGTGGGCCAAATCGGTCCGTCGCCAGCGTTGCGGCGCTTGCCCGATGCACCGCATCGAACGGCGCACCGCGCCTTGTCGAGCGAACCGATTTGGCGCCATCAAGCGTTTCCGTAAGAAGAAGAAAGGGTCTAGCTTTCGAAGCCGGCGGAGTACGTGCTTTGTTGGTCAGCGCGGCGCGCGCTTTGCAAGAATGCGCTGCAGGGTGCGCCGGTGCATGTTGAGGCGGCGTGCGGTTTCCGAAACATTGCGGTTGCACAGTTCATAGACGCGCTGAATATGCTCCCAGCGCACCCGGTCGGCAGACATCGGGTTTTCCGGCGGCTCCGCCTTGTTGTCCGCATCGGCCATGAGCGCGTTATAGACGTCGTCGGCGTCGGCCGGTTTGGCGAGATAGTCGACCGCACCCAGCTTCACGGCCGTGACCGCGGTGGCGATGTTGCCGTATCCCGTCAGAACGATGGCGCGGGCGTCGGGACGGGCCTCCTGCAGCGCGGCAATGACATCGAGGCCATTGCCGTCCTCGAGCCGCATGTCGACAACCGCGTAGGCGGGCGCCTTGGCGCGGACAAACTCGACACCCGCGGCCACTGTCTCCGCCATCTCAACGGTAAAGCCGCGCATCTCCATGGCGCGGGCCAGCCGACTGAGAAACGGCCGGTCGTCGTCCACCAGAAGGAGCGTCAGTTCTTGTTCGGGTGCAGCCGCGGTTTCGTCGGACATTTCATGCTTCGCCTTGCGACACTTTAGCTTGGGGCCATGATATAGGCCCGATCTCGCTTTCGACGCAATCGGCAATCGGCAATCGGGTGAATTCGTCTTTATGGTTAGTTCGTTCCGGCGGGCTTTTTGCTGCCGGCATCGACATCTTTGCGCTGCCACGTCACCGTTACAACTGCGCCGGAGCGCGGGCGTTTGCGGTTGGCGACGCCGACATGGGCGCCCGAGCGCTCCAGCAGGGTTTTTGCGATGAAGAAGCCCAGGCCCATGCCGTCATGGGCGCCGTCCTCGCTGGGAGAGGCCGCCCATTCGCCCTTGCGGGTGGTCACATAGGGCTCGCCGAGCTTGTCGATGACATCGAGCGCAAAACCGGTTCCGTCGTCCTCGATGACGATCGTCACCCATTCCGCGTCCCAACTGGCGGTCAGATGGACCTCCTGGCGGGCGAAGTCGGCGGCGTTGTCGATGAGGTTTTCAAGGCCGTAGAGAATGCCGGGATTGCGCAGGATAATCGGCTCCGCGCGCATGTCCTCTTCGGTCCCCGGCTCGGCGGCGCAGGACACTGAAATCTGAACGCCGTCGCTGGTCAGCGGTTCGATCAGTTCGGACAGCATGACGCCCAGCTTGAGACGCCCGAAGACGTGGTCACCCTCGTCGTCGAAGGCGGTGAGCGTGGAGAGGATTTCACGGCACCGCCTGGCCTGGCTGATCAGCAGATCGAGATCGTCCGAATGGCTGCCGGCTTCGGGCAGTTCGCGTTTCAGTTCCTTGGCGACCAGGGCGATTGTCGCAAGCGGCGTCCCCAGTTCATGGGCGGCGGCGGCGGCAAGTCCGTCCAGCGCCGACAGTTGCTGCTCGCGCGCCAGCACCATTTCCGTCGCGGTGAGCGCCTTGGACATGCGCTTGGACTCTTCGGATATGCGCCGCACATAGATGCCCATGAAGCCCAGGCCGCACAGGATGGCGGTCCAGATTCCGCCAATATAGATGACAGGCAGGGTCAGCGGATCAGCCTGGCTCCAGGGTAGCGGCAGATGAAAGAACGCAAGGGTGGTGGACACCAAAAGCGTCAGGATGCCAAGGGCGACGGTCTTGTTGAGCGGCAGGGTGGAGGCGGAGACCGTGGCGGGAACCAGAAACAGGAAGGAAAACGGGTTCTGCAGCCCGCCGGTGAGATAGAGCAGCACCGCCAGCTGCACGATGTCATAGGCCAGCAGCAACGTAGCGTAGCGGTTGCGCAGGCGCAGATTGGCGCGGAACCGGATGGCGAGAAAGATGTTGAGCCAGGCGGACACCGCGATCGCCGCCAGACAGGGACCAAGCGGCAGCGGGAACCCGAGGCCGAAATAGACGAACATCACCGTCAGGGTCTGTCCCGCAACCGCGAGCCAGCGCAGCCGCACCAGCGTCTGCAACCGCAGCCGGTGCGCTTCGGGGCGAACACCGGCGGAGTGCTCCCGGCCGGCGGCAAAGGCGGTCAGGGCTGAAAGTTGCGGTATGGAGCGAATGTTCATGCGCGCCTGGTTCCTGCGGCCACCGGTCTCGGGCGACGGGCCCACCCTACAGGGCATTGCCGCGGGCGAAAAGAGGTGGCCCAAGGACGTGGCGGCCGACGGCTCGGTTTATCAAACCGGCGTGCCCCAGACACCGACGCCTGCCAACTGCAGCACCATCGAGGAAGCCAGCAACGCAATCGCGATGAAGGCAGACTGGCGTGCAAACCAGGTATATGTCTCACGCAGCGTCTCGCCGATCACCTGCTGCGCGACCGCGGCCGGCGGACGGCTGTCCTTGGCCAGGATCAGCCACGTCTCGGTGCGCTTATAGGGCCGGGTACGGGCCCGCCACGCATAGAATGCAAGGATGACCGATACCATCAGGCAGAGTCCGCCGCCGACCCTGGCGGAGAAAGCGGGATCAAACGCAAAGCCGAACATCAGGCAAAAGATGGCCAGCCCGGAGAACCCGCAGGCCCGTCCGACCGAGACAAAGGCGGCATTCTCGATGGCATCCATGGCTTCAGGTTAGGTCATGAACTCATAAATGGCACGCATTCTGCGCTGACGGATTTGCGCCGTGACCGCTGACGAGCCTGTCAGTTGCACTGGCCGGCGCCGACGCGCGCGCAGTCCAGTTTGACCGACAGGACATAGGTGGACAGATCCCGGTTTCGGCCGATGTTCCGGCAGATTGCCGCAGCCTCCTCGAAAGGATGCACATAGGTCCGCACCGGATCTTCGTTCGCAGTCTGCCCATCACCATCTTCGAAGAACAGATGCTGTCCAACACTATAGTCAGGGGTCCGGCCCTTGGCCCAGTCCGGGCGTACGGATTGCGCATGATAATAGACGGACGTTCCGACGATCGCCGGAGCCTTGCCGGACAGC
>JAJFHL010000315.1 GCA_021775615.1 Hyphomicrobiales bacterium
GGTGGAGCGCTTCTTCAACAAGCTCAAACACTACCGAGCGGTGGCAACGCGATACGACAAGCTGCCAGAGAACTATCTTGCCTCCGTTAAGCTCGCTTCAATAAGAATTTGGCTTAGATTTAATGAGTCCATGACCTAGACTGCCGGTGCGGGTGAATTGAGATCTGAGACGCTCACAAGTTTTCTGACTGGTGGGCTTTCGCCGGCTCTGCGAGGAACAACGCAATGTGCTGGAGCGGTGAGGCATCCGCAGTATTGGCCACCGTTGGATTTGCCTCCACGGCTTATGCCGCGTGGCGCCGGGAGCCTGCCCCCTTGTGGGCGGCACTCGGTTTCTTCTCGCTGATGGAGGCGCTGCAGGCTTACACCTACACCGTCATCGACGAGTGCTCGAACCCGGCCAACCAGGTCGCCACGCTCTTGGGCTACCTTCATATTGCATTCCAGCCATTTTTTGGAAACGCGCTGGCACTTTACTTCGTGCCCGAGGCAGTCCGGCAACGCATTGCGGCACCCGTCTACACGCTGTGTTTCGCATCGACGATCTTCATGCTTGTCCAGCTCTATCCGTTCGACTGGGCCGGCACCTGCGATCCCAGAAGGGTCCTTTGCGCCGCACAGCTTTGTTCCGTTTCAGGCAACTGGCACATCGCATGGGACATTCCGGTGAACGCCATCGGCGACTTTTTCATAACCATACCCGTCGTAAAAATGAGCTTCATAACCTACGGGCTGTGCATGTTCGTCATGCCCATTCTGTACGGCTCATGGCGCATGACGACGTATCATCTGGTCATGGGCCCGTTGTTCGCGGCGCTGTTGACGGACAACAACAACGAATGGCCGGCGGTCTGGTGCCTGCTGACGATCGGCTTCCTCCTCATCGCCATAAAGACACCCGTAAGAGGCCTCCTCCATGTCCGCCGGTGGCCGCTCTGGCCGGCATCGGTCGAGGGCGCTCCGAGCTCTTGATCGCGGAGATCAAGCTCAGGCGCCCGGTGCCACTCCCCCGATCAGCCCGGTAATCTCCTCCGCCGCCCGCCTCACCCGGGGACCCAGTTCGCCGAGTTTCTCGTCGTCTATGCGGGCCGTTGGCCCGGACACCGAAATGCCGGCGACCGGTTCGCCGTATTCGTTGAAGATGGCGGCGGCCAGACAGCGCATGCCGAGATTGCGTTCCTCATCGTCGAGCGACCAGCGGCGGGTGCGTGTCGTCTCCAGATCGGCCATCAGGGCATCCACCGATGTCAGCGTCTTGGGCGTGAAGGACGGCAGCCCCTTCTTCTGCAGCACCTTCTCCACTTCGGTCCGCGAATAGGCCGCCAGCAGCGCCTTGCCGATCCCGGACGCATGCATGTGGCCGCGGGTGCCGGGGCGGAAGAAGGCGCGGATCGGATGGTGCGTTTCGACCTGCGAGATGAACACCACGTCGCCCTGATCGGCGATCGCCATATTGGCGGTCTCGCCGGTGTCTTCCATCAGCGCGCGCATCACCTCTCGGCCCATCTCCGTAATTCTGGTGCGCCGCACGAAAGAGCTGCCGATCCGGAACGCTTCGACACCGACCATCCAGTCCTGGGTCATGTCGTCGAAGTCGGTGACGCCATGGCGCTGCAGGGTCGAGAGCAGGCGGTGCGCCGTCGACGGCGACATGCCGGTCTTGAGGGCAAGTTCCGTCAGTGTGGCCTTGTCCTCCTCCGCAAGGGCGGTGAGAAGGACCATTGCGCGGTCCAGCGCCTGCACCGTCTGGGCCGGCTTGTCGCTCCACACCGAACGTGGGCGGCCTCGCGACCGTTTCTGCTGTGCCTGTTCTGCCATGAAGTGCCTCGACCTTTATGAACCTGCGGTTTTGCGTAATTTGAACTCAAAATTATTTTTCACAATAGTGCTGACGAACGCGCATGAAAAAACATTAACATAATAAATTCATACAGTTAGATTTTTCAATATGAAAATGGAAAAATATTTCAGAAAAATTGCAATTTGAATGTGAAACGCTATCTTGAAGGAAATCGGATCGCTTAGGAGGGCAGACCCATGACCGGACAGAACCCCGTTTTCATTCCCGGGCCGACCAACATTCCCGACCGCCTGCGTGCAGCGATGAACGTCCAGACGACGGACCATCGCGCCCCGGATGTCGCCGACCTGATCGCGCCGCTGCTGGCCAGTCTCAAGAAAGTACTGAAGACCGAAACCGGCGAAGTCGCCATTTATCCGGGCAGTGGCACCGGTGGCTGGGAGGCGGCGGTCACGAACACGCTGTCGCCCGGCGACCGGGTTCTGATCGCCCGCTACGGCATGTTCTCGCATCGCTGGATCGACCTCTGCCAGAAGCACAATCTCGATGTCGAGATCATCGAATGTGCCTGGGGCGAGGGCGCGCCGGCGGATGAATTCGGCCGCCGCCTCACAGCCGACGACGGGCACGCGATCAAGGCGGTCCTCGTCACCCACAATGAAACCGCGACCGGCGTCGTCAGCGACATCGCCGCCGTGCGCGCCGCCATGGACGGGGCGGGCCATCCCGCCATGCTCTTCGTCGACGGGGTCAGCTCCATCGCATCGATGGATTTCCGCATGGACGAATGGGGCGTCGATCTCGCCATCACCGGATCCCAGAAAGGGTTCATGCTGGCGACCGGCATGGCCATCATCGGCATCTCTCAGAAGGCGCTTGCCGCCACGGCGACCGCGACCAGTCCACGCTGCTATTTCGACTTCAACGACATGATCAATGCGAACCGGACAGGGAGCTTTCCCTATACCCCGCCCATGTCGCTGATCTACGGGCTTCGCGAAAGCGTCGCCATGCTGCTCGACGAGGGGCTGGAAAATGTCTTCGCCCGCCACCGCCGCATCGCCGAAGGCGTGCGCCGTGCGGTCTCGGCCTGGGGTCTGAAGCTTTGCGCGGAAACCCCGGACCTCTATTCCGACACGGTCAGCGCCATCCATGTCCCCAGCGGTTTTGACAGTGGCAAGCTCGTCGAACACGCCTATGATGCCTACCGTGTCTCCTTCGGCGTCGGCCTCGGCGAGGTCGCCGGCAAGGTCTTCCGCATCGGCCATCTCGGCTCGATGACCGACGCCATGGCCCTGACCGGTCTCGCGACCATTGAAATGGCAATGAAAGATCTCGGCTATCCGATCACGCTGGGCAGCGGTGTCGCGGCGGCACAGGAGTACTACCGCGAAGCGCACCATATCGGTAAGTCCCATGCTGCATGACCCCGCGCGGCCTCAAGGAAGCACCATGTACATTCCCACGTTCGACGATGTGAAGGCCGCCCGCGAGCGGATCGAGCCCCATATCCATCGCACCCCGGTGCTGACCTCGAGCTATTTCAACGGTCTGACTGGCGCCGAACTGTTCTTCAAGTGCGAGAACTTCCAGAAGGCCGGCGCCTTCAAGGTGCGCGGCGCCTCCAATGCGGTGTTCGGCCTGAGCGATGAGATGGCTGAAAAGGGCGTTGCCACCCATTCATCGGGCAACCATGCGCTGTCGCTGTCCTACGCCGCGGGCCGGCGTGGCATCCCGGTGACGGTCGTGATGCCGCGCACCGCGCCCGATGCCAAGAAGGCAGCGGTACGCGGTTATGGCGGCACCATCGTCGAGTGCGAGCCGTCGACCTCGTCGCGCGAAGCCACCTTTGCCGAAGTGGTCGCCGAGACCGGCGCCGAGTTCGTTCACCCCTACAACGATCCCCGGGTGATCGCCGGACAGGCGACATGTTCATGGGAACTGACCGAGCAGGCCGAAGGTCTTGATGCGGTGATCGCGCCGATCGGCGGCGGCGGCATGGTGTCGGGCACCTGCCTGACCCTTTCGAACATCGCGCCGGACGTCGAAATCTACGCGGCCGAGCCGAAAAACGCCGACGATGCCTATCGCTCGTTCAAGGCGGGCCACATCATTGCCGACGATGCGCCGCAGACGGTCGCCGACGGGCTCAAGGTGCCCCTGAAGGACCTGACCTGGCACTTCGTTTCCAGCCATGTGACCGACATCCTGACGGCAACGGAAGACGAAATCGTCGATGCCATGAAGCTGACCTGGGAGCGCATGAAGATCGTCATGGAGCCGTCCAGCGCCGTGCCGCTGGCGACGATCCTGAAAAACCGCGCCGTCTTTGAAGGTAAACGGGTCGGTGTCATCATCACCGGCGGCAATGTCGATCTTGAGAAACTGCCCTGGATGCAGAATTAACCCGAACGGAGAGTAACCATGAACGCGATCACCAAGTTTTCCCAACCCGTCGTCGGCCTGAACGTGCCGGCCGAGGTCGGCATGTCTCTGGAAGATGTCTCGACACCGGCGCTGATCGTCGACCTCGACGCCTTCGAGCGCAACGTCAAGCTGATGGGCGACTTCATCAAGGAGAACGGCATCCGCCACCGCGCCCATGCCAAGACCCACAAGTCGGCCGACATCGCGCTCTACCAGATCGAGCACGGCGGCGCCTGCGGCGTGTGCTGCCAGAAGGTGGCCGAAGCCGAAGCCCTGGTCGCCGGCGGCGTCAAGGACGTGCTGGTCTCCAACCAGGTGGTCGACCCCAAGAAGATCGACCGTCTGGCGCAGATGGCAAAGAATGCCCGCGTCCTGGTCTGTGTCGATGATCTCGGCAATGTGGATGACCTATCCGCCGCCGCGACAAAGCATGGCGTCACCATCGAGTGCCTCGTTGAGATCGACTGCGGCGCCGGGCGCTGCGGCGTCCAGTGGGGCGAGCCGGTGGTCGAGATTGCAAGGAAGATCGCCGCCAGCGACGGCCTCACCTTCTCCGGCCTGCAGGCCTATCAGGGGGCGGCCCAGCACGTGCACGATTTTGAGGAGCGTAAGGGCAAGATCGATACGGCGGTCAAGCAGGTCGCCGACACCGTCGGCATGCTCAAAGCCGAAGGCCTCGACTGCGACATCGTCGGCGGCGCCGGCACCGGCACCTACTATTTCGAGGGTGGCTCCGGCGTCTACAACGAGATGCAGTGCGGCTCCTACATCTTCATGGATGCGGATTATCAGCGTGTCCTCGACGACAAGGGCGGGTTCATTTCAGAGTTCGAGAATGCGCTTTTCATCTGGACCTCGGTGATGTCCCACACCAAGGTGGACAAGGCGATCTGCGATGCCGGCCTCAAGGCCCAGAGCGTCGACTCGGGCCTGCCGGTGATCTTCGGCCGCGACGACGTCGAATACATCAAATGCTCCGACGAGCACGGCGTCATCTCCGACCCGGACAATGCGCTCAAGCTCAACGACAAGCTGAAGCTGATCCCGGGTCACTGCGATCCGACCTGCAACGTCTATGACTGGTATGTCGGCGTCCGCGGCGGCAAGGTCGAATGCCTGTGGCCGGTCACGGCACGCGGCATGGCGTTTTAGTTTGTGAAATCTGCGCCAGCCCGCTCCCCCGGCCCAACCACCCGATGAGGTTACCCTTGGGGTGGTTGGGCCGGGGGAGCGGGCCGGCCAGGCTTAATCCACCAAAGAGAATTCAAACCCATGCTGATCGTTTCAGAAGAAACCGCCGCGCAGGTGGTCACCGGCGAGGACGCGTTCACTGCTGTTGAAAACGTCTTTGCGGCCATGGCGAAGGAAGACGCCTACAACTTTCCCGTCATCCGCGAGGCGATCGGCTATGCCGACGCGCTTTACGGCTTCAAGTCCGGCTTCGACCGGGCCGGCGGCGTGCTCGGCCTCAAATCGGGCGGCTACTGGCCCGGCAACATGGAGAAGGGGCTGACCAATCACCAGTCCACGGTCTTCCTGTTCGATCCCGATACCGGGCGGCCGCACGCGATGGTCGGCGGCAACTACCTGACCGCCGCGCGGACGGCGGCGTCCAGCGCGGTTTCGATCAAGCATCTTGCCCGGCCCGACGCAAAGGTGCTCGGCATGATCGGCGCCGGGCATCAGGCGGGCTTTCAGCTGCGCGCCGCCGCCACCCAGCGCGCCTTCGACCGTGTGGTCGCCTGGAACTATCATCCCGACATGCTGCCCAATCTGGAGAAGGTCGCGAAGGACATCGGCCTGCCGTTCGAAGCCGTCGACCGCGAGGCGCTTGGCGCCGCGGCGGATGTGATCATCTCGATCACATCGTCATTCGAACCGCAGCTGATGCGCGACTGGGTGAAGGCCGGGACCCACATTGCCTGCATGGGAACCGACACCAAGGGCAAACAGGAACTCGACCCGGCCCTTGTGGCCGCGGCGACCGTCTTCACCGACGAACCGGCACAATCGGTCTCGATCGGCGAGACCCAGCATGCGGTGGCCGCCGGCCTGATTGCCGAAACCGACATCACGCCCATCGGCGCGGTGATCAACGGCACCCATCCGGGCCGGTCGTCGGATGATGAGATCACCATTTTCGACGGCACCGGCGTCGGCCTTCAGGACCTTGCCGTCGCCGCCGCGGCGGTGGACGCGGCCGTTGCGGCGGGGCTGGCGATAGACGTCGAGATTTAGGGTGGTTCTGGCGGAATAGACGCCCACAATGCGCCGCCATCGCGAACGCGGTGGCCTGCTCGCCTCGGCAGTTGGCCAGATTGGCAAGCGCAAATCCCTAAAGCGCCTGCACCGCGACCACCCGGAACGTCTGTAGCGTGTCGTCATGCTCGCGGATCGACACATATTCGCCCGGCGTGAAGGCATGGGCGGCGAAGCGGAACCCGGTTTCGTCGTCATCCTGGTCGCCATGAATGTCATAATGGAACGCCCAGGCGCCGCCGCGCTTGTGCACCAGGTGTCCCAGTTCAGTTTCCTGGCCGGGCCAGAACCGGCGCACCCTGCAGCGCTCACGCTCGGCGCGCCAGCCGCTCGCATCGATATGCCCGTCGCTCTTGAGCGGGGCGACGAATTCGTAGCCGCGCTCGCTGCTGCCCTCGGGAAAATCGTGGCTGCGGGCAAGTTCGAGGCGGATTTTCTTGAACGTCATACCCGCCCCCTCAATGCGCCATCAGGACGGGCATCGTCATGTGCCGCAGAATATGCCGGGTCGCGCCACCGAACAGCGATTCATAGACCTTTGAATGGCCGTATCCGCCCATCACCAGGAGTTCGCTGCCATAGTCGGCGGCACGCGACAGGAGCTCGTCGCCGACCGAGATATCCGCATTGATCGAACGGCCCGTCTCGGCCTTGACGTCGTGGCGCGCCAGATTCACGGCGATCTCGTCGCCGGGGGTGAAGCCGTTCATGCCTTCGCCCTTGCCGATGTTGACCGACAGGACCTTGACCGCTGAGGCGGCCTGCAGCAGCGGCAGGGCATCGAAGGTTGCCCGTGCCGATTCCCGGGTGCCGCTCCAGGCCACCATGATCTGCTCGGGCGTGGCCTTGTGCTCGCCCGCATAGGGCACCACCATGACCGGACGGCCCGAGTCCAGGAGAACCTGTTCGGGGATCGCCGCCCAGGCTTCCCAGCTGTTTTCCGGTTCCGGCTGACCGACAATGATGAGGTCGGCACTGCGGGCATGTTCCACAACTGCGTCCGCCAGAAGCGGCGACTGGGCATCGACGCAGCGCCATTCATATATCACTTCGGCGCTTTCCGCGGCGGCGATGAACTTTGACTCGATGGCGCCTGCCACTTGCTGGACGTGCTGGCGCTGTGCGGCCAGAAGCTCGGTCGAAATCTGCACCGGCGCCGGCGCATAGATCGAGTGGGTTTGCACCACGGGCATCACGAACAAGCCAATCAGATGCGCGCCATGCTCTGCTGCGAGCCTGGTTGAGAACTCGATCAGCTGCGGCGCGTGTTCGGTGTCCTGGAAACTTGCAAGTATGGTTTTGTACGACATGCTGCACCTCATGCGTGGCGGTTGCTGGAGTTTCCTACTCGTAGCTGGTTGGTGCTTGGGGCACTTTGATTTGCATCAATCAGATGCCGCCGCGAGGTGCGGGGCTTGCCATATGCGCCATGGAGGAGAGTTGGTGGGCGCCCCGGTGCCGGGGGGAAACCAAGAAGCTGCAAAGTCCGGGTGTACCAGCAAAATGACAGCCGGACCGCCCGAAACGCCCACCTTACCGCCGGCTCACCAAACGCAGCGGCGGCTCAGTCCAGCGGGAATGCATGTCGAGTTTGGTGCACATACCCGCCTGGGTCCTTCCTGCAAAAAGGACCCGTGCGGAACATGCGTCATTCAACATTTGAAAATCATTGATCCAGATCAATCGCGGTGCGAATCCGGTGAGCAACTGATAGACATGTAGGCGATTTGAACGAAAGGACCGTGTCCTTGCGACCACTAAGGACAGTGTTTCTCTACACCGCCCATCATCTGGGCAGTGCGGTGGTCTTCAACGCCATTGCGCAGTGCCCGCATCTGGAAATTGCAGGCATTGTTCGCGGCCCGGCCCTTCCTCCGACCCGGGACGGCCGTATGCGGCGGCCCGGCCTGAAGCAGGCGCGCCGTGTCGGCCTGCGCTTCGCACTCACGCTCTACGGCCACCATCTGGTCCAGCGCGTGGCGCTCACCCTGGCGGGCCTGATCAATCCGCTGCGGGGCCGTGGCATCCTGCCGTGCCGGCGGCTTGCCGGACAACACGGGTGGCGGTTTCTCGACTGCCCCAATGTCAACTCCGCCGACGGCAAGGCATTCATCAAAGATACCGCCCCCGACCTGGTCATTGCGGCTTACTTCAGCCAGATCGTCGACCCGGACGTTATTGCCATTCCCCGTCTCGGCATCCTCAATCTGCACCCTGGCTGGCTGCCGGCCTACCGTGGCGCGATGAGCTATGCCTGGGCGCTGGTAAAGGGAGAGGAGACGGGCGGCGCGACAGTGCACTGGATGGATCCGGGTATCGATACCGGTCCGATCGTCGTGCGGTGCAGGTTCCCCGTCGCTTCGCAGGAGACCGTGAGCGCGCTTATGGTGGAGACCGCCTGGCATGGCGCCGAGCTGATCGAGCGGACGTCCGCTGCCCTTGCCGGCGGCGGTGCCCTCGATCCGGTCGACGTGTCCGGAGAGCCGGCCGCGCACTATCCGATGCCGAAACTCGACGACGTCCGGCCCTTGCTGCGCCAGAACCGTTACTTCCACATACGCGATATCGCCCAGACCGTTTGGCATGGTCGCGACACCCGCTCCATGCCGGAGGCAACGGAGATGAGCCGCTCCAATCTGTAGTCGCCTCTTGCGACGGTCATCTTAACCAGGCGAAGGCGCGTTCAAGGTAGGCACGGCCGTCTGACGCCTGCCATTCTCCATGCGCCATGATCACCCGCTCCGGATCCCGGTCGAGGACTTTTTCGACAGCGCGCCGAGCATCCGCACGGTTGAAGGTCGAAAGCCGCAGTTCAAGCGGCGCGTATCCGTATCCCTCGGTAATCTTCCACAACCTGCCGATCGGCCGCTGCCACCAGCTCCAGTGGCGTGCAAGAAAAGCTTCCGAAAAGTTCTCCGAGGCATCGGCGAGAATTGCCGTGCGCGACGGACGATGGAAAAAGAAGATTTCATCGAGGAACAGCGAGCCCCTGAACCAGGCCTGATCGATGTCGTCGGCCCAGGCCTCGGGCGCAGTATCGCCAAGGGGCGCTTCAAATGTCAGGTCCTTGCGCTTCCGGATCGTCGATGCCGGGCCATAGAGCCGCGCCTGGGGATAGGCCCGTTGCCAGTCCTGCAGGAAAAGGTGGTGGATCTTGTTGGGGCTGACCAGATGGGCGACCCGGCCGAGCCGGTCGATTTCAGCACGCAGCGCATCGTTCAGGTCAACCGGCGACCAGATCCACAGGTCCTCCTGCCCCAGCCGCGCGATGACCATGCGTGTGGGATACGCGAAGCTGTAAAAGTCGACCAGATCACCTTCGACCAGCCAAAGCCGCTCGCCTACGGACACCAGCATCGTCACACTCCCCGCGTTAACACACCGGGCAGATCGCCCACACCCATGCCCTGATCCTCCCGCCTGGAAGCCGGTAACCTGTCGCGTAGCCCATCGAGAGGCTTTTATGTTTACTAATCACGCACCTGTCACTTGCCTTCCTCGCGGGATCATTGCACTTTTCACTGCTCAAAAATCGGCTCCGCGTAAAGAACACGAATAACATTGGAAGGGCAGTTGAAACGATGGTGATCGGACGGCTGAACATTTTGGCTGCAGGCGTCTGCCTCGGCATCATTCTGGCATTTTCGGGCCCGCAGGGCGCCGCGGCGCAAGGCGCCGGCATAACCGCGACGACCGGCGAAATCCAGGTCGCACACTGGAATGGACGCCGTCACAATCACTGGCGTACCCGCGAGGAATACCGCTACGAGCGGCAGCTGCGCCGCCAGCGGCAATTGCGCCGCCAGCAACGAGCGCTGCGCCAGCAACGGGCGCTACGCCGGCAGCAACTGCGGCAGACCTACAAGCAGACCCGGCAGGCACCGCCAAAATGGGTCCCGAGCGAAGACTCCAAAGACCCGGTCCAGATCATCGTCTCGCTACCTGAGCAGCGCCTGACCGTCTATCAGGGCGACAAGCCGCTGGTGACCTCGCGTGTGTCCTCCGGAAAGGTGGGATACTCGACCCCGTCAGGCGTGTTTTCGATACTCGGCAAGAAAAGGCACCATCGTTCGAACATCTATTCCGGCGCGCCGATGCCCTACATGCAGCGCCTGACCTGGTCCGGCATTGCTCTTCATGAGTCCAACAGCGTCCCGAACCATCCGGCCTCGCATGGCTGCGTCCGGATGCCGGGCGGATTTGCCGGCCAGCTCTTCAACTTTACGCAAAAGGGCATTCATGTGGTGGTCGCCAACGAGACGGTCGTGCCGACGGAAATCAGCCACGAGACCCTGTTCCAGCCCGCGGCCCCGGCCGTAAAGCCGGCCGATCCGGTCGAAACGACGGAAGTGGTGGAAGGAGCGACGGACACCGAAACTGAAACCGCGCCGGAAGCCAAGCCCGTTTCCATGTCGGAGGAGACCGTCGCGGACACGCCGAAACGCTCCAAATCACCGGTTCGTATTCTTGTCACCCGGCGAACCGGCCGCGAGCAGTTGATCGAGATCCAGGAATTGCTGGAAGAACTTGCCTTCGATCCGGGCGAGGCGGACGGCTATATGGGTCCGGCCACGGCGAAATCGATCATGCGCTTTCAGACCACCTACAGTCTTCCGGTAAACGGTCTGGTGTCCGACGCGTTCATCACCAAGCTGTACCAGAAGTCCGGACGGGGCGTTCCCGCCAACGGTCATCTTTACGTGCGCCAGGACTTCAATCCGGTCATGGATGCGCCGGTGTTCATTAGTGGGGGCGAGCGTTCACTTGGAGCGCATCTCTACACCGCCATGCATTTCGAGGACGGTGCGACCGAGACCCGCTGGCTGACGGTGACGCTGACCAAGGGGTCCGGCATCAACAGCCACGACAAGCGCGAGAAGTCGGCGGAGACCGGAGAAGATGGCACGGTGCCGGCGGCCTCGACCGCCAATGAAGCGCTGAGCCGTATCGAAATCCCCGGTGATGTCCGCCAGCGCATTTCCGAGATGCTGACGCCGGGTTCGTCCCTCGCCATCACCAATGACGGGATCAGCCGCGAAACCACGCCGAAGGGTTCGGATTTTGTGGTGCTGATGCAGTAGACCCGGGCGCCTTTCCGAAGGCCGTGCAGGAACACTCTTTCGCGCATTTCGGGTCTTTCAATTCGTTTGGAAGTAGTGGCCGGCGATGCCATGATTGGCCGGCATCTGTACCGCGAAGGCCGCCGATCGTCGAACTGGCCATGATCGCCGCTCATGAGGCCAGAGACGTGTTGTGGCCGTGAAGCCGGAGACTAGATCACAATCGACTTAGGTTGAATCACCTAAGTCGATAAAACGTGACCGATTCTAATGTTTTAGAGCGGGATCGGACGGAAAACCGGTATCCACTTTTCCTGATCCCGCTCTAGCCCCTGTCGACCGGTGTCATCTCGAGTAGGGCCGATGACATGCAAGAGACTGGCTCGCGGCACCAACAGGTGCCCCTCGTCTCTTGGCTGAAATGCCGGATGACCCGTCTGGCCGCGAGATTTCACCCTCAAACTGGATTGATGTCATTAGATCTGATGACGACATGCGTCGCACGGGCGGACTAAGCTATTCGAGAAATCCGAACCTGGAATTTGATGAAATCGGCAGCAACCGAAACCTGAGAAACGATCGGGACAATCTCATGAGCTTGCAAGACCGGAGTTTGACGCTTGCCCGGATGGCGGCCGTCGCTGTTGCGCTGATACTGCTGCCCATGACGCAACTGGCTGTGGCAAGAGAAGGTGGCGGCCCTGGCCCCGCGGGCGGCGGTGCCGGCCCGCAACGGCCACAGGCGCTTCCTGTCTTTGCAAACTCCGATTTTACGGTGATCAGGAAAATCGCTTCACGGATAGCTCAGAACTGGGACACGGAATATGAGCTGGTGATACCGAACTCAAATTCGCAGTTGAACAAGGCCCTCGTGAAATTCGCCCGCACCCATCCGGCACAGGCAGCGGTGTACATATCGCGAATTTCGAAAAACGATTTTCCGCAAGCACTGAGACGCAGAATAAAGCTGGATATCAATCGTCAGGAAGAAAACCTGGAGGCCTACTCGCGAGAGCTTTCGCGAGAACTGGCGAAAGGAAATCGGGCAAACCGGCAAACCGTGAACGGCTATCTTTTCGTGATCAACAGGTTGTCCACCTCGATCAGCAGGCTCGGTGATTTGGAGAGGGTAATAGAATAGAGGCGACGGCTGCGAGATGCTGACGCCGGGCTCATCGCTCGCCATCACCAATGACGGCATCAGCCAGGAAACCACGCCGAAGGGCACTAACTTCGTTGTCTTGATGCAATAGCCTGCGTTTGATACCTCTGGAGCGTGGTCAGGCGTATCGGACCGCGGCTCCGCACCGGCGCAAAATGAAACGCCCTAACCGCGCTGAATGCCGCGCAGCGGATTGCTTCCGTCCGTGTCTTTCTGCACGATGGTATAATCGAAATTGAGGCTGATACGCTCGCCCTCTCCCTCGAAAGGATGCACGCCGTGCATCAGGTGGCTTGGAAAGAACATGAGCGTTCCTTCTTTCGGTTCGACGAGCTGGTTCGTGCTGCCAAAACTTTGCAGTGCGGCTGAGCCCAGCGGGTTCACGAGCTCCAGATAGCCTTGCGGTGACGGTCTTTCGGGGATGCTCACATAGTAGATCGAACTGAACGTGCCATGCGGGTGGATGTGAGGGGCGTTGTAGCCGCCGGTGCGCGACACCACGATCCATGCGTCCGCCGTGATGTCCGCGTCGATTTCGCCTAAGCCGATGGATCTCAGAAAGCCTTCGAACGACTGATAGATATGCTGTGTGAATTCTTCGATCACGGGAACCTTCTCGCGCAGCAGCGGAATCTGAAAACCGTTCCCCCAGTTGGATGTCACGTCGACGCGGGAATCCCTGATCTTGCCCTGGGCCTCGCATTCGTGGACGAATTCGACAATCCGGCGATGGATGTCATCGAAGCCCTCGAATTCCACCCGTCCGAACGGCGTCGGGAACAGGTTGGTGATCTTGCTGGTCTTGACCTTCATGGCGTGTGTCCTGGCGGTCCCCGGTTTGATGTCAACGGCGGTTCTGTTCAGCATGCGATTGTTCGACGCCAGCCGGAATGCATAGCATATCGTGCGGCGGAAACAACCTGATCGAGGCTGGCTGCGATGCGAGGGTGAACTGCGTTACAGCCGCATTTGCTGGATCTGAGCCGACAGACCGCCGTCGATGACGAAGAGTTGGCCGGTGGCGAACTCGGCCTCGTCGGACGCCAGCCACAAGACCATGTTTGCGACTTCGTTGGGTTTGCCGTCGCGGCCCATGGGAGTGACGCGGGCGATCTGTTCGGCGACCGTTTCAGTGGTACCCGCCTCGCCGAGGAACGACTGCATCATTGGCGTGTCGATATAGCCCGGGCAGACCGCGTTACAGCGGATGCCTTCGTGTCCGTGGTCGCAGGCGATGGCTTTTGTGAGCGCGTGTACGCCGCCCTTGGAGGCGCAGTAGGCGGCGAGCTTCGGATCGGCGATGAACCCGTCATAGGAGCCGAAATTGATGATCGAGCCGCCCTCCGTCTTGCGCAGCAGGGCCAGGGCGTGCTTGCAGGCGAGGAACGTGCCCTTGAGGTTGATGTCGATCAGCCGGTCCCATTCGGCTTCGGAAGTTTCCTCGATGGTCTTCTCGATCTCGATGCCGGCGGCATTGACCAGGATGTCGAGCCGTCCATGCGCCGCTTCGATGTCCGCCATCACCTGTTGCACCTGATCCGATGACGTGACGTCGAGCACGGAGAACGAAACCCCCTCCGCATAGGCTTCGTCCGGCGGTGCCAGCCCGGTCGCCACGACGCTGGCGCCTTCCTCGGCAAAACGGTTTGCCGTGACCGAACCCATGCCGCCCGCCGCCCCGGTGATCAGGGCGATCTTGCCCGCGAGCCTGTCCGCCACCGCCGTCAGCCCGTCATGCGTTCATAGGCATCGAGTACGAGCGCGTGAAAGTGGTGCACGCCATGTTCGCTCATTCCCGAGCCTGCCGGGTCCGCCATGTAGCGGCCGCGGTCGAAGGCCGGCGTGCGCATGCCGCGTTGGACGCTTTCGCACAGCCCGATGTCTTCTTGCTGCAGCACTTCGTCGATATAGCGGATCGCTTCGACTTCGGCTGCCGAAGGTTCGGGGCTCTCGAAGAAGAAGTCGAACACCTCATAGGTTTCTTCCGGCCCAACGGGAATGAACCGCCAGACCATGAAATTGCCGGCGCCGGGATAGCGCATCAGCGTTATGTTGGGCCACAGCCACCACACCGCGTGTTCCTGCACGGAAGCATCGGCCACGTCATAGGCCGAGTTCTCCGCAACGCCGGCCTTCGCCATGTGGCTCGACCAGATGCCGTGTGTCGTCACCTTGTAGGTGTCCATCTCGACCAGCGAGCAGAAGTCCTTGTGCGCGACGGGGCAGTGGTAGCATTCGAGGAAATTGTCGACGACCGCCTTCCAGTTGGCCTTGATAGTGTAGGTGAGCCGGTGTGCATGGGTGAGATCGGCGATGTCGGGTGCCCAGTTGAGGATCTCTTTTTCAAGATCTCCCGACTGCTCTTTGAGCGGGACGGCATCGGGGTCGAGATTGACGAACACCAGGGAGCAGAACTCTTCGATCCGCACCGGCATGAGACAAAAGTCCGCCTTGTCGAAATTCTCGATGCGGTCCTCGTTGCGCACCGCGCGCAGGCGGCCGTCCAGCGTATAGGCCCAGGCGTGATAGGGGCAGGTGATGAGCCGGGTGCGGCCTTCGCCCGAGAGCAGTTCATGCGCCCGGTGGCGGCAGACATTGTAGAACGCGCGCAGAACGCCGTCTGCATCGCGCACCGCGCAGATGCTCTGGCCCTGAACGTCGAAGGCGATGTAGCTGCCGGGCTCTTTCAGTTTCTCCGTGTGGCAGACGAACTGCCACGAACGGTGAAAGATCGCCCGCTTCTCGAACTCGAGGCACTCAGGTTCGATATAGAACCGGCTCGGCAGCGAAAAGGACCGCGCCGCCACCGGATCGAAGCCGGACCGGATCTCCTCAATGTCGCGAAGGCCGATGGTCATGGCATGCTCCCTGGTTCACGCATGCGAAACCTAACAGTTTCGGGTGGGCGCAGACAGATGCCCCGGGGCACCATAGGTGCTGTGTGCACGCACCGCCGACGGTGACATGGCGGCGATGCTACCTGTCCAGCACCGACCTGATCTCCACCAGGTTTGAGCGTGCCCTCAGGATGTAGAACCCGATGGTGGTGAGGTGCGTCGGCATTAGCCAGCCGTCTTCGCGGCCGTTCGAGACGATGAACGGGTCGAGCGAAACGGCGCGGAAAAGGTGGTCCTCCATGAGGTCCCAGATGTCATCCAGCCCGCGGCTTTTGATCATCCATTGAAAATCCGTGCGGGTCGCCTTCATGATGCCGTAGTAGGCATAGAGCTGGCCCTTGGAATTCATGAAAATGTCGTCGGCACGGGTGTCGAACCAGCCCGAGTTATAGCCCTCTGACCGCTCCTTGATGACGGCGGATGCAGAGCCGATATCCTTGGCCACCCGGTCGAGGAACTGCAAAAGATTGTCGGCGCGCGCATCGAAGGTCGCCTCGCAGTTGATGAGCCGCTCGTTGTAACGCATCAGTGCGTCATGGGCGTTGCGGAAGTAGGTCGGTGTCGGCGTGGTCGGGCCGAACGGCTGGTCATCGAAGATGTTGAAATACCAGGTAAACTGGTCGAACTGCACATTGCCCTTGGCAACCTTGAGATCGGGATCGATTTCAGACGTTCCGCGCACCCGGCCGAGCGCGTCGGCCAACTCGATCGCGGTGCGCGACGCGGCCTGGTGGACGCCGCGCTGGAAATTTGCCTTGTTGTCGAAGAACCAGGTCTGGTCCCACTCGAGCGCCCAGAACAGGCCTGCCTTGTAGAGTGGATTGGAGGATATCCAGAGATTCCGGTTGACGTTGAAATCGAGAAGATCGGCGGTCACATCCACAATAGAAGAACGTCCGCAAGTCCGGGTCGTATTGACCCCGCCTTCCGGCGCCACCTGTTCGCCGGCGCCTTTCAGTCGCTCGGCGAAATTGAACCTGTCAGAATAATTGATGTCGTAATCGCGGATCCAGGCGGTGTGCCAGAAGAACCAGATATAGCCCAGAACGAAGGGAATGATCAGCACGCCCAGCACCAGTTTGATCAGGAGGCCGGAGCGCTTGTAGAAGGCATAGGTCGCGGTGAACGGCCAGATGATGGCCAGTATGGTGGCCTTTATCCAGGTACCGATGGCGCTGAACATGCGGCCGAGCCATTCAAAGATGGGGTCGAGCAAGGGTCTCTCCTACTTTTCAAACATGCGGGCGAGGAACTTCTCGCGCTGGGGGAAATAGGTCGTGGTCACCGCGTGCACCACATAGTCCCGGAACTTCGACTTGAAGGTCTGGTAGTCCTCGTAGAACGCTTCCTTGTTGACGATGAAGCGGGTGAGAAAATCGAACGGAACATATTCCGACAACAGGCGGTTGACCACCCAGTGGTCCGGATGGTCCGGATTGGCCCGCATGGTCAGGAACCTCAGGTCGGGCCGCACGTCGTCGAGGTTGATCTCCGACCCGTTGAAGGCGTTCTTGCGCATCCGGGTGAGAAACGGGAAGGCGCCGTCTTCCGAGAGATTCTCGAAATTCTTCCGCGTCCACTCCTTGACCCACGCCTCGTCGAGTTCCACCAGGCTCTTTTTCGGGTTGGCCCGGGCGATTGCCGCATAGACATACTGCTTGATCCTCAGGTCCAGAATGTCGGTTCGGTCGAGCCAGGCGGCGTTCCAAAGCTCGACCCGGTCGGTGACATAGAGATAGGTATAGATGTCTTCATAGGCCGAGAGCGGCAGATAGCGCTTGAGGTCGGCCTGACCGAGCGCGAATTTGGGCTTGTCGGGCGTGCCGACCACCACGGCGCCGTTATCGTCCTCGTCGTGGAAAACGTAGACGCCGCCGAAATGCCGGGTCCAGAACGAGCGTTGTTCGAACCGGGTCTTCTGCGGGATCAACTCGTTCAGGCGCGGATCGCCGCAGGCGCGCGCCAGCTCTAGTATTTCATCGATCAGCGCATTGTTGCGCCAGCTGTCTCTGTCATTTTGAAACTGCTCCACCAGCCGGGTGAGAAGCTGAGCCTTGTCGAGCAGCTTGTCGGCGGTCTTGACGATGAACTCGACCCGCTTGATGGAGAGAATGTCCGCAAGGTCGTCGATCCGGTAGGTCGAATTGTCGATCTCGCCATAGACCACGTCCTTCAACGTCAGGACCTGGAGTGCCTGCCTGTTTTCCTCGAAGAAGGCGTGCACCAGATCGGTGGTATAGGAGAAGTTGATGTTGGTGACGGGAAGCTTGCCCTGTTCCGGACTGACGATGATGAACCGGCGATTGACGCCATGTGGGTCGAGATAGCGTTCGTCGTCCAGTTCCTCCGCCACTTCCGGAGAATAGCCGGTGGCGTCGAGCGAAATCGAGCTGCAGGTGGTTGGCTTGATGCCAAGCGCCACGAGCGCCGCGTTGTAGCGCGCGATCATGTGCGGCTGATTCACGGTGAGCATGCCGCCATACATCAGGTCATGGTCGATCAGGCGTTCCATTGCCCTTTTTCCTTGAGCACTTCGATCTCGGCCGCCGCGCGTTCGCGCACGCGCAGGTTCCGGATGGCCTCGTCGACGGCGGTCGCGTCCGACTTCTCGGTATAGCGGAATTCGGAGTCCGCGTAGCGATGGATTTCCTGGATGATCATGTCGAGGGAAATTTCCCCGCGCAACTCCGCGATCATCTCCATTTTGGTCTCGTAGGGCTGGCGCACGAACACGTCCGGTTCCTCGAACCATTCGTCAGGCAGCTCGATATCCATCGCCCGCATCTTGGCCGCATCGGTGATGTTCTTGATGGCGCGTCCGGTGAAGCGGGGCTCGGCCTCCTTGATGGCATGGAGATAAAGCCCGATCTCTTTCAGGGTTTCCGGCTTGCCGTGCGCCTTTTGGAACTTGGTGTGCACCTTCTGCAGCCGCGGCTCCTGCGGTTCGTTGTGCTGCTCATAGGCGGTCGAGACCGCGCGCTCGATTTCCTGGGTCGCGTAAAGCTCGTGGCCGCCCACTTCAACCGAATGGTTCTTGCCGGCGAGCAGCGCGAAGATGTCGATATAGTCCTCCGCCGTCTGCGGTCCGTCGACCAGCCACCGGGCGCCGGCGCGCTGGCGCAGGGCGTCGTCGACGTTTTCCGGGTAGTTCGAGAACATGCCGAACGAGCAGTTGCCGCGCACCACCGTATTGGCGCCGGAAAAGCTCTCCATCAGGACGCCGGTCACCTCCTGCTGGCCGGCCGAGGCGCGGTCGTCGGAGCGCTTCGCCGCCACCTGGTCGATATCGTCGACGGTGCCGAAACCGATCACCCGGGGGTCCATCACGTTGGAGACAAACTGCTTGCAGTTCTGCCCCGACTTGCCCTGATAGGACGAAATCTGGTCGATGCCGAAATTCTCGTAATGGAAGGTGTAGCCGGCCATGTCGCAGTAGTCCTTGATCAGGCCCGCGATCATCTGGATCAGCGTGGTCTTGCCGGTGCCGGGAAAGCCGTCGCCGATGAAGGTGAAGAGAAAACCGCCCATTTCGACAAACGGATTGAGCTGCTTGTCGAAGTCATAGGCCATCAGCATCTTGGCGAGCTTGATCGACTGATACTTGGCAATGTGGTTGCCGACCACTTCCTCCGGTTTCTTGAAGGTCATGATCAGGGGCTTGCGGGTCGAGCGCTCTTCGATGCTCAGCCCGCTCAGCGTGAAATCGTCGCTGTCGAGCCGGATGCGCATCTCATCGAAGGTCTTGACGTCGTCGAACCTTGCGTGCCGCGCCATCAGTCCTTCAAGGGTTGCTCGCGCAAAGGCCTTGGCCCGGGCCAGCAGTTGCGCGTCGTCCGGTGCGCCGTCGATGGCACTGTCGAGCCCGTAGAGAAAGCTCTTCGCCGCGTCATGCGGCGTGTCGAAGATGAACGAGGGGTCCGGCGTGTCGGCGGTCGCGTCGGCATCGCCGTCGATGGTCTGCAGGAGATAGCTGCCGGCAGTGAACAGGGCGACGAAGGCGGCCGAGCTCAGGAGCTTGTGATAGCGCGTCGCGCTGTCGCCCGACAGCGCCGAGGCCTTGTTCTTGTCGGTCAGCGATTCAAGTTCGGTCTGCCGCGAAAACACATCGACCACCGCCAGCCCCACCGCGATGGCGCGTCGCAGCTTGAAAGCAAGCCTGTGCTGTTCGACCGAAAGCATCTCATCGTCCGCATGAACGCCCGAGATGGTGTTGAGGATTTTGACATCCGCCGTGCGCTTGAGGTTGGACGTCGAGACCGTGCTGACGAAGCGCCGCCTGGTGCCCGCCAGTTCGACCTTGGAGCGGCTGTCGTCGTCGGGAATGATGACGGTGGCGCGCTGCAACAGGGCATGGGCGGCCGGAATGTGCTTCGCGATGTCTTCTTCCTGCAGGGTGGTCAGTCCAATATCCATTCAAACCTCACACATTTCGGATAATTGAATCGCCGCTGGCGATATAGCACTCGTAGTCGCCCAGAATCTCGTCGACACGGCCCTGGGCATAGACCGCCTGATAGGCCTCGTGCGGAATCAGCGCGCGGCGTTCGATCGCGCTGACCCCCTGGCGCACGCAGTCGATACTGTCGGTGTCGATGTGGAAGACTTCTTCCGGCGCCGACTTGCCCCAAAGGCCCCACCGCGCAGGACGCTCTTCCTTGGACCAGAGCTCCTGGGCGGTCCAGGTCATCAGCCACATGTTGTCCGGGTCGTCGACCTTGTCGAGGATGCCCTGGACCTCATCATTGTGGTTGGTGAAGCCGCCCGCGTAAAACGGGCCGATGACAAAGCGCCGCAGCTGCTTGGGGTGCAGTTGCGGGAAATCCTTGTCGAGCGCAGTGGCGATGGTGGTCAGGGTCAGGCCATACCCGGAGTGGGCCTCGGTGAAGGCTTCGAAGTCGGCGCTGACACTGCGGTTGGGCAGGCCCCTGATGGCCTCGCCCTCGGGCCACGGCTTGTGTCCGTCTTCCCGGTCGGCCGGCGGTGGCGACGGATCGTCCGAAGAGTCCTCGATCACCGCGACATAGACCAGCGGCAGGTGCGCGGTGCCGTCATAGGTCGCCCACTGGACCACATAATAATGCCGTCCGGTGCGCCGGTTGATCGAATGCCGCACCGTGCGCGGCGCCGTGTGCGGGTGGAACAGATCGTAGTCCGCCAGGGTTTCAAAATAGAGTCTCTGCGCCATCTTGCGCTGCAATTCGCCCGGGTGCTCGCGGTGTTTGAGCAAGAGTTCAATCATCTCCTTGCGGATCTGGTGCGCCGTGGCGATCTGCTCAAGGCGGCTTTCCGCATGTTTGCGGTCGTTTTCGAGCTGCAGTATGTGCTGGTAAACGGGAAACCCCGAATCCCGGGTATCGATCTTGAATGTGTCCCAGAACCGGGTCGAAAGTTCCCAGCACTCATGCGCCACCCGCAGCCGGTCGAGATGCAGCTTGCAGATACTGTGGATCAGGTTGTGGCGCTTGACCCACTCGCCCTCGGTTTCGAACACCTGCCCGAGGCCACGGAATGCCGCGTCGATAGCGCCGAAATAGCGCTCGATATCCGCCACCATATTTGTCATGGCCGCACCTGGCGCGTTCAAATCCGCGCCCTACTGCTGCATGTAGGACGAGGTCTGGTGCTTCTCCATGACCTCGCCGAAGCGTCGGGCAAAAGCATCGTCCGCGAGTTTCTTACGCCGCTGGATCTCCTGGGTGCTCAGCATGCTTTGCTCGTGCAGTTCCAGAAGGTCGGCAATGTGCGACTGGGCGGCGGCGCCGATCCCCGCCATGGTCTGTTCGGCGGCCGTGTCGACCTTGGCGCCCAGCGTGTTGATCTGGTGCGCGACGTCCTGCTGGGCCGCGGTCTTCAGTGAGTCTTCCAGTGCCTTGTAGAGCACGATGCGCTGTTCGGTATCGATCGCCAGCTTGTTGATCAGGGTCTTCTGCGCCGCGATCTGATTGTTCAGGCTGTCGACGAAGGTCTGGAACATGGAGGTGTAGCGCTCAAGGGTCTGCGATGCCGCCAGCAGTTCCTGTTCGCGCGCCTGCGCCTGATTGTACTCGGTCGCCAGCTCCGAACGGCCGCCCTCCAGTTTTGTGCGTGCCGCCTGGTCGGTCGACGCCGCGATCTGGTTCTCGATGTCGAGCAGCATCGGATTGAGTTCTTCGATGCGCGCCTGGGTGGCCTGAAGTTCCTCGGTCACGCCCTGGCGCCGCGCGATCACCGTCTTGAGGCTTTCCTCGGACGTGGCGTAACGGGCGTCAAGCACTTCCCTCTGGTTCTTCAGGATCATCACGATGGTGTCGGACTTGGACAGGAGGTCCTGAAGATTGCCGGCCAGTGATGTGGTGCGCACGCGGTCGTTGCGCATGGCCTTGGCCTTGGTCTTGGAAAAGATGCCGACCAGTTTCTCCGACAAGCTGAAGGCCTGCATGCTATCGAACTCGGAGCCGAAGGAATTGGTGACATCCTCGAGCCCGATGATCAGGTCGGCGATGTTCGCTTCCATGACTTTCTGCTGGGTGAGGACGTCCTCTATACGGGCGTTTTCGATATCGAAATCGACATCGCCCAAAGATTCCGAATCCGCAATTTTGTCCAGAATCTGGCCGCTTTGCTCGATCTTCGAGCGCATTTCCTCGACCATCGTCTGGGTCTTTTCAATTTCCTGATCAAGCTTCTGTGTCGAGACCACGGCCAGCACACTCCCTGAAGTTTCCGCCTAAGATAGGGATCTTATATAGGAACTCTCTGCTCATTTCTAAAGAAAATATCGACGAATCTCGGTGTGAAAATTAAAAATAAGTATAAATCGTGAAAAAGTCGTTTCTAGATGGGAACTATATATGACAGTTTCTAGAGTGAATGGCAGATCAAAAAATGATAACGCTTCTACATGGGATATACTTCTATTATTAATGTGAGATACGTCTCTTATTGAGAGGGGTATCGGCACAATAGTTCATCATTCGGTCTTGAGCTTGATACAAAGGGCGTGCTCGGGACACTCGATCGCGCGTTGGTTACGCGTTCCTGCGATTTTGGGTCCGTTCGACCACGTTTTGGTTAAACCATTCCGCGCACTCTTGCGAGGCTGCAATCAATCTGAGCCTGTTGTTGCAGCGAGTAAATCCGCAAAGGCCCTGCGGATCGGGAGGAAACCGGCAGTCAAAGCGCCAGACTTCCTGTATCGACCAACTTGATATCGACATCAGGCCAGCTTCGTGGCATTGGAAGTCGGGACGCAGCGGGAGGCCAACTCCGCACAAGGCTCAAGTATACTAGGGGATACGGCGGTGTGCGCACGTGCCCAGTGTTCAATCGCGAATTGGGAGTGACAGATGAGTGATTCACAACAAGGTGGTTTCGGCAGACTGGCGGGCGCGGCGCTGGCTGGAGCGATTATTCCGACGATCGTGGCAATCGCCTATATCAACAGCCTATCCAACCGCCTGGATAGTGTGGAGAAGAACGCTCCCTCGGTCGAGGCCGTCTCGAAGGATCTGGCAACCAACCACACCGGCACGCTGAAGGGCGACCAGGGCGATGCCGGGCCCAAGGGCGATCCAGGTCCGGCCGGACCGCAGGGACCTGACGGTGGCCAGGGCGATCCAGGTCCCGCCGGCGCCAAGGGCGATCCAGGTCCCGCCGGCGCCAAGGGCGATCCCGGTCCACAGGGCCCGCAAGGTGTTGCAGGACCTGCCGGACCGCAGGGAGAACAGGGCCCGACAGGCCCCAAGGGCGAACCTGGAACATCTCCTTCGGTTCAGGAGATTGTCGACGCGGTGGTCGCCAAGCTGCGGGCTGACGGCACAATTCAGTAAGCCCGTCAGTAGGCCTGCGAACCACGTGCACCGCGCGGGGGCAACCTCGCGCGGCATTCGCAAAACCCTTCGGCACTTTTCATTTTGGCCGATGCAACCCATGCGAACAATCAATGCGACATGATTGGTCGAGCGACGTCCTTGCCCTGCTCAAAACGCATGAGATCGCGACCATCGCAACCGTTCCCGATGGCGGGCTGACTGACCTGCTCGTCGCCTGCGAAGCAGATCCGGATATCCGCGTCGTGACGCTCAGTTCCGAGCAGGAAGGCGTTGCTCTGGTCTTCGGGCTTGGCCTTGGCGGCGAGCGCGGCGCGCTGTTCATGCAGTCCAGCGGCACTGGCAACTGCATCAACGCGCTTTCCCTGCCCGCGGCCACGAAAACCCCGTGCCTGATGCTGGTGACCATGCGCGGCGAAGACGGCGAGCGCAATCCGTGGTAGGTGCCGATGGGGCAGGGCAGCCGCCCGGCGCTCGAGGCCATGGGGGTGCGCTGCTTCTCCGCCGACAGCGCGGAGACGGTCGGTACGGCCTTTGCGGAGGCTGCCGACCACTCCTTCGGGCAGGGCGGCAGCGCGGCGGTTCTGGTTCGCCAGCGCGTCATCGGCACCAAGGAGTTCGCCAAATGAGCGGCGTGCTGGTCAACGGGCGCGGCGAACTCATGCGCCGCCCGCTTGTGGCCCGCGTCCTGGCGTCGCGCGGTGAAGCTCTGGTGGTCTCCGGCCTTGGCGCCCCCACCTACGATGTCGCTGCGGCGGGCGAGAGCCCGAAGACATTCCATTTCTGGGGCGCCATGGGTCTTGTCGCAATGACAGGCCTCGGACTGGCGCTGGCGCGGCCGCGCGACCGGGTGCTCGTTGTCACCGGTGATGGCGACATGATGATGGGTATCGGCTCGCTCGCAACCATCTCGCGGGCGGCGCCCCAGAACCTTGCAATCCTGGTTCTCGACAATGAGCGCTTCGGCGAAACCGGCGAACAGCAGAGCCTCACCGCAGGGCCCGCCGACATCGCCGCGATGGCCCGCGGCGCCGGCATCGCCCGGGTTGCCGACGTCTCGGACGAGGCCGGTGTGGAGGCCATGATCGATGCCCTGTATAGCGCCGAAGGGCCGGTCCTCTGCGTCGCCCATGTGGCGCGCGGCGAAGACCCCAAGGTACTGCCGGAGTGGGACGGCCGCAAACAGGTGGTGGCGTTCAGGGCCGCGCTCCAGAACGTGGGCTCATAGGGTTTAGCCAAAACCTGGAATCGAAACCGACTGGCATCCGGCTGTGCCTGTACAGTTGTCCGGTTACTGGTGTGTATCGGAAGTCGCAACCTGGGCTTCAATACGGTAGAAAATGACCCCTTTCGGAAGTTCCGGCGAGCACAGCCGGTGGTGCCGAACTCACGAGTTATGCACGAGACCGCGTGAGGCGGTCCTGCGCAAATTGGTGCGATAATATGCCGTGCAAACCATGGTTGTCGTACGGAGCAAATGCGTGAGAATCCTGCGGATTGTTGACCACAAACCTTTTAGACGATTATTCTAAGGAGCAAACCAGAAGCCAAAAATTAGCCCAATCCACCCAACTGCAATTTGCTTCTCAGTGGCAACCGCGTCGGTACTGAAGATTACCCAAATTGCAAAAGGCACAGTCAAAATTGTGATGATAAACTGCATCCAAAGCTTCAATTTTTCCACACCAGTGATCGAATGATTGTTCATTACGCGCCACCAATCACAATTAGATGCTCTGCGGAGTTCATCATAGGAGCCACCCTACTACGGTCCACAAGACCGCCACAATTGCTGCAATAAGAATGAATCTCACCGCAATAAGCACTGCCGCATCCACAATGTCTCGCATCTTTTGACCTACGCCACCAAAAACTGTCCAAAGCGTCTCTGATATCCGCTCTGGGATAGGCCTAAGTAACCCGGAACTAATCGAACCCAGCAGCGGGTTTATTATCAACTGTTGGCGCAGATAGCAGGCTCTTCGGGCCTTTTCTAAGTACATCAATCTAGCGGGTGCGCTGGCGTTGTTCGTCACAACTGCAGCAGCGTATCTTATTCTTAAGAACAGCATAGCTAAATGTCGCAGAGTTACGGTTTGAGGTCACTTTCATTCTAGCATAGTGATCACGTTTTATCCATGCGAACCAGACACGAACGTTTCATCTGTCCGTTTGCTGAACCGTGCCAACCTTGGCACTGGTGCACAAAACAAGACTTATGCGCCAGCTAGGAAAATCAGCTTTTCTGGGGTACGCACGGGGTGCAAATGTGAATTGCGACTTCTGGAATTGGCACTTTTCGGAAGTAGCAGGCCTACTCAGATAGAGTCCGTTGTCAGGGGTAAACCGGGCATTCCGAGCGAGACTGGGCCGAAACGTCCGCCTTCGAATGTCTTTTCACTGTCAGTTTGACAGACTGGAAAAGAGCATTTTTGACCCGAAACGGACTCTTTGACATTCGACACGCATGGTGATGTCTTGCTATCGCGCAACCATGCGCGGAGTAGAGGCTCTCATGAAGTCGAACGATGTAGATGTGCTATTCAGCGTGGCCAGACCCTTCCTACATTTTGCTGAAGAAGTATCGGTTCCTTCAATTGCGACGTGCCTTCCAAAACGTTTCTCAAAGACGCTGCTCGTGGAGCTTGACGGCAGCAACATGCGAACGGATCGCCTCCTTTTCAAAGCTTACGATTCAGCATTTCATGACGGTGGTTATAGATTGGAAAATTGGGATGCGTTCGTCGATGTAATGAGAACGGGAGACGAGATTACACAGCACAGGGATGGCTGTGTGACGTTCATTCGAAATGCGGATGATTGCCTCGGGAGCGAAAAGAACGGACTGGTCCGATTTGGCAATGTGATGGAGACGTTGGGCCTTGAATGGTCAAAACCGGTGAGCGACGGCGAGTGGTGGGATCGAGGCCCCAAAGCCTTTCACACAGTTTTTCTTTTTCGACGCAAGCCTCGGTCGATGCCCAGTGCGGCTCCGATACGGCTTGGAGTTCACGAGTAACCGGGATCTGAGCTTGTCTGCATTTGGCACGAAATCACCGTTCTGGCCGGCGATGGTGCACTTCAGTTGCCGGGAACAAAGCGGACTTTAGGGACGAGACCGACCCAGAATGTCCACTTATGAATGCCTTTTCACCTTCGATTTGACAGACTGGAAAAGGGCATTCATGACCCTTTTCAGAAGTCGCTATATCAAATCATGGTGCGAATCCGCTCTAGGTCAAGTTTATCCAGCGCGGGGTATTTAACCGACCAAAACATCTCATAGTGGATCGGAGCCATTGACGCATAACCTGTTTCATATGGGAGTGACAGTGACGTTCCGTCGTTTAAGGTGAGTGTCGCGGCTCCAATTTTTGGCTCCATGCCGGCCTTGAAATCTCCCCAGTCCCAAGATTTGATCTCAAGCGGAATTACTGTATCGCGCCGGTCTTTATTGCTGATCTCAATCCGTTTGGAGGTCATGACAAACCAGGAATCCGTGTCGATGAAGCAACTCACTATCGGCAGTTCATCGGGTTCAAGTGAAATTAGCGATTGCAAAGGCTCATGGGCTATTTGCAAGCACGTGTAGCGCCATTCAACTTCACGCATGCAGTGCTGTCGAATGTACCACGTGGCAGCGATGTAAATTGCTTCATGGGGCCATTCTGTCATGGGCCAAACCTTCCCAAGTGGGGTAGTACGCAATGGACCCCACAATAGCACTTAGTTAGGTCATGCGGGCTTCCGGAAATGGCACACAATCCCCGTATGGAGACGCCCTTGAAACGGTCTGAAGCCGGGTGCAAACCGGATATTGTTAGCCGCCTTCGCAGAGTCTAG
>JAJFHL010000316.1 GCA_021775615.1 Hyphomicrobiales bacterium
TTGTAGTGCCGGCGAATGCAGCGCCGGTTGGTACGGCAGCGATTACGGGAGCGGATGAAGGCGGCGTGCTCTTCGCGGATCATATAGTGCAGATCCTTGTGCGCTTCACCAAGCACCGCCTTGAAAATCTTGCCGAGCCGCCGGTCCAGTTGCTTCAACCGCTTCGCGTTGCAGATGGTGACTTCGTCGGCAGTCACGGCGTCATTGCACTTGACCATCTGCGCCGACAGGTCGGCTGTCGTGAGAAATACGGCAATGGCCCCCAGCGTCAGTGTTCGTGTCAGAAAAAGCATCGCATCCTCGTTGTTTGAGTTCCGCCTTTCCGACCTTTGTTGAGCCGGATCCCTCTCAGCTGCGAATATACCGTGCACGGCCGGTGATTCAATTGCTGATCCGGGCGAGACGGGAAACAACCCGCTCGCGGGCTTCCGGCTTCGGAACACCGCGCGGTTCGAACACGTGTCGGTCGAGGAAATAGCCGGTCAGAGCAAAGCCGGACAGGATGTCCTCCACGGTGGGATCACCGCCGCCGGACCCGCGCAGGAACATGGGCAGCCTGAAGAGTTTGTCGGCGTAGCGTTCGCCCGCGGCGCCGGAGACCGCTCGGCCCGACTTCGGCGATACGTAGATCAGATCGTCCTGCGTCCCCGTTGCCGCACAGCGGCTGAGATCAAGTCCAAATCCCAGTTCCTCCAGGAGACCAAGCTCCCAGCGAACCAAAAGCGCGGTCCAGTGGGCATCGGTTTCTATGGCATCAAGAACCAGCAGCGATGCGTCATAGAGGCGTTCATGTGCCTCGCGCTCAGCCACAAGCTGGGACAACGACGTCAGTGTCGACAGGCCCGCCAGCCTCAGAGGATCCTCGATGATAACCGCTACGCGCAGCTTCGATGCCTCGACTTCCATTGTGCCAAGATGTTCCGACAGCCGCGCTCGCCAGGTGGCATAGACCGAGTTCCCGGGCTGCAGGACAGGCCGCAGACGACGCGACCGGCCGCCGCGCACCAGCCCCAGATACCGTCCCTGCGACCGGGTGAAGAGTTCGGCGATCGCACTGGTCTCGCCATGCTTGCGAACGCTGAGGATGATGCCTTCTTCCGACCACTGCATGTCAGGGCCCGGCGGCGGCAGAGCTGAAGGCGGCTGAACACATGATGATCGCGGCCATGACCTCAAGCCTTTGGAAAATCAAGCCCGATCTGTTCGAAGCGCTCGGGATCCTGCCCCCATTTCCGCCGCACCTTCACGAACAGAAAGAGGTGAACCTTTATCCCCAGCAGTTCCTGGAGTTCCTCGCGCGCCGCCTTTCCGATCGCCTTTATGGTCTGGCCGCCTTTGCCGAGCGCTATCTTGCGCTGGCTCTCGCGCTCGACGAAGAGCACCTGCTCGATGCGTACCGACCCGTCGCGCAGCTCTTTCCACTGTTCCGTTTCAACCGTGGAGGCGTAGGGGATCTCCTCATGAAGACGAAGCAGCACCTTCTCCCGCGTGATCTCCGCGGCCATCTGGCGTAGCGGAACATCCGCCATCTGGTCATCTGGATACAGCCACGGACTGTGCGGCATGCGTTCGGCCAGATATGCCTTAAGGTCACCAACACCGTCACCGGTTTCGGCGGAGATCATGAAGGTCATTCCGAACGGAACCTGCGCGTTCAGGGTTTCGGCGAGCTCAAGGAGGGCCGCCCTTTCGGCAATGTCGGTTTTGTTGAGGACAAGCACAGCCGGTTTTGTGAGGTGCCTGAGTTTCTTCAGGATCGCGGCGACGTCCTCGGTGAGGCCTGTCCGAGCATCGACCAGCAGAACGGTCACATCCGCATCGGTGGCGCCGGTCCAGGCCGCCTCCACCATGGCTTCGTCGAGCTTGCGGCGCGGTTGGAAGATGCCTGGCGTGTCGACAAAAACCAGCTGGCTCACCCCTTCGCTGGTGATCCCGCGCAGCCGCGCGCGTGTGGTTTGAACCTTATGCGTTACGATGGCGACCTTTCCGCCCACCATCTGGTTCAGCAAAGTTGACTTGCCCGCATTCGGTGCACCGATCAGCGCAACGAAGCCGCATCTTGGGAGGTTCTGGCTCGCCGTTTCACTCATTCTGCCAGACACCTTCCCGTACCAGCACCTGCGTGGCGGCCGTCTGTTCGGCGCTCCGTTTAGAACCGCCATCCGCCTGTTCCGGGTCAAATCCCTCGACAGAAACACGTATGGTGAACCGGGGCGCGTGGTCCGGTCCCTCCTTGTTCTCGACGTTGTAACACGGCGGAGGCAGGCCTTTCGACTGGGCCCACTCCTGCAAGGCGGTCTTGGCGTCTTGCGGTGGATTGGCAACCTGTTCGAGATAGCTGGCCCAGTGTTTCACAATGAATGTGCGGGCCGCTTCCAGGCCGCCGTCCATGTAGATCGCCGCGATCAGGGATTCGCACGCATTGCCAAGGATCGCCTTCTTGTGCCGCCCGCCCGCCTCGGCCTCACCGGCACTCAACAGAAGATAAGACCCAAGCGCGATATCGCCGGCTACCCGGGCACAGGTCTCCTTGCGAACGAGCATGTTGTAACGGGTCGCCAGTCCGCCCTCGTCGCTGCCCGGAAACGTTTCATAGAGCAGTTCGGCGATCACCAGGCCGAGCACCCGGTCGCCGACGAATTCGAGACGCTCGAAATTCTGTGGCCGGTTTGAGGTCTTGGGATCGACGAAGCTCGAGTGGGTCAGTGCACGCTTGAGGAAGGTGTCGCTCGCAAATCGGTGGCCAATGGCGTCGGCGAGTTCGTCGTGTGGCCTGGGCAACTTGGCGGCCAATCAATTCACCCCGTTGAACAACCGGCCCCAGCGGATCGATGTTGGCCACATCCAGACCTGCCAGAATCGGGCAGAACCGTCGATAGAGAAAAAGATGACTTCCGCGCGCCCGACAAAATTTTCCAGCGGCACGTAGCCGACGTCGCTCAGGAAACGGCTGTCGGTGGAGTTGTCGCGGTTGTCGCCCATCATGAAGTAGTGCCCTTCCGGCACCACATATTCACGGGTGTTGTCGCCAAAACTGGCGGAGTAGATATCCAGCGTATCGTAGGTAACCCCGTTCGGCAGGGTTTCCACATAGCGCTGCACGCGCCGCACGTTGCCGGAACCGTCGGTCTCGGTGAAGTCATTCGTCTTCTCGCGCTTCACCGCTTCGTCGTTGATGTGCAGGACCCCGTCGATGACCTGAATACGATCACCGGGCAGACCGATGACACGCTTGATGTAGTCGGTCGAGTTATCGGTCGGAAGCTTGAAAACCGCCACATCACCGCGTTCGGGCGTGTCGGACCAGATGCGCCCCGAGAACAGCGCCGGGGAGAACGGCAGCGAGTATTTCGAGTATCCGTAACTGAACTTGGATACGAAGAGATAGTCGCCAACCAGCAGCGTCGACTTCATGGAGCCGGACGGAATGTTGAATGGCTGATAGAGGAATGTGCGGACCAGGAATGCCAGGATCAACGCGTGAATGAACACGCGAACGATCTCCATCGCCCCGCCTTCGCTGGATTTCTTAACCTCTCGTGCCGTCTGACTCATGATTAGCAATTTCTGCTGCAAAGTGGCCGCTTGTTCCCTGCGGAACCCCGGCGTTCTATAGCGGCTCGCTTGGCAATAAGCAATTGCGCCATATCATAGCTGTAATCAACTCTCCGGACGCACGGCGAAAGGCCTCTTTAACGCCGCACCGCCGATATGATCACCACGGCCTGTGCATATGGATGGTCGTCGGTAATCGTCAAGTGTACGACCGCATCGTGGTCGTCGGGTGTCAGATTATCGAGATGATCCGCGGCTCCGCCGGTAAGATGCATCGTGGGCCGTCCCGAAGGCTCGTTCACGACCCCCAGATCGCGCCAGAACACCCCTTTCCTGAATCCGGTGCCGAGGGCCTTGGAACAGGCCTCCTTGGCGGCAAAGCGCTTGGCGTAGGAAGCGGCACGCAGACGTCGGCGGTCCGACTTGCTGCGTTCAATTTCAGTAAAGACCCGGTCGGTAAAACGCGCCCCGAAGCGGTCCAGCGTCCGTTCGATACGCCGGATATCGACGATGTCGTTGCCGATACCCAGGATCATGCATCCACCCGGTTGGCGCGCGCGCCGTCCATCAGGTTGCGCATGTTGCGGATGCTCTGGGCAAGCCCGACATAGATTGCCTCGCCAACCAGAAAGTGACCGATGTTCAGCTCGACAAGTTGCGGGATCGCGGCCACCGGCTCGACGGTGTCGAATGTCAGGCCGTGTCCGGCATGGACCTCAAGTCCGAGATCGGCGGCAAAGCCCGATGCACGGCGCAGACGGTCCAGCTCAACATCAGCCGCCTCGTGATCGCCATCGATGCAACTTTCACAATAAGCGCCGGCATGAAGCTCGACGATGTCCGCGTCAATGGAACGGGCGGCATTGAGCTGCGTTTCGTCAGGATCGACGAACAACGAGACCCGGATACCGGCGTCGCGCAATCTGGCAACATACGGGGTCAAGTGGTTATGGCCGCCGGCCACGTCGAGGCCGCCTTCGGTTGTCAGCTCCTCGCGTTTCTCCGGCACCAGGCAGCAGGCATTCGGCCGATGCTTCAGGGCGATTTCGAGCATTTCCTCGGTGGCCGCCATTTCAAGGTTCAGCGGCAACGAGATCTCGTCCATCAGCATCGTGATGTCATCGTCGCTGATATGCCTGCGGTCTTCACGCAGGTGTGCGGTGATGCCGTCGGCGCCCGCCTCCGCCGCCAGATGCGCCGCACGCACCGGATCTGGATGGCGCCCGCCCCTTGCGTTGCGGATGGTCGCGACATGATCGATGTTTACCCCAAGGCGCAAATGCCCTGACGTTCCATTGTGTGATGCCGTGCCATTATGCTGTGTCATGCGTTCACCCGATTATCATTGGTCCCGGTGCGCTGCAGGCGGGCCACCTCGGCGAGCCGCGCCCGGCGCTTGTTCTGGTACGCGGTGACAACCATCCTGAGCGGAAAATAGAACGCAAGGCCGATCATGGTTCCGATCGGGACGCCGCCAACCGTCATCGGTCGTATCAGCGGCCACAACTGGTCCCAGAACTGCTGCCACAACAATTGCGGGTTTTCGAAGAGAAGCCACCAGGCGGCGCTCGGCAGTTCTATGGTTATCGTCTCGGGAACATCCATCCCAAGCAGGAACATGCCCGTTCTGTAGGTCAGGATCCATATGAACGGAAAGGTGACCGGATTGCCGACGAAGGTTCCGAAGGCGGACGCGATCATGCTGCCACGCAGCAAATAGGCGAGCAGAAAGCCGATCAAGAAATGAAAACCCATAAACGGCGTAAACGAGGCGAAGACGCCAACGGAAAAACCGAGCGCCACCGTGTGCGGCGATCCCGACAGACGACTGACGCGGCGCATGACGTATCCCCAGGCGCGTTTCCAGCCACGTCGCGGCCAGAACCATGACATCACACGGTCTAACATCGGGGCTTTCTTGCGTCGCGAAAACAGCATAGCGGTCTACGTCTTAGGCACTCAAACTGCGACTTCCGGGCTTCACGGCTGGAATGCGCGCCAAATGGTCCGGCACATTGTCGCTTTCAAACGTTGCAATTTCAACCATGGCAAGCGAAACCAGCGGCACGCCAAGGTCGGCGGAACCTCCGGAGCGGTCGATCAGGCAGCACGCGCCCACAGCTTTCCCGCCATGCGCTTCAATCGCGGCGATGCATTCGCGCGACGACAATCCGGTGGTTACGATGTCCTCAACCATGAGACACTTGGTTCCTTCGGCGATCTCAAATCCGCGCCTCAACTGAAACTTACCATCAACTCGTTCAAAAAAGATTGCCGGCACGCCCAACTGACGGCCCATCTCATAGCCGACCACGACCCCCCCCATGGCGGGCGAAACGACGAGATCGACAGTGTCGGCGACAGCCTGGCGAACCTTGCCGCGCAGTACTTCGCACAGGCGCGATCCGCGCGCGGCATCCATCATGACACGGGCACATTGAAGATAGGCCGCGCTGTGCAGGCCCGATGTCAAAACGAAGTGCCCTTCCAGCAGTGCGCCGGCGGCGCGGAATTCATCCAGTACCTGTTCTTTGTCCATGGTCGCTGCCACTCGCTCCCGCCCTTGCTGCGCCTGCCACCGGCATGACGCGTTCGACTATCGCCAACTGTTGGATCAAACCCTATCGCCGGCTTTTTTCCCCAGGCGCGCTCACCCGGTGATCCGCGCTACACCGCTGACGATGGGTTTGGATTTCAGCTCATTCATGATCAGCGTCAGATGCTTAACATCCGCCACTTCCAGCTCGATATGCATCTCGTAAAAATCGGCAGCGCGCGTCACCATCGACAAGTTGGCAATGTTGCCGCCATTTTCGCTGATCACCAGCGCCACCTGCGCCAGAGCCCCAACCTCGTTGAGAACCGTAACACTCAGTCGGGTGGCAAACCGCTGCGCCGTATCGTCGCCGACATCCCAGGCCAGATCGACCCACCTTTCGGGCTGGTCATCGAAATCCTTCAGGGCCTTAGAATGGATCGGGTATATGGTGATGCCGGAACCGGGCGTCAGAATGCCGACAATACGATCTCCCGGAACGGCCCCCTCCCCGGCCGCCATGTTGATCGGCAGATCCCGGTTCAGTCCGCGCACCGGGATCGCGTCGCCGCGCTCACGTTTGCCAAGGCCGCCGGGCAGACGGATCACCTTTGACAGATTGCTGAGGCTGAAGAGGCGTCCACGAACACCCTTCTTTCTGTTCCGTCGCTCCTCCCCGGCCGCGCCGGCATCGCCGTTTACAGCCCGAACCACTTCTGAGATTTCCAATTCGCCGCGGCCGATGCCGGCATACAGGTCATCGAGATTGTTCAATCCCATGCGCGGAACCGCAAACTCGATCTCGTTGAGGTCGATATCCCGATTGCTCTGCCTCAGCGAGCGCTCGAGTATTTCCTTGCCCAAACCGGCATACTGATGCCGCACCGCCTCGCGGGTGGCCCTGCGGATGGCGGCCCGGGCCTTGCCGGTGATCGCAAAGGCCTCCCACGCCGCCGGCGGCACCTGGGCCTCGGATCGGATGATTTCAACCTCGTCGCCATTGTCCAGTTCGCTGATCAGGGGCGCGTGCCGGCCGTTGATCTGGCAGCCGACGCAGGAATTTCCGATATCCGTGTGAACGGCATATGCAAAATCGATCGGGGTGGCGCCGCGCGGCAGGGCAATCAGATGACCATGCGGGGTGAAACAGAACACCTGATCGTGGAACAGCTCGAGCTTGGTGTGTTCGAGAAACTCCTGCGGGCTGTCGCCCTCCGCCAGCAAATCAACCATGCGGCGCAGCCAGCGATAGGCGTTCGACTCCTTCGATAACGGAACGGCTCCGGAATGACCGTTGGTCCTTATGTCTTCCCCGTTGGCGTTGGAGACGTCCTTGTACAAGGCGTGTGCGGCAACACCGCGCTCGGCAACCTCGTGCATTTCCGCGGTTCTTATCTGCAGTTCCACCCGTTTGTGATGCGGACCGACGACGGTCGTGTGGATCGAGCGATAGTCGTTTTGTTTCGGGGTCGAGATGTAGTCCTTGAAGCGACCGGGCACGACGCGCCAACTCTGATGCATCAGACCAAGGGCCCGGTAGCAGTCGTCGGTCGAGCTCACGATCACCCGGAAGCCGTAGATATCGGAAAGCTGACCGAGTGAAATCTGCTTGCGATCCATTTTCCGCCAGATCGAGTAAGCGCGTTTTTCCCGCCCCTTGACCACCACATCTGAGATGTGTGGAGACAGGCAGTCCATCAATGAGGCTTCAATCTGATGAATGATGTCGCCGCTTTCCTCGCGCAGCGCTTCGAGGCGCTGAAGTATGGTGTGGCGCGCTTCCGGATTGAGGACTTCGAAGGACAGATCTTCCAGCTCGTCGCGCATCTCCTGAATGCCCATGCGTCCGGCAAGCGGAGCATAGATATCCATTGTCTCCTGCGCGATGCGTGTCTTCTTGTGCTCGGGCATGAAGTCCAGGGTGCGCATGTTGTGCAGCCTGTCGGCGAGTTTCACCAACAGCACGCGAATGTCGTTTGAAATGGCGAGCAGGAGTTTGCGCAGGTTCTCCGCCTGGGCGGCTTCTTTCGACACCAGATCGAGCCGTTTGATCTTTGTCAGGCCGTCTACCAGAGATCCGATTTCGGGGCCGAAAAGATCGTCGATTTCGGATTTCGTCGTCTCGGTGTCTTCGATCGTGTCGTGCAGCAGGGCGGCGATGATGGTGGCATCGTCGAGCTTGAGCTCGGTGAGGATGGCGGCGACTTCCAGGGGATGCGAGAAATAGGCCTCGCCGGACGCTCTCGTCTGGCTGCCATGCGCGCGCATGGCGTAGACATAGGCCTTGTTGAGCAGCGCCTCGTCCGCTTCCGGGTCATATTGCGTGACCCGTTCGACCAGTTCGTATTGACGCATCATGGCGAACGGTCCGTCATGAAATGCAAACGGCCGGCGTTTGCGAGAACGCCAGCCGCAGAGCGCTCACGCGGAGCGCCGAATGTCGGTTCGATTGACCGCTCAGTAACCTGACCTGGATCCACCCGCATCGCCCGGTGCAGAACCTTCAATGCCACGCAGCAGATCCTCCTCTGTCATACGGTCAACCATGACATCGTCCTGAAGACCGCCGGAACGCAGGTCGGTTTCGGCCGGAGCCGCCGAAGACATGTCGGACGGCAGCATCGGCACGACATCGGGTTCCGGCTCGTCCACTTCGACATGCTGCTGCATGGAGTGGATCAGGTCTTCGAGAAGGTCGTCCTTGTCAACGGTCTCGTCGGCCACTTCGCGCAAGGCGACAACCGGGTTCTTGTCATTGTCCCGGTCAACCGTCAGCGGCGCGCCTTGCGAGATGGCGCGGGCACGATGGCTCGCCAGCAATACCAAGTCGAACCGATTGGGAACCTTGTCGACACAATCCTCAACAGTGACGCGCGCCATGTCGCTCGCCTCCTTTACTGGAAAAAGCTAGTATGATTCGGGACTTATTTAGGCTCAAGTCCCTGCGAACGCAAGCGCCAAGCGCATTATTCGGCCGGATTTTCCGCTGCCGCCGCCTGCCGGCGGCGGGGCAACAGGTCCGCAAGCAGGATCACCGCGATCCCTTCCAGCACCACAATCCCGCCAAGCAGTACAAGGAGGCTTGGGCGCTCGCCAAGTATGGCGATGCTCTCGAGCACGACAAAGACCGGCAGAAGGAGCAGAACAGGCATCACTTTGGACACCGGATTGCGCCCCAGTACCGAATACCAGATGCCATAACCGAGTGCCGTCATGATGAGGGCAAGATAGAGAACGGTTCCCCAGCCGACCCATGTAGCGGACCGCATCGCCTCGATCTGCCCGCTTTCGATGAAAAGCGACGCAATAAGCATCTGCGGTCCGGCAAACACTCCAACCCAGGCAATGAGGGTGAACGCGGCGACCTGTCCGCCCAGACGCTTGACCATGATCTGCCCAAATGCCCACACCAGCGCGCCCGAAGCGGTCAGCAGCATTGGAAACAGCTGGTTTTCAAGCTTGGGCTGGCCGGCGATCACCGCAATGCCGAACATCGCCAGCGCGATGCCGACCACCCGTGCCAAACCAGGTTGTTCGCGCAGGAGGATCGCCGCCAGCAGCACGCCGAAGGGAACCTCGAGCTGAACGACGATGATCGCCAGAGAGGCATCGATCATCGAAAGGCCATAAAACGTCAGGCCGTACTGCAATGTGGCGCTGACCACTGCAATCATGAAAATGTCGAGATACTTGCCGGTCGGGCGCGGCACGAACCAGACGAGGACCAGAGCCGCCAGGGAGAACCTGAGCCCCATCAGAAGCAAGGGCGGAAGTTCAGTCAGTCCCGCCTTGGAAAACGTGAACCCGAGGCTCCACAGAATCGGCACCGACAATGCAAGCAGAGTATCGCGAAGCGTCATCTCACCGATCCCGGCACAAGGTCAGGAACGGTGACTGCGCGGCGCCGGGAATGCAAGACAAAAAGAAGCGGGCCGAGCAATGCCCGACCCGCCTTGTGGCTCAAGTGTAAGCGCGTCGTCTAGTTCGTAACGATAACGGGGGTGCCGATACGCACCCGGTTGTAGAGGTCGATGACCTCATTGTTCAAAAGACGGATGCAGCCGCTCGAAACCGCAAGCCCGATTGTATGAGGTTGCGATGTGCCATGTATCCGATAGAGAGAAGATCCAAGATAAAGAGCGCGTGCGCCAAGCGGGTTGTTCGGTCCACCGGGCATATAGGCCGGCAGGTGCGGCTCGCGCTTGCGCATGGCCGCCGGCGGCGTCCATCCCGGCCACTCGGCCTTGCGTGAGATTGAGCTGCGGCCAGACCAGGTATAACCATCGCGGCCGACGCCAATCCCGTACTCAAGAGCTTTGCCATTTCCCAACACAAGGTAAAGCCTGCGCTTGCTGGTCTTGATGACGATCGTGCCCTTTCGATAGTTTTCGGTGAACTTGACTTCCTTCTTGCCGCGATAGCGCGGGCCGAAATTGGTTCCACCATGGGTATCAGCCGTGAAATTGAACCGCGTACCCGCCGAAATATCCGTCGCCGCAAATGTGGTTGCCCCAAATGCGAGCGCGACCAGCGCGAAAATGAACCTACGCATGATTTCTCCCCGTGGGTTTGGCGCAAGAAAACGAGAACACCGTGGATGCCGCAATTTGGCCTCAGTGTCAAAGGGCTTGGCCCGGGTGTCAAAGGGCCGAACGACGTTTTCCGGCGATGGTGACAGGAATGTCACACCCGCTGCGGTGAGCTGAGAGAAAAAAGACGTGCTCCAATGAAATCGCGTCAGTTCATCATCACCCGTGCGCCGTGCACGATCCCGGGAAACCGGCGGTCACAAGATCTTGAGGATAGCACCCTGCGACTGCAGCTTGAGCCTGGTGCTCATCATCCGTGCGGTCTTGCCGGTAATTGGGTGATGCCAAAACGGTGCGATCTCCTCAATCGGTGAAAGCACGAACGGCCGGAGGGCAATGCCGGGATGCGGCAGGACCAACGGAATGAACTTGCGCAGCGCACTTTCGCGGTGACTGACGCGATTATGGATGACAACATCGTGGTAGGTGAGCAGATCGATATCGAGAGTCCTCGGACCCCATCTCAATCGCCTGTCGCGTCCGGATCTGCGTTCGATTTCGTGGCATCTCGAAAGCAGTGCAAACGGCGGGAGATGGGTGTGTATGCGTACCACGCCATTGACGAATGCGGCCTGATCGATGCGCCCGAACGGGGCTGACGAATACCAGCTCGATGCAGCCTCGACACTCAACCCTCCACAGTCCAACTCGCCCACCGCCCGGATCAACGTTTCCAGAGGCGTGCCCCAGGGACCGGGCTTGTTGCTGCCGAGACCCAGCAAGATCATGCGGCGCTCTTTCGTGCAGTGACATTTCTCATGGTGTGCGTGTACTATCGGTTGTCAGGCAACTCGGGCTGACCTTTCGATACACATAATTTCGTTAAAGCACTTTATTTTTTGCGTCCACGGCAAGCTGCGGGCGCGTATTTGGAGAGGAATTCATTGATGCATATTCACGATCATGAGCGCTACGCGCTGTTCATTGACGGGGCAAATCTCTACGCCACCGCAAAAGCCCTCAATTTCGATATCGACTACAAGCGTCTGCTCAGCCTGTTTCAGAGCAAGGGCCGGTTGATCCGTGCTCTGTATTACACCGCATTGGTCGAAGACCAGGACTATTCGCCGATCCGGCCGCTGATCGATTGGCTCGACTATAACGGCTATTCCATCGTCACGAAGCCGGCAAAGGAATTCACCGATGCCTCGGGGCGGCGCAAGATCAAGGGCAACATGGACACCGAACTGACCGTAGACGTCATGGAAATGATGCCCCACCTCGACCACGTCGTTCTGTTCTCCGGTGATGGCGATTTCCGGTCCCTTGCCGAATGCGTCCAGCGCCACGGACGCCGGTTCACCGTGATCTCCACCATGGCGACAAAGCCGCCGATGGTCGCCGATGAACTGCGCCGCCAGGCTGATCACTTTGTCGACCTTGTCGATCTGGAGAAGGAAATCGGGCGCGAACGCGCCGACCGCGGCAAGGAGGACGAGTCTTTCGACTATGACGATGAGTATGACGAGTTCGAAGACGTCTGACATTGCCGCCGGTTTGTCGCCATCATGAACGTTCAGTCCGCAGAACCTGACCGCGACTGCGCTTTGTGTCCGAGGCTGGTGGCGTTCCGGCGCGCCAACCAGGAAAAACATCCTGCATTTTTCAACGGTGCGGTGCCGTCGTTCGGGTCTGGCGGTGCCCGTCTTCTGATCATCGGCCTGGCGCCCGGGCTGAAGGGCGCAAACCAGACCGGCCGCCCCTTCACCGGGGACTTTGCGGGCGACCTGCTTTACGAAACCCTTGACGCATTCGGCTTCTCGCGCGGCAGGTATGACGCGCGTCCCGACGATGGTCTTGAACTGCATGACTGCATGGTGACCAATGCGGTGCGGTGCGTGCCGCCGCAGAACAAGCCGGTCGGTGCGGAGATCACTCAGTGCCGCCCGTTTCTGCGCGCCCGAATCGATGCCCAAACCAATCTGAAGGCGATGGTAGCGCTTGGCCGGATTGCCCACGAGACGGTGCTGCGCACACTGGGTCTGAAACTGTCAGCTTTCAAGTTTGCCCACGGCGCCATGCATGACACCGGGCATGGCATGCTCTTCGACAGTTATCACTGCTCGCGATACAACACCAATACACGCCGGCTGACGCCGGAAATGTTCCGCGACGTGTTTGCCAAGGTGTCCGCCCATCTCGCGGAGGATGGATAGAAATCAAACGGGGTTGGCGGCAAGCCAGTCGCGGACGTCTTCAGCATGGGTGTCGGGCGGGAAGACCGGGTAGAACACCTGCTCGATCTGACCGTCCCGCAGCACCATCGTCAGACGCTTCAACAGCCGCATGCCGCCGGCCTCGAAGAGGGGCAGTCGCAACGCCTCGGTGAAGCGGAACTCGCTGTCGCTCAGCACCTCGAACGGAAGGTGCAGTCTGGCCGCCATTTCCTGTTGATAGTCCGTGGGCTGGGTCGAAAGCCCGAACACCTCGGCGCCGAGGTCCCTGAGTTCGGCATGATGGTCGCGGAAGGCGCATGCCTCGGGCGTGCAACCACGTGCACCGGGGATCATGTCCCACCCATCAGGCAGCGCAACATCCGGGCGCCCCGTCATCGGGTAAATGTAGAGGACAGTGCGGCCGGGAAGTTTGGAGGGATCCACCGTTCGACCGGCCGTCGAAGCGAGATCAACAGATGGCGCGGACATGCCCGAGAGATGGGCTGCCGCCCCGTCGTCCTGCGGCCGGGGCAGATCACCGGGAAGCGTCGAGAGATCTGTCACCTCAGCCCCTTTCGCGCATCACACGGGCCTTGTCGCGCTGCCAGGTGCGGTCTCTTTCCGTCTGCCGCTTGTCGTGCAGCTTCTTGCCGCGTGCCAGCGCCAGCTCAAGCTTGGCAATACCGCGTTCGTTGAAATAAAGCTTCAGCGGAACGATCGTCATGCCTTCGCGCTGAACGGCGCCTGCAAGCCGGTCGATCTCACGGCGATGCATGAGCAACCGGCGGTTACGCTTGGGCTCATGATTGAAGCGGCTCGCCTGAAAATACACCGGAATATTGCAGTTGATCAGATAGAGCTCGTCGTCATCCACCGTGGCATAGGCCTCGCCGAGGCTCGCCTTGCCTTCGCGCAGGCTCTTGACCTCGGTGCCCATGAGCTCAATTCCGGCCTCGAAGATCTCCTCGACCGCGAAGTTGAAACGGGCCTTGCGGTTGTCGGCGACAATCTTCCGACCCGCATCATTTCCCTTTTTCCGGCTCACTCGGCGGCTTCGGAACGACCGACATCTGCGCTGTCGATCAAACCCGCATGGGCCATCGCTTCGCGGACATGGGTCCGGGTCCATTCCATGGGCTCGACCAACGGCAGCCGGATCTCCGCCTCGCACAGGCCGAGGACATTGGCGGCATATTTGACCGGTGCCGGACTCGCCTCAAGAAAGAGCGCGGCGTGCAGCGGCATCAGCTTGTCCTGAATGGTCAGCGCGCCGGTGAAATCGCGTGCCAGGCAGCAGTCGTGAAACTGCGCGCACAGGGCCGGCGCAACATTCGCCGTCACCGAAATGCAACCGTGACCGCCATGCGCCATCAGGGCGAGCGCCGTGGCGTCCTCGCCGGAGAACTGAATGAAATCGGGGCCCATGAAGTGGCGCTGCAGGCTGACCCGCGCCAGATCCGCGGTCGCGTCTTTCACGCCGGCAATATTCGGCAACTCGTACAGACGCGCCATCGTATCGACTTTCATGTCGACCACCGACCGACCGGGAATATTGTAGATGAAGATCGGCAGGTCGGTCGCGTCCTGAACCGCCTTGAAGTGCTGGTACATGCCCTCTTGTGTCGGCTTGTTGTAGTAGGGCATCACCACAAGGGCCGCATCCGCTCCGGCCTCGGCGGCGTGTTTGGTTAGCGTGATCGCTTCCTGGGTGTTGTTCGAGCCGGTTCCCGCGACAACAGGCACCCTGCCCGCCGCCGCCTCGATGCAGAGTTCAACGACACGATGATGTTCGGCATGCGACAGCGTGGGCGATTCGCCAGTGGTGCCGACCGGCACCAATCCGTCGGTCCCTTCCTTGATCTGCCAGTCGACCAGTCGCTGAAAGGCATCTTCATCCACAGCGCCATTGCGCATGGGTGTGATGAGTGCGGTGTACGAACCCTGGAACACCATGATACTTTCCTTCACTAACGGATTGTTCTGCCGTTGACTGCGCACTGTTTCGCGGGCGCCTTGTACAACCCGCCAACAATAGCCAGAAATCGTCGCAAACGGCAAGGATCGCCACACGCCATTGTTAAGACCCTGCCTTAATTCGGCAACAATATCGCGAAAGGTTGCGAATCGGCACGGCTATCAATCAGACAATGCGACAACTGAATCAATCGAACCCGTTTCGGGTTAAGAGGTTGGAATTCACGTGAACCCAATGCAATACAGTCCCCGGGACCCCAAGCGCGGCGCATTATTGTGCCCCGAACCGAGGACACGGCATGTGATCTTCGGCGTGATCACTACCGGGTTCGTGCTGGTTGCCCTGGCTTTGACCAGTGTTGCGGCCCTCGCTGCTTCCAACGATGTCTCAAATCCGGCCGGGCACATTCTGGTTGCCGCGCGCGAAGCCGACGCACCGCCAGAAAAGAAGAACTCGATCGCCATACGAGCCGTCAAGCTTGCCATTGACGGCAAGCATAAGAAAGCGCGTGCGCTCAGGTCACAGATCAAGGATCCAGGTGCCCTGGAACTGCTTGACTGGCTCTATGTGCGCAGTTCCAAGTCCGGCGCCAGCTTCGAGGAGATCGCGTCGTTCATGGCCGGCCACGAGCGGTGGCCGCAAATGAACGTCATTCAGGCGCGGGCCGAGGCAAATCTTTATCTCAGGCCCGAAACGCCGGAGAGGGTTTTCAAACATTTCGAGGCGTTTCCGGCAAAAACCGGATTGGGACTTATCGCCCAGGCCCGCGCGTTGCTGCGCAGCGGCAAGCCGGAGCGCGCGGGTGAACTGGTGCGGATCGCCTGGCGCGAGCACAACTTCGGGGCATCGAGCGAGAAAAAGATCCGCCAGGAATTCAAGAAATACCTTACCGGCGAAGATCATCGCGCGCGTCTCATTCGGCTGATCTACGCCCGCGAGACCGCTGCGGCGGAACGCGTCGCCGGCTACATATCAACAGCCCATGTGAAGATGGCAAAGGCGGCAACGGCGCTGTTCAAACGGCACCGCCGGGCGCTCCAGAGATACAGTGCCGTGCCCGCCAAGCTGCGCGGTCAACTTGTCATGCAATACGCCCTGGCACGCTATCACAGGCGCAAGGGCAAGACGGACAAGGCGCGCGAGATCGTGGCCAGGGTTTCCGGTCAGCAGGACGCGGTTTCCTACCCGGCGCCATGGTGGGAAGAACGCTGGTCGCTGATCAGATCCTCGCTTGACAAGGACAAACCAAAACACTGGCCGATCGCTTATGCGATGGCCAAGTCGCATGGCTTCAAGGAGGGCACGTGGTTTGTGCAGGGCGAGTTCATGTCCGGATGGATCGCCTTTCGGCACCTGAAAAAACCGAAGATCGCCGTCGGGCACTTCGAGGCGATTCTCGAGCACGACAAGAAGCCGTTGAACATCTCACAGGCGAATTACTGGCTCGGGCGCTCGCACAAGGCGCTGGGCGATATGGAGACGGCAAGCCGGCACTTCGAGGCGGCAGCGAAGTATTCCACCACCTTCTATGGCCTTTTGGCGCTGGATGTCCTGGGCCGCGGCGCGGCGCCGATACAGATCGTCAATGGACCGACCGTGTCGGATGACGCAAAAGCGGCGTTCGCAAAGAACAGCCGGGTGACCGCCATCCGTTTGCTCTCCGGCGCCGGCGAAAAACGCCTGCTGCCGGCCTTTTTCAGCCATCTGGCACATCGTCTGGAAAATCCCGAGGAGCGCGCCGCGCTGGCCGCACTTGCAGTCGAGCTCGACCAGTTGTGGCTGTCGGTACGCGTGGCGAAAGTGTCCGCCCGCAGGGGCGCCAGACTTGAAGACTTTGCCTACCCCAAGAATGCCTTGCCGAACGCCAAGGGCTCGAAAGTGACGATAGAACGGGCGCTGGTGTATGCCGTCAGCCGTCAGGAAAGCGAGTTCAACCCGCGGGCAAAGAGCCACGCGGGCGCCCTTGGACTGATGCAGATGATGCCGGGAACGGCAAAGCAGGTGACCAAGAAGCTCGGTCTCAAGTACAGAAAGGCGGCGCTGCTCGACAAGCCGTCCTACAATGTCACGCTGGGTACGGCGTTTCTCGGCGATCTGCTCGGGCGTTTCAACGGCTCCTACATGAAGACCATTGCCGGGTACAACGCGGGCCCCGGCCGTGTCTCGCAGTGGAACAAGCGCTATGGCGATCCACTCAAGGGCGAAATCGAAGCGGTCGACTGGATCGAGTCGATTCCGTTCAACGAAACGCGCAATTATGTGAAGCGGGTGATGGAAAACGTCCAAGTCTATCGCACGCTGTTCGGGGAAGAGCCCCTGGTCTCGCTCACCGCTGATCTGCTGCGCGGCGCCGAACAACACGTAAAGGCCGCCGCAGGCCAGGACTGTCCTCCCCCGACGGAATCCACTATTGAACATCTGATCGCCTGCAACTAACAATGCCTCCCACCCGGGAGGCTGTGGCATTTGCCGCATCACGCACACGCCCGCCCCGCCAGCGCACGGATCAGGTTTCAGTGAAAGACGAAGGCCACGCAGCGCCGAGCCACATTTGGCGCGACATCTATTTCACCGTGCATGATGGACTGCGTCTTTACGCGCGCGACTACGGCGACCGCAAGTCGACGGCCCTGCCGGTGGTCTGCCTTGCCGGCCTGACGCGCAATTCCAAGGACTTTCACGATATCGCGGTGCCGCTGTCGCGCAACCGCCGCGTCCTGGCGCTGGACTACAGGGGGCGCGGGCTGTCCGAGCATGCTTCGGACTGGACCTCATACAATCCGATTGTGGAGCTCGCCGACACACTGGCCCTGATGGCGCGCGAGGGAGTTGAAGAAGCCGCTGTTATCGGGACGTCGCGCGGCGGGTTGATCGCCATGCTCATGGCCGCTGTCCGTCCCACCGCCCTCAAGGCGGTCGTGCTGAACGATATCGGCCCGGAAATCTCAACCGAAGGCCTGCTGCGTATCCGCGGTTATCTGCAGTATGCTCCCTCGCCGGCCCACTGGGACGACGCACGGGACATATTGCAAAAATCCAACCCCGGTTTCCACAATCTCTCGGAAGCCGAATGGACCGCATTCGCAAGGCGTACGTTCCGCGATGCCCGCGGCGTGCCGAAGATCGACTTCGACCCGAACCTGGGGCGCACCTTTGTGAGCTATGACGACATTGTTTACGGCCGGGTGCCGACCTTGTGGTCACAATTTGCGGCCATGAACGCCATTCCGGCACTGGTCGTCAGAGGTGAGAACTCCGATCTGCTTTCAGTCGGTACGGTGGAGAAGATGCGCAGACTGCGGCGCAACCTGGATGTGATCACCGTTCCGGGCAGAGGCCACGCTCCGTTTTTGACAGAGGACGGTATCCTCGACGCGATCGAGAAACTGATCGCGAAAGCAGATACTCACCGCTAACCCGCGGGGTTCAATCCTCGCCGCTATTTGGCCAGCGCTTTGGCCTGTTCAATCCAGTCGTCCCGGTCTATGCGGCCTTTGAAGTTAAGATTGTCATCGACCCAGGCAACATTCGCGCGGGACCATTTTGCGATCTGGTCGAAGTGGTAGTAACCGAGCGCGTTCAGCTTCTTCTCCAGAGCCGGACCGATTCCGCTGATGCGTTTCAGATCGTCCGCACCGGCCGCACGCGCATTTTTGAGCCCCCTGGGCTTGCTTGGCTTCGGCGCATCGGCAGGCGTTTTGGGTTTTGATGCACGAGACGTTTTGACTGTTCGAGCGGGAGGCGCCTTGGCCGCCTGAGTTGCCTCGCCCGGCTGTTCAGTGCCGCCGAAGAACAGGTCCCAGTTGCGCCGCGCGATGCATCCGATGATGCAGCCCGCGATGAAGAACGCCAGCAATAACAGGAAAATTTCAAGAGCGAGATCGGGGATCATGGTTCGCGTCCCCTAATCCGTCTTCCGCGGTGCCGCACAGCACCATCCGAAGACAAGCCCTACAACCAGGGCTGCGAGCAGGTAAAAGCCCATCCGCGCAGCCAGCACATCAATACCCGTCAGATCCAGTTCCATCTCACTTTCCCTGCTCAGTTGGCCGGCGCGACACGAATGATCACATCGTGATCCACATGCCTTACGCCATCGGCCGATGCGGCGGCCTTCAATGCCTCGGCCAAGGCCTGTTCGCTCGGCGCGGTGCCGTGCAACGTCACGTCGCGGCCCTCGACGGTGATCCGAGCCCAAGCCTGGCCCGCCTCCGACAAGGCTTCGTCGGCGCGCAGGTCGAGCTCGAGTTCGAACTGGGGCACAACGAAGAAATAGGCCATCACGGCCAGAAGGGCGACCGGGATAAGGCCCCACACCCATTGTAACGGACGACACATGTCCGATTTCTCCTTCTTTTGGAGGCGGCGTATGTTTTGCAGAGTCTACCATCGCGCACGGAACGCACGCACCAAAACCTGAGATTTACTTTAACGCGGCCGTCAGGCGTGCGCCAAATCACCCAGTCCTTCGATCAGAGGGCCGAGGTGCTTTTCGTAGTTTTTCCACTTGTCGACCGAGCTTGTGTACATCGGCTGGCGTACCTGCCAGAGACTGGCGGTGCGCACGGCGCGTTCGGTTTCGTGGAAGTTCAGGCACGCGTCGTCCCACTCCAGGCCGCAGAAATCAATCAGCCTGCGGATGCTTGGCTCAGGATTCTGCGTCAATTCCTCGTAGCGCACCTCCAGAAACCGGTTTGGCAGCACCTCTTTCCAGTATTCGTTTAGGTCGACATGATCGCGATATCGCCGCGCCAGTTTTTCCTGATTGAAACAGTACCAAAGCGCACCGGTAAAGTTCTGAATGTAGCAGGACAGACACGTATCGATCGCATTCCGTCTACACCAAATGAACCTGGCGTTGGGGAACATCAATGAAAGCGCACCCAGGTTCACGTAGTTGTCAGGCAACTTGTCGGTGACCCGCTTGTGTGATGCAGCTTCTTTCGGATACGCCGCAAGATAATCCTGCGCCAGATCTCGAAGGCCGGATTCCGGCAACTCCGCGACGAATTGGGGATACGGCGGAGGATCTTTGAGTGAAAGCTGTGCTTTGCCCAACGCCTGACCAACCGCCGTCAGTTCTCCGGCGCCATGGGCCTCGGGATGAGAGGCAACGATCTGTTCCGTCAGAGTCGTGCCGGAACGCGGCATGCCGACAATGAATATTGGCTTTTCGGTGGGATCTCCGTACACGGTTCTCTTCTCGAAGAATTCCGGCGTGAATGTCGCCTTCTGCCTGGCCCAGAGAGTAGCCTGCTCTTCCTGTCTGTCAGCGAACGCAGCGTCACGCAACTGATTGAATTCCCTCAGATATTCGAATGCCTCATCATATTCCCCCTGCCGGTCGAGAATCCTGAACGCGCTGGCCATAAAGTTTATCCGGGTCGCCGGAGCATGGCCATCATCGGCGAGTTCGGCCTTCAGCGTGGCCAAAACCTCATCGGCGTCCTGATCCGAGATCCTTTGCGCAACGGTCAGTGCCGCATATCCCTTGCCGAATGCGGGTTCGAGTTCGATCGCCTTACGAAAGTACGGCTCGGCCGTCTCAAAACGGCCGAGGGCCTGATGAACCAACCCAATTCCGAAATACGCACGCGCATAGTTCGGGTCCAGCTTCAACGCGGTTTCGTGGCTCTCGATCGCTTCTTCATGCATTCCGCCCAGGTCCTGGGTTACGCCAAGACTGTAGTGGACGTCCGGTAATCTCGGCTCCATCTTTATAAAAATCTGGAACTGCTCCGATGCCTCCAGGAATTGCTGCGCCATCAACAGTGTCCGCGCGAGGTTGTAACGGGCGAGAGACGACTTCTCATCGATCATCACCGCATTCTTGAAAGCGTTCACGGCATTCCGGGTTTCCCCATTTTCTTTCAGGAACACCCCAAAATTCAGCCATGCGCCAAAATGATAGCGATCGCAGTTGGTAGCCGTTTCGTAGTGTTTGCGGGCTGCGGCCTGTTCGGACCGGTTCGCCAGCACATCTGCGAGGACCATATGAGCATCAGCGCTGCCCGGCGCCATGGCGACGGCCTGCTCGGCCAGTTTTTTTGCCTTGGCGGTGCGGTCATCTGCAAGACACTGGGACGCCTCAACCAGCAAGGCGTGGACACTGTTCGTCTGTTGTTCAAGTCTCACTTGCAAACTCTCCAAGTTCGTCTCATGCACCAGTTCGACTGATGGCTATGTGGCGTGTTCAACAATATCTGAAACGCACGGGATCTCCATGGGCGCTCTGCCGCAGGTTTCCATCGAGCCTGCGAACCCTGGTTGCCACGATGGCAAATTAGCCGGCCATCGTTGCCA
>JAJFHL010000317.1 GCA_021775615.1 Hyphomicrobiales bacterium
CGCATTCTGCGCTGACGGATTTGCGTCGCGAGCAGGCGCAAAGGTGCCCGAAACCTTCCGGTTTTCAAACCTTTGCAACGCCCGCGCGGCGCACATCCGACGCGCCCGCAGGGTTTGGTCAGGAGGGCCCGCCTGCAGGCAAACAATGCTCGATAAGGCGCAAAGCCTGATCTTGCGCTTGTTTTCCAGCACTCGAACCCTCCTGACCAAACAGAATGTGCGCCATTTATGAGTCCATGACCTAGTGTAAATCATACTGGATGCATCCGTCCTCAGCCCGTGTAATCTCGATGAGCTTTTGCAGCTCCGCTTTGACCAGTTCGATCCTCTCTGCCCTGGCCTGAATGTTGGCAACGATTGTCAGGTTTGCCATTGCTCATCTCCTTGTCGCGGCTAAGCAGGTGAGATATGGATAAAGGATAATTTTGGCAAGTACGCACAGTTTTGTGCTGTAGGTACAAAATGTATCCTATGGAGATTTCATGAGGTTCGAGCGCTATGATTGCTCGCGCGGTTGCCCGGTTGAGGCTGCGCTCGAGCGGATCGGTGGGAAGTGGAAGGGCGTCGCGCTCTATCATTTGCTCGAAGGCACCAAAAGGTACAACGAGCTAAAGAGGGATGTGGGGAACGTCACCCAACGCATGCTGACGAAACAACTCAGGGAGTTGGAACATGACGGTCTGATCGTTCGCAAGGTTTTCCCGGTGGTCCCGCCCCATGTCGAATACTCCCTGAGCGAGAAGGGCAGGACACTGGAGCCGATCCTGCTGGCTCTTCGCGATTGGGGTGAGAGCTACGTTTGAAAACCCGAACGGTGCCCTTGGGTCACAAGAACACGACCGCCTCGTTGCACGACCGCTTCACACCCAAAAAACGGACGTCGGGAGTTCGGCGAATTCGTGGCGGCAGTCGTCCTCGCCGATTATCCGCTTTTGGCAACAACCCGGAAGTCGGGAGCCGATTTCGATGGAGTCCGGTTTCGGGGCAAGTCGGAAATTGACTGCACCCCACAGTTAGCTATGCCGCACGCGTATCATGTCATGTGCTTGCACGTATGCGCCGGTCTTATGCATAAGTCCTTCGATGCTTTCGAGTGTCTCTTCACCGTCGATTTGACAGACCGGAAAAGGGCATTTGGGCCCAACTCGGACATTTGCGGCAGTCCCCCTCGAAACCAACCCGACCAGGCGGGCAGCTAACCCTCCGCAATGGCCGACTCCAAGGTCAGTTTGGCCAGGCAGTATTTGTAGCAATGATCGAACTCTGGGCACACCAGGCAATCATCCCACTCTGAAATATCCGCTTTGACCAAACGATCAGAACGCCCCAAACCTGTGGTGTCGAGTTCAAAGCTGAAGACTTTACCTTTCATCTCTTTGTTTGTCGTGTAATGCAGCGTGTCGTGGAACATCGTTCCATAGCAGGCCTTGTGTTTGCTCATCATAACACTCCTCATGGAAGACTTACTGGTGTTGCCCTATGCGGCTGGAAAAAGGCCGCGTGTTCGGTTTGCGAAAGCGACAAGCGACAACATGACCGGGACTTCGACGAGCACACCGACCACAGTCGTCAGTGCGGCCCCCGAGTTAAGGCCAAAGAGGCTAATGGCAACTGCCACGGCCAGTTCGAAGAAGTTCGAAGTTCCAATAAGAGCGCACGGCGCTGCAACATTGAACGGTACCCGCCACAGGTAAGCAGCGCCATAGGCGAGCGCAAAAATACCATAGGACTGTATCAGGAGCGGCACGGCGATCAGCGCAATGAGGGTGGGGCGATCGAGGATTACGTGACCCTGGAAGCCAAAGAGCAGAACCACCGTGGCGAGAAGCGCGACCACCGAAAGCGGCTTAACCCGACTGGTGAACCGAGCAATTGCAGCCTCAACGGTTTCTCCACGCCTGGCGCTGCCAGTCAGCCAGCTTCGGGTAATTGCACCGGCAATGAGTGGAACAACGACATACAATGCGACAGACAAAATCAGTGTTTGCCACGGAACATCAATATCAGTGACACCGAGCAGCAAGGCGACAATCGGCGCAAAGGCGAAGACCATGATGACGTCGTTCAGCGACACCTGGACGAGTGTGTAGGTCGCATCTCCGCGTGTGAGTTGCGACCACACAAATACCATCGCGGTGCAGGGAGCGGCGCCAAGCAGAATGAGTCCTGCGATGTACTGTTGTGCATCGGCGGGAGCGATGATGCCGGCGAACAAGACCTCAAAAAACAGCACGCCGAGGGCAGCCATCGTAAATGGCTTGATCAGCCAGTTAACGACGAGGGTGATGACCAGTCCCTTTGGGCGGTCACCGATATGACGAAGGCTGGTGAAATCCACATTCACCATCATGGGGTAGACCATTCCCCAGATGAGTACGGCTACGATCAAATTGACTGATGCGTATTCCAAGCTTGCGAGGAACTGAAACAGACCCGGCATCGCACTGCCCAGGGCGATCCCCGCAGCGATGCACAGAGCGATCCACACCGACAGCCATTTTTCGAAGAAGCCAATCCCGCCTGCAGGCCTTACAGCTAACTCGGCGCTCTCACTACTCATGCAGCTCGCGTCCTTGTTTGTATCCTGCGCCGGTCGCTTGGCTACACAATAAACACAGGTACATTGTTTAGGACTACGAACTTGGACGCCGCCTTGATGAAGGTCAATCGCGGCGTCCGGTCGCGTTCATCTTTATATAGGATTGCTGATCACGGGCGTCCGGAATGTCGCCTCTTGGCACACTTTCTCCGTGCCGCGCCCGATCATCCAACGTCTGGCGTCGAGAGAAACGCAGACATCTTGGGCAAAGCCAGCTCGGGGCAGCATTGCCAGATCAAGATTGATGCGGACAGGGATGTCTGGGAGACTGGAGGCCTTGGAGCCAAGCCCCGTGACATATGCGAGACAGCCATGGAAACCAAACACACCCTAACCAGTTATCGGGTCGACCCTCACGGCGAAGGTGTTCCACCACCGCTGGAAGATGCCCATGTTCGCCCTGCACGCGACGGAGAAATTCCGGTTGTTGACATGCGGATGCTGTGCTCTGACGGCCCGGACAAAGCCATTGCAGCGGGAGTGTTGGCAGAGGCCTGTGAGCGGATCGGCTTTTTCTATGTAGTCTCTCACTCGGTGCCGGATACCGTGATCAAGGATGCATTCCGGCACTCAAAACTGTTCTTCGATCTGTCCGATGACGCCAAGCAGGCACTGGCCGTGGATGGCTGTCAGCGCGGCTATCGGCGAAGTGGAACCATCACTGTGCCTGGCAACCCGCCTGACGAGAAAGAGGTGTTCGAATTTGGTGTCGACCTGCCCTTCGACCATCCAGATGTACGCGCGGGCAAACCCATGCAAGGCCCGAACCAGTGGCCGGCCCTGCCGGGTTTTCGGGCCGCCATGGAGGCGTACTTCGATGCGGTTACGGCGCTTGGTCACAAGTTGTTACCGGGGTTTGCTCTGGGGTTGGGTTTGCCCGAAGAGTATTTTGCCCCCTTTCATCGTGACCCGGCCACCACTTGGCGGCTTATGCGCTATCCACCAACGCCTGTTCAGCCCGGGCAGTTCGGAACCGCGCCTCATACGGATTTCGGCACCTTGACACTTCTTATGCAGGATGATCAGGGGGGTCTCGAACTGCGATTGCGGTCCGGCGAATGGATTGAAGCCCCTTACATACCAGGGTCGTTTGTCGTCAACATTGGTGATTTAATGGCTTTCTGGACCAATGACCGTTTCACCTCGACGGCGCATCGGGTCACCAACCGGTCTGATATGGTCCGTTACTCCATTCCCATGTTTTTCAATCCGGACTTCGACACGATAGTGGAATGTCTGCCCGAGTGTGCCTCGCACGAAAACCCACCGCGATATGAACCTATTCACTTCGGCACCTACGTGGAGACACTGACCGCTCGGATTTTCACAGACCCTGCTGTCGCGGAGACTTGAAAACCCGGTCAAGCGATTCCGCAAAGAGAAGAAAGGGTCTAGGAGCGGCGTTTCAGGAAACCGGACAGAGTTCTATGGGATTTCCAGGGGGTGCGGACCCAGCCCGTATCGGCGAACAATCGTCTCAAACGTGTATCGTGGTCGCGGTCGGGATGCGGCCCGGCGCTGAATGCACACTCGATCAGCATCACGGGCGATTTGGCACGAAAGCCAAAGACCCCGGTGCAGCCAAAATACCCCTCATATTGCGGATACCCCATGCAGCCCCGCGTTTTGAGCCACTCGATGAAGTACTCCACGGTGGCCGGCGGCACGTGGAGCGGTTTCTCCACCATTTCCAGTCCATAGGAGATGTCCGCGAACGCCTGTTTCAGCCGCGCCAGAACGTCCTCCGGCTCGCCCAGGGGCGAGCCGCCGGGGCCCTCGATGAAGAGTCGGTCCCACATTGTTCTGTCCTCCTACGTAACCGTGGCGGGTACCGCCAAAGACGTGACCGGGAATATGGTGCCATGCGGTTGCCGCCGCAATGGGAGGCAAGTTGGACGATCGCGTCGTTCCGGCCTCGCATTCCGGCAATATCGGCCAATGGCGCAAAATCCCGGTCAAAGCGATTCCATATGAACGTGAAACGCTCTAAAGGCGCCCAGACGGGCATTCGTGACCCTGAGCGAACATGGCGGGTATGTTAAAATGTCCGTATTACAGCTATGAAGCGGACAGGCTCGACGTTCGCTGTTAACGGGATTTCAGTCCGCGCATGAAAGACAAAAAGCTTAAGGTTGGCATCCTCTTCGGTGGCAAGTCCGCGGAGCATGAAGTGTCGCTTCAGTCAGCAAAGAACGTCGCGGATGCGATCGACAAGGACAAGTACGACGTTGCCCTCATCGGCATCGACAAGTCAGGTAGGTGGTTGCTTCCAAATCAGTCAGAGTTTCTCATCAATGCCACTGATCCGAAGCTTGTAAAGCTCAACAAAGACAACGAAAAAAGCGTTGCACTTGTCCCTCAGAGCGGCGGTGAACTGACCGATCTTTCCATGGGTGGCACACATTCATCAATCGACGTTGTTTTTCCAATTCTCCATGGTCCTTTTGGTGAGGACGGTACAGTGCAAGGATTGTTGAAACTTGCCGGGGTGCCATTTGTAGGTGCGGGTATCCTTGGTTCAGCGGTTGGTATGGACAAGGATGTTATGAAGCGATTGCTGCGAGATGCAGGTATTCCGATCGCTAAGTTCCTGGTTTTTAGACATGGTGATCTTCTGGACCTGCAATCCATTTCCGATGAGATCGGGCTGCCGTTTTTTGTAAAGCCCGCCAATATGGGCTCGTCTGTCGGAGTGCGAAAAGTCACGAATCAGGAAACGTTTGATCAGGCAGTTCAGGACGCATTCAACTATGATACGAAAATTCTAATTGAAGAGTTTGTCGACGGAAGGGAACTTGAATGTTCGGTTCTCGGCAATCAGAAGCCCATAGCTTCCGTCGTCGGTGAAATTGTCTCCACACATGAATTTTATTCCTATGAGGCAAAATACATCGATGAACATGGAGCAGCGCTTGAAATTCCCGCGGATCTTCCAGACGCCGTCAGCCAGAGGGTTCAAGAACTGGCGTTGCAGACGTTTCAAACGCTCGAATGCGAGGGGCTTGGTAGGGTAGACTGCTTCCTCAGGAGAGACGGCACTGTGATCGTCAATGAAATAAACACCATTCCCGGGTTCACGAAGATCAGTATGTACCCGCGCCTTTGGGAGGCAAGCGGCGTTGTTTATTCGGAACTGATCAATCGATTGGTGGAGCTTGCCATTGAACGCTTCGATCGCGAGCAGAAGTTGAAAACATCCTTCTGAATTTCAGCGGGGAGCTATGGTGCATTGGCAGGCGCCAGCTTGCCGGCGAGGGTGCCATAAACTGTCCGTATTATAACTGCAAACAGGGCAGTCAGATCGCTGCAATCCCTTGAGCCTCTTTATGGCGTCAGTCGTGACTTGCAACCCATTGTGCACCGGTTTTCCCTTATGTCGGCCAATGGTACATGGTCTCCATATGGGACTCGGCTCAAAGGGCGTCTGAAGCCGGGGGCCGGACGGACATTCTCCAGGGCGGTTCGGTCGGTTCCAATCTATCCGTAAAGAGCCTTGGGCCACTCGTGGCACGAGGCTCATTTTAACACATTCGCAGAGCTTTTTTGCCATGGTAGCGGTTCAATCTTAGTGAGGGGCGGCCCGCCCGAGCGGGCCGGGTGCGCGAGCATGGAAAACGATCTGTCGGGCCTGCAGGCCGTGTTGCGTGCAGCAGGCGGTTCCTATGAGACTTCCGGGGACAACAAGCGGGCGGTATGGGCCGATCAGGTCTCCGGCCTGGTCGACTATCTGGGCAGCCATGGTGTCAACCCGGACGATCTTGCTCCTCTCAGCGATCTGCAGGACGCCCTGCGCGACGACGCGTTTGGTGTCGATGCGGGCGACAGTATTGATGCAGACGACATTATCGATGCGGACGACATGGAAGTTGACGACTTCATGGAAGCGCGCACCGGCAATGTTGCCCCGAGCGATGCCATTCTGGCCCGCGCCGCGGTGGTGATCGATCTCCTGACCCTGGACGGCAAGCTGGAAGACGCCGCCGCGCAGGTGGTCACCCGCAAGCTGCTGCTTGCCGGCATCAACCCGCCGGCCGAAGGCGGCGACGCGCGCGGATACATGCGGCTGGTGGAATGGCGCCAGAGGCTGCGCCAGGGCCGGGTCTCAGATGGCGCCATCGCCGAGTATGAGCGGTTCCGCGCGTCGATAGAAGACATTCCCCTGCGGGACCGCCTCAACCGGGTCCTGACGGAACGGCTTTGGGACCGCAGGGCCGCGCCCTAGGCCGCAGACCCATAAACTGGATTCCGGTTTTCCGTCCGATCCCGCTCTAAAACATGAGAATCGATCACGTTTTATCGACTTAGGTGAGTCAACCTAAGTCGATCGTGATCTAGGATCTGGGCTTGTTCCCATCCTGTTGGTCAGGAACTCGGCCAACAGGTCGAACACAAGCCGGATGCGGCGGCTGGTGTGAAGCTCCCGGTGGGCCGTCAGCCAAACGGGAATGACAAAGGGATCCATGTCCGGCAGGAGACGCTCGATGCCGGGGGCATCTGCCGCAACGTCATCCACCATCACGATTATTCCGAGACCGTTCCTGGCCATTTCCCAGGCGACAACTCCGCTTTCCGATCCCAACCGGAAATTTTTCGGGGCGAGAGAAAGACCAACCGGATTCAGGGTCGCGATCATACGGTCATTATCGCCGAAGCCGATGAAGTCATGATCGGACATTTCGGCGAAAGACCCCGGACGGCCATGTTGGTCGAGATAGCTGCCTGACGCGTAAAAATGCGCCGTGGCCTCGCAGACGAGCCGTGCGATCAGGTCAGGCTGTTCGGGGCGGACATGCCGCACGGCGATATCGGCCTCGCGGAGCTGCAGGTCGCGAATGTCATTGGTTGCCACCACATCGATTTCCACCAACGGCGCGATCTTGCGCAACTCCTTGATGGCCGGCGGCAGGATGTGGGCGGACATCACATCGGAGGCGGTGATGCGCACCCGTCCTTCGATTGTCCGGGACTGCCCCGATGCGGTGAGAGATATCCGGTTCGCGGCCTCGCACATCGCCCGGACATGGTCGAGGAGCTCCATGCCCGAGCGGGTCAGAACCAGCGACCGGCCAACCCTTTCGAACAGGACGACATCAAGCGTTTCTTCCAAAGCCGCCACCTGACGGCCAAGCGTCGGCTGGGTCAGGTCAAGCGCCCGCGCCGCGGCTGACAGAGAGCCTTCCTCCACGGTTGCCAAAAAGGCGCGAGCCTGATTCCAGTCGAAGGAGACAGACTGCCAATTCATGCATTTTTGTATATCAGATCAACGAATTCCGGCAATTTATATTCGCTTTGCGCATATGTATCTCTGGATCACGATCGACATAGGCGGTTCCGCCCAAGTCGATAAAATGTGATCGATCTCTATAAATTAGAGCGGGATCGGACGGAAAACCGGTGTCCACTTTTCCTGATCCCGCTTCAGATCACGATCGACCTAGGCGGTTCCGCCTAAGTCGATAGAACGTGATCGCTTCTTACATTTTAGAGCGGGATCGGACGGAAAACCGGTATCCACTTTTCCTGATCCCGCTCTACCGCAAAGGAGATGTACATGCAAAACGCAGCGGCATTTTGGGACAAAGTGGCGGAAAAATACGCCAAATCCCCGATCGCGGACATGGATTCCTACACCTACACGCTGGGGCGGACGCGAAGCTACCTTTCGCCGGACGACAAGGTTCTAGAGGTTGGATGCGGCACCGGGTCGACGGCATTGCTGCTGGCCGGCGATGTCGGGCACATAACGGCCAGCGACCTGTCGGCCAACATGATCCGGGTCGGTTCGGAAAAAGCCCGCGATCAGGGCATCGCCAATGTGACGTTCGTCGCGGCGGAGCTTTTTGACGGCGCCATTGAGAACGGCCCCTATGACGCCGTTCTCGCATTGAACGTCATACATCTTCTGGAGGACACGGCGGCGGCGATACGGCGGATCAACAGCCTGCTGAAACCCGGCGGCACGTTCATTTCCAAGACCGTTTGCAGGCCGGGTTCCGGTGCGCCGTTCAAGTTTCGGCTCCTGAAGCTGATCCTGCCACTGATGCAACTGATCGGAAAGGCGCCTTATGTGAACTTCATGGAGATCGCTGAGCTTGAGAACATCATCACGTCCGCGGGCTTCAAGATCATTGAAACGGGCAACTATCCGGTGCCGAGCCGCTACATCGTTGCCCGGAAAATGTAGGGCGTTCCGCAAAAGTGAAGTTCCGAGCGGTTTCGTCTCAAGCAAGGCACTACCACGTGTGGCGTACAGTCTGCCGGGGCGGCGTCAGGCGTCCTGCAGGTTCTCCTTGACCGGCCTTTCGCCGTCAAAGTCGGTGATGCCGTTGGCGGCGGCATAGCAGGCGAGGCGGATATATTTCGGGATTTCGATCGGCTTGCCGTCGCGCTCACCCTTTTCGTAATACTGGATGATGCGCTTCTTCAGGCCGAGGCATTCTCCAGCGTCCTTTTGCCGGAGGCCCATTGACTTTCGCCATGCGCGGAACTGTTCGGGGCTCATCACTTACCTTCTCCCGGTCATAGGGAAGGTGCCACGATGCAAAGGCCGCGCCATTTTGCCCGGAAACGGGTTATGCCCTGAAATCCGTTGGGATTCCGCCGTCGCCCCCACTGGCCAGGCCGGTCTCCGGTCCTGATTTGAAGCGGCGACCTGCCTCAAATTGCGACATCGGCCCCGATCATCCTGCTCAGGTGCGATCCGCGGGCGTGCAGAAACGCCATGAGCCGGTCCGGATAGTCGTTGGGCACGGCGCCGGAGACCGAAGGCCGGCGTTCGAGCGCCCGGCGCCATCGCGCCATCTTGGGCAGGCCATCGAGAATGCCGAAGTCTGCGATCTGGTCGAACGTATCGAAATAGCGGAAAATGGGGCCGTAGACCGCGTCGACGAGGCTGAACCTCGGCCCGTCGAACCATGGTTCGGCGGAGAGAACCTGTTCGATGCGGGCGAATTTACCGCCCAGCGCTTTCCGCTTTGTCTCGAACGCCTGCGTGTCACCGGCCCGATAAAACCCCGCAATGTCGTTCAGTATCGACGAGCCGAACTCGATCCAGGACCTGTGTTCGGCACGGCGCTCGGGATTTGACGGGTGCAGTGGGGCGGCAAGGGTTTCTTCCAGATATTCGAGAATTACGGCGGATTCGAAGATAACGTGATCGCCGGACATGAGGAGCGGAACCTTGCCGAGCGGCGAAATGGCGGTGAACCAGTCCGGCTTGTCAGACAGGTCGATGGAGAGGCGCTCGAAGGGCACCTGCTTTTCGTACAGCGAAATCGCCGCGCGCTGCACGTAGGGACACAGGTGATGTGAAACGAGGGTGAGCTTCTGCGTCATGAAAGATGCTCCTTGCGGGGACGTGGTCCAGCCATATTGTTGCAAGTGCAACATTATGTGAAATATAGGCTAGATTGATGCGTTTGCAACAAAGTTCTGCTAAACCGGCACGATGATGCGAAATCCCTCATCGGATGCCATGACCGCATGGGTCCGGCTGCTGCGCAGCCAGCAACGCATTTTCAAGACGGTCGAAGGCCGGCTGAAGCAGGCCGGGCTGCCGCCGCTGGTCTGGTATGACGTGCTGCTGGAGCTGGAACGGTCCGGGGATGCCGGCCTGCGGCAGCGCGACATCCAAAGACACACACTGCTGGAACGCTACAACGTCAGCCGTCTGGTCGACCGCCTGGAGGGGGCGGGCCTGGCGACGCGGCGTCCCGCCGCCGATGACGGGCGCGGCGCGGTGGTCACGATTTCACCCGCTGGCGTTGCCATGCGGCAGGCCATGTGGCCGGTCTATGAGGGAGCCGTCGCCGACGAGGTTTCGGCAAAGCTGAACGACGCCGAGCTCAAGATTCTGAGCGGGCTCCTGGAGCGGCTCTGAGAGCGTCTCCAAGGGTCAGCCCTGCGCCCCGCCGGTTTCCTTCAACGTTTCGAAACGCGCTTCGTACTGCTCATAGACGTCGGCCGGATAGCGCTTCTGCTTCAGGGTTGAGCGCCATGTCAGCAGGCGTACCCATCCGCGCGAATCACCGCCATGCGGCAATGGCACATTGTGGGTGATCAGGCGCCGGGTCACCTGCTGGGCGGCGCTCTGCTCCGGTACACCGGAGAACATCAGATAGGAGATCTCGGCTGCCGCATAGGCGTGAATGAACGCGATCTCATGCTGTTCGTAGGCGGGCGCCGTCGTTGAGTTGCCTTCTTCGACAAGGTGGTTGACGATGTCGCGCAGCGGCGCGACCAGTTCGTCGGAGAGCAGGATCTTGCGAACAAGTTCGCCTACCCCCTCAAGATATCTCGCGTGCCACTGCGGGTCGAACGGGCTGTCGCCCTGCGGGCGGTTTGCCAGCAGCAGGTTCAGGGCGGTTCTGTCGCACTCGATCAGTGCGGCCAGGCCGTGTCCGGCGTTCGGATTGTGCGTGGCGTCCAGGTTGGGCGCGCGATTGCCGGGGGTGCCCTGCGCGGTTTGAGTTTCATCCGGCGGGGCGGGGCCGGTTGCAGTCGCGTCTACCGGGTTCGGGGCCTTCATCATGGGTCCTCAGTTTCCTGCCCCCGGTCTCGTTCCCGTATCACCGAGATTGCCACGGAACCCAAAAAACTCTCTTAAAACTTACCGAGAATCGAGGCCTATCGCGTTTACCCTGCCGCGCGGGCGCCGTTGCCGTTTTCGGGTGAATGCCGCTACGGTCGCCCGGTTACGCGGTTAACGGCAAGGGACGGCTGATCTGTGATCGAGCGGTTTTTGCGAAGTTTTGCGGCCTGTGGCTCGCCTCCACACACCATGTGGGCGCCCGATATCCGATCGCCATCATCGGCGATCGCGGGATCGCCCGGGAGTTCGACAAAAGGGGGGTGGCCACATGGATCACAAGCCCTTAAAGAAGGGGCGCACGCGCGATGCGGCGCGGCCTCGATGCGGACGAAGACTACACCATGAGCACTGCGGACATTTCCGGCGTTGTGGCGCCCGTCATCACACCGTTCCGTTCAGACCTCAGCGTCGATACCGACCGATCGATCGAATTCTGCCGCTGGCTGTTGTCGCAGAACTGCGGGCTGGCGGTGTTCGGCACCAACTCGGAGGCCAATTCGCTGAGCCTCGATGAACGGCTCGACCTCCTCGAACAACTGGTGGACGCCGGCATCGATCCGCAGCGCATGATGCCCGGGACCGGGTGCTGTTCGACCGTGGAGACGGCGAAACTGACGTCGCGCGCCGTGGAGCTCGGCTGCGCCGGGGTCTTGATGCTGCCGCCGTTCTACTACAAGGGCGTCAGCGACGATGGACTGTTCGCCGCGTTTTCAGATGTCATCGAACGGGTCGGCGATGCCCGCCTGCGGGTCTATCTCTATCACATTCCCCCGGTCGCCCAGGTGGGGATCTCACTTGCACTGACCGAGCGCCTGCTCAAGGCCTACCCGGGCACCGTGGTCGGCATGAAGGACAGTTCGGGGGACTGGTCGAACTCCAAGGCGATGCTCGACGCCTTTCCGGATCTGCGCATGTTCGTCGGCAGCGAGGCCTTTCTGCTGGACAATATGCGCAATGGCGGCGTGGGATGCATTTCGGCGGTCGCCAATCTCAATCCCGGCGGCATCGACGCGCTTTACCGGAACTGGCAGGCGGACAATGCAGACGATGAACAAAGCCGGCTCAATGAGCTCCGCCGGACCTTGCAGAACTACCCGATGATCCCGGCGTTGAAGGCGACCGCGGCGCAGTTTTTCGGACATGCCGGCTGGAGCGCGGTGCGTCCGCCGCTTGTCGAGTTGAGCGATCATGAGAAAGCCGCAATGCTGTCGGATCTGAAGGCAATCGGATTCTCGATGAACTTCGAATATGCGTGAAAGCGCGTGCAGATTACAATTTCGGCCAACCTGTGAAGAAGAGCAGTTTTGAATTGCCAGTCCAAGGGTGCCCATGTTTGACTGCCTCCGGCATGGAAGAGCGGTCGAAATTCAATGTTCGCTCCGCTGTTTGCGGATGGACAGGCTGGCCATAACTCGTGAAGAGCGACGCCTCATCCAATAAGATGCGCTGTCAGTTCGTGTGAAGAAGGGAATGTCCGTGTCGCGTGCAATATCGATAGTGACGGTATTGATTGTCAGCCTGGCAGTTTATCTTACTCCCCAGAGAGCAATGTCTGGACCGACGCTGGTTTTCGAAGTCGAATCCGGGACGGTTCTGCATTCTGATGATGCCGGCAAGCCGTGGTATCCCGCTTCGCTCACCAAGCTGATGACCAGTTATGTGGTGTTCCATGCGATCAAGAGCGGCAAGCTGACGCTCGAAAGCAAGATCAACTATTCACTCAATGCGCAGGTTGAACCGGCCAGCAAGATCGGTCTGCCCGAGGGCACCAAGCTGTCCGTCAACTGGGCACTGCAGGCGTTGCTGGTGCGCTCCGCCAACGACATCGCCGTGGTGCTGGCCGAGGCGGTCGGCGGCAGCGAATCAAATTTCGTGCGCATGATGAACGAGCACGCCAAGCGGCTGGCCATGACCGGCTCCTATTTTTCCAACCCGCACGGACTGCCTGACCGCCGCAATGTCACCACCGCGCGGGACATGGGGCTGCTGGCGCGCGCCATCATTCGCGAGTTCCCGCAATATCAGAAATATTTCGATGCACCGAACGTCAAGCACGGCAGGCGTCGGCTGAAGAACCGCAACGCCGGTTTCCTCAACATGTCGGAATTTTCCGACGGCATGAAGACCGGCTTTATCTGCAATTCCGGCTTCAACGTGGTGGCGAGCCAGACCCGCGACGGCCGCCGGCTGGTCGCCGTGGTGCTCGGTGCCAAGAACAGCGGTGTCCGGGCCCAGACCGCATTCACCCTGATCAGCGACGGTTTCACCAAGAAGTCCGGCGGAATACTGAATCGGCCCCGCAAGCTGATCGAAGTGACCAATGGCGGTCTGTTTGCGCGTTATCCCACCGACATGGCGAAGCACGTTTGCCGGCGTATGGGCAATGTCCGGATCACCTCGCCCAAGACGGTGCGCGGCTGGTCCGTGGTGTTGCGGCGCGAAGCCAAGGCGGTCAAGGCGCAGGACTTTCTGGACCGCGAACTGGCTCCCTTGAAGGATGTGGTCTACGGCGGCCGTGCCGCGGTTGTCCGTACACCGGACAAAGGCGGCTACGCGGCGATGATCTACCGGCTCGAGGCGGAGCAGAGCCAGAAGGTCTGTGCGCATTTGAAGGCGCAGAACCAGGAATGCGAAATCCTGCAACCCGACGTCTACAAGGAACTCATCGCGCGGTTGAAGGAAGAAGAGAAGGCGAAGAAGGCCGCCAAGAGGAAGAAGGCCGCCAAGAACAAGCCGGCGACAAAGAAGCGCAAGAAGGCCAAGCCGGTCAAACGCAAGCGCACAACCACCACCACCAATACCAAGCGCAACAAGCAAAGACGCACCACAACGTCTTCGACACCCACTCCAAAGCCGAGCCCGGCGCCTCAGGGCAGTCTCAGCCTGCGCTGACATTGGAACCTGTGTCAGCCTGCGCTGACGTTGAATTTGTGTCAGCCTGCGCTGACTTGGCACTGGCGGGTCGGGCCAGCTTCGGTTAGAGCTTTGGCCGCCATGGAACAAGATCCCCAATCGGCGCGGCAGGCGCCCGTTCCGCTGTCGGTGCTGACCGGTTTCCTCGGCAGCGGCAAGACCACCTTGCTCAATGCCCTGCTGCAGCACGGCGACATGGCGGACACCGCCGTCATCGTCAACGAGTTCGGAGAGGTCGGGCTCGACCATCTGCTGGTGGAGACGGCGGACGAAGACATCATGGAAATGTCGTCGGGGTGCCTCTGCTGCACCATCCGAGGCGACCTGATCAACACGCTCGACGATCTCATCCAGCGCCGCGATGCCGGCACGGTCAAGGCGTTCGACCGGGTGGTCATCGAAACCACCGGACTGGCCGATCCGGCACCGGTCCTGCACACAATCATGAACCACCCCTATCTGGTGCAGCGCTATCGCCTCGAAAGCGTGATCGCGCTGATCGACGCGGTGAACGGCGCGAGCACCCTCGATGCCCATGCCGAAGCGGTTAAGCAGGCCGCCGTGGCGGACCGGCTGGTGCTGTCGAAAACCGATCTTGTGACGGTGCCCGAAGATCTGGCGGGGTTGCGCGCAAGGCTCAACGCGCTCAATCCGGCGGCGCCGATACTGGTTGCCCGCGACGGGGAGGCGGTGCCGGCACGGCTGTTCGATGCCGGTCTCTATGATGTCGCGACCAAGTCGGTGGATGTCGGGCGATGGCTCGGCGAGGAAGCCTACCGGGACCACGAGCACGGCCATCATCATCACGACGTGAACCGGCACGACAGTCATATCTCGGCCTACTGCGTCACGGCGGACGACGCCATTTCGATGAACGGCTTCAACCTCTTTATCGAGTTGCTGCAGTCCTATCACGGCGCCAACCTGCTGCGGGTCAAAGGTATAGTGAAACTTGAGGAGCATCCGGAAAAGCCGGTTGTTATCCACGGGGTACAGCACATCTGGCACCCTCCGGTGGAGCTTGACGCCTGGCCGGACGGGGACGCGCGGACGCGACTCGTCTTCATCACCAGGGATATTCCCAAGGCTGAGATTGAAGGCCTGCTCAAGGCGTTCACCGAGCAACTGAGCCTCGATGCGGCGGCTTTTCAAAGCGACGATACACTGTCGGTTTCCAGGAACTCCGGACTTCTGGACTGACGTCGGCACGGGACCTTTCGTTCATGAGCATCACCCTTTACGGCCTGAAAAACTGCGACACCTGCCGCAAGGCTCTGAAAGAGTTGAAGGCCGCAGGCGTCGCGCACGATTTCGTCGATGTGCGGGCCGGCGGGGTGAGCTCGGAACAGATCGCCGGCTGGGCCGCGAAGGCCGGGTGGGAGGTGTTGCTGAACCGGCGCGGCACAACCTGGCGGGGGCTCGACGACGCCGACAAGGCAGATGTCGACGAAGCCAAGGCCGTGCGTTTGATGGCGCAGCACCCGGCACTGATCAAACGGCCGGTCATTGAAAGCGGCGACGATGTCACCGTCGGATTCTCCGACGAGGTCAAAAACAAGTTGACTTCCGGGGGCTGAAAAGCGCCCCATCCGCACCTGACGTATTTTTGGTGCGCCGCGCTTCGCAGTGTACTGATCATTCAGACTGGAAAAGACTTTGACCGTCGCAAGCGAGGCATCGTCAGGCGGCGTGCTGAAAGGTATTTCGGCCGTCCTCCTGGGCGTGTTCATTTTCTCCAGCGTCGATGCCGTTGCAAAGTGGCTCGCCGGTCTGGGGTTTCATCCGACGCAGATCGTGATGATGCGCTACTGCTTCGGCATCGTGCCGGTGGCGGTTGCTTTGTGGTTTTCCCGCGACGTTGTCCTGAAGGCGCGCAGTCCGGTGCTTCAGGTGGTGCGCGGCCTGCTCATGTGCGGTGCGCTCCTGCAGTTCTTCTGGGGCCTCAAATACATTCCCCTGGCCGATGCCATGGCGGTCGCCTTCACCGCGCCGCTGTTTATCACGGCGCTGTCCGTTCCGGTCCTGCGCGAACACGTCGGCGCCCACAGGTGGGCGGCGGTGGCCGTCGGGTTCCTGGGCATGCTGATCATTCTGCGGCCCGGCTTCTCGGACTTCCAGCCGGAGGCCCTGCTGATCGTTTCCTCGGCATTGACTTTCGCACTTGCCGTGGTGATCACCCGGCTGCTGACGGCGACCGAGAGCAACACGACGATCTTCACCTACACCACCTTCGTCGCCATTATCGCAATGACGCCGTTCGGCCTGAGCACCTGGCAGACGCCGGAACTGGTGCACTGGGGAATGTTCGCGCTGGTCGGGCTGTTCGGCGGGCTGGCCCATTATCTCGTTATCGTGGCCTACCGGCATGCGCCGGCTGCGGTGAATTCGCCGTTCGAATATACCGGCCTGATCTGGGGCAGCCTGCTCGGATGGGTGGTCTGGCGCGATACGCCGGACGTCTGGGTCTGGGTCGGGGCCGGCGTGATCGCGCTGGCCGGCGTCTACATCACCTACCGGGAGACGATGGCCGGCCGGGCCGGACCCGATGCGGCCGAGCCACCGCGGCACTGATCACTTTCGTTCTCCCTGCGCCTTCCTGAGCGGCCAGGCGAAGAGGGCCGCGACAACCGAAAGCCCCAGCATCACCATGAACGCGACGTCGTAGTCGCCATTGGCGTCAAACAGGGCCGCCCCGACATAGGCGCCAAGGCCGCCGCACATGTGATGCACCATGACGATGATGCCGCTGACCGCACCGAGATGCGCCATGCCGAAGGCGGACCGGGCGAAGATCACGGTGAGCGGCGCTGTCATCCAGAAGGTGACGCCGAACAGGAGGGCAAAGACCGCGACGGAAACGGTGTCCTGGCTGGTCAGGATCAGGGTGAAAATGGCGATGCGCAGCACAAAACAGAAAAATGTCGCGGCGAAGGGGCCCGAACGGTCCGACCACAGTCCCGTGACCAGCACGCCGATGACCCCGGTCAGTCCCATGAAAGCCAGGAGGTTGCCGGCAAACAGCGCCTCGATGCCGCGGTCCTGGGCGAAGGCGACCACATGAGTGGCGACGAAAAAGTCCTGAAAGCCGCAGATTGCATAGACGATGATCAGGAGCCAGAAATGTCTGGTACGAGCGGCTTCGCGCAGTGTCAGCCCGGTTGGCGTCTGTGCGTCGGTCGGTGCGGTGTCGTCCTTGCGGCTCTGAATGGCGGCGATCACCAGAGGCACCAGAACGATATTCGCGATGCCGAGCCAGATGAACACCGAGCGCCAGCCGATCTGGGTGAGCACGGCGGCCAGCGCCGCGATCATGACGAGCTGGCCGACACCGACGCCGGAGACGGCGAGCGAGTTGGCGAAACCGGTGCGGTCCGGGAACCAGCGGCTCACCATGACCCCGACCGGGGTGATGGAAGCGATGCCGTTGCCGATGGCGAAGATGCCGCCATAGAGCACGAAGGCCTGCAACGGCGTCTGTACGAGGCTCATCGAGGCGATGCCGGCTGCGGCGATCACCAGGCCCGAGGTGAGGACGACGCGGGCGCCGAAGCGGTCGACCAGCCGGCCGGAGAAAAACATGCAGGAGGCGGAGACAATCAGGAATACGGCCACCGCCAGGCCGAGGGTGCCGCGGTTCCAGCCAAGCTCCTCGACCATCGGCTTGAGCGTCAGGCCGATGGCGAATCGCGAACCGCCGCCGACGAACATGACGAGAAAGCCGGCGGCGAGAACCGCGCCTCCGCGAGACGTGAGGCCGGGCATGGCCATGGGCCTAGGCCGCCCGTTCGATGGGGCGGGTCAGGCAGGTCGGCCCGCCTTCGCCCTTGCGGCAGATCTCGTCCGCCTCGACGACATGCACCTGGGCGCCTGCGCGTTCCAGCCTGCGGCAGGTTTCCGGGTTGCCGGCGACCATGACGCAGTGTCGCGGCCCAAGCGCCAGCACGTTGCAGCCCATCGTTTCGAATTCACCGTCGGGCACATCGACCATGGCGATGTTGCGGTCCTGGAGAAACTCGACAAGGGCGACCGGCATCAGCGGCCTATAGACAAGCGCCAGATCATGATCGATCGGGCTCAGTACCGACATCAGGTGAAAGACGTCCGACGGGCCCTTGTAGTGGGGCATGTGAAAGCCGGTGACACTGACGCGTGCCCCCAGAAGCTGTTGCAACTGCGCGATGCCGTCCGGATTGGTGCGGTAGGTGTGGCCGGCAAGGAGCGTGGTCTCGTCGAGCCAGACCAGATCGCCGCCCTCGACCCGGCCCGAGCCGGTGATTGCGCCTATCGTGGAGACACCGAAGCTGCCGGCGAGGGCGGCGTTGATGGCCGGTTCGATCTCGCGCTGCGGTTTGCCCATGGCGGCTTCGATGATGCCGCCCGGCGCGACGATCGAGGCGTCGCGCACGTAAAGGCCGTCGAGGGACAGCTGTTCGTCGCCGTCGAGCAGGATCACCTCGGCGCCGGCGTCGCTCAGCACGCGCTGGAAGGCGTCGTATTCGGCGACCGCCCTGGAGAACTCAGGGGCGCTGTGATAGGCAAGCGCGCTCCACTGCGCGGCAATGTTGTCCTCGGAGCGAAACGCCGCTTCCGGGCGCCGCAGCATCACCCGTTTGAGCGGGCTGACCTCGTCGAATCTCAGGCTCACTTTTTGCGTATCCAGAAGCTGTAGGTCCCGTCCTGCTCGTCATGGTCAATGAGCGCATGGCCGGACTCGTTGCAGAAATGGGGGAAGTCGATCACGGATGCGGGATCTGTTGCATCGACCTTGAGAACGGTGTCAACTTCAAGATCCATCAGCCGTTTGCGTGCCTTCAGCACCGGCAAAGGGCAGAGCAGCCCCTTGACGTCCAGATAGTGCTCATGATCAGACATTCTGCTTCACTCATTGAAGGCGTGCGCATTGTCGTTTAAACGGGCATGGGCTCGCACTCAAGAGACGGTTTTGTCGGTCAGATGCCGCACATGATCGGTTGACAGGCGCACACATCGCTCACTAATGCCTCTGTTTGCGGGGCTGAGTTTGGTATAAGGTATACCACAGAGCTGAAGAACGATACGGAAACGAGCGGCAACGTCTGAAATATGAGCAAAACAGCAGAATCTTCCCCGGTGCGGCCCGGCCGCTCGAAGGGGGCCCGGAAACCGCGTCCGTTCCCGAAAGGCCGCCAGATCGACCATGATGCGCTGGTTGAAGTGCAAGAACTGCTCGGCGACCGACCGCGTCGGCGCGATCTTTTGATCGAGTACCTGCATCTGATCCATGACGCGCACGGGCATCTTTCGGCCGGCCACCTCAACGGCCTGGCAAAGGAAATGGGCCTGCCCATGGCCGAGGTGTTCGAGGTCGCGACCTTCTACCATCATTTCGACGTGGTGAGGGAGGGCGAGGACGCGCCGCCGGAAATCACCATCCGTGTCTGCGACAGCCTGAGTTGCGCGCTGGAAGGCGCCGAGCAGCTGATCGATACCCTCAAAGGGGTCGCGCCCGATAATGTGCGCGTCGTCCATGCGCCCTGCATGGGACGGTGCCAGAGTGCGCCGGCGGCCGCGGTCGGCCACAACTATATGGACGAGGTGACGGCGGAGAGCCTGCTGGCCGCCGCCGGCGGTAAGGCGACAACGCCGATCGTGCCCGACCATCAGGACTATGCAGCTTATGTGGCCGAGGGCGGCTACGCCGTCCTCAAAGCCTGCCGCGACGGCGGCTTCAGGATCGAAGACGTGATCCAATCGCTGCATGATTCAGGTCTGCGCGGGCTCGGCGGCGCCGGTTTCCCGTCGGGCCGCAAGTGGGAGTTCGTGCGTGCCGGCGCCGGGCCGCGCTATCTCTGCATCAACGGCGATGAAGGCGAACCGGGCACGTTCAAGGACCGGCACTATCTCGAAACCCGTCCGCACCAGTTTCTGGAAGGCATGCTGATTGCCGCCTGGGGCGTCGATGCGCAATGCGCCTTCATATACCTGCGCGATGAGTATCCCGCGGCCCGAGAAATTCTGCTGAAGGCGATTGCGGATCTGGAAGCCGCGGGCGTGGTCGCGCCCGGCTACATCGATCTCCGGCGTGGCGCCGGGGCTTACATCTGTGGCGAAGAGTCCGCCATGATCGAATCGATTGAAGGCAAGCGCGGCCTGCCGCGTCACCGCCCGCCATACGTGGCGCAGGTCGGTGTCTT
>JAJFHL010000318.1 GCA_021775615.1 Hyphomicrobiales bacterium
GTGCACTGTCATCTATGGACGCCCCCTGATTGCAAGTGCTTTTTTGGTGTTCCGGCACGGTTGGTTTGCAGTCATCTATCCGGCCTGTTTTTGCAGCAACGTGTCTGCTGCGGGCCCTGATGGAATTCGAGGACCGGCGCCTCATCACCGTAGCGAGCTGTAAGCTCTGACAGTACAGCAGGTTTGGCCGGTCCCGGTTTCCCGGTTGTGCCATCACAGTGTCATTACCCTCGCAATCAATCCAATTAAGCCCGGTTACGCTTAAGCTGGCGACGACATTGCCTGGCGATAGGTTTCTCCGCGCCGCAGCAAGGCCCACACAACCCGTGCCGTCTTGTTGGCCATGGCCACCAGAACAACATTCGTCGGCCGCCGCGCCAGCAACGCATGATGCCAGTGTGAGCGGGCCGCCGGCTTGTCTTTCGTGGCTCGCAGAACCGATCGCGCTCCATGCACCAGAAGTCGCCTGAGATAACCGTCTCCGCGCTTGGAGATCCGCCCGAGCCGCTCCTTGCCGCCGCTTGAGTGCTGGCGCGGCACAAGGCCAAGCGAAGCTGCAAGCTGGCGCGCTGAGCGGAACTGCGAGGCATCGCCGAGGGTTGCCACAAGCGCTGTCGCCGTGATGATGCCAACGCCGGGGATCGTCTCAAGCCGCCTGCTTGCCTCACTGCTCCGGTGCCAGGCCTTGAGCTTGCCTTCAAGCGCCGCAATCTCTCCCTGCAGCATCCGCAGCTGTGACACCAGATGCCCAAGTGCCTGGCGCGCCAGCCCCGGCAGGCGGTGATCTTCACGATCATCGATGACCTGGATCAGCTCCTTGGCGTTGCACGCCCCCTTGGCGGCAATGATGCCGAACTCCGCACAATGACCACGCAGCGCATTGGTCACCATGGTGCGCTGGCGCACCAGCAACTCACGGGCCCGGTGCAGCGCCAGCACCGATTGCTGTTCGACACTCTTCACCGGCGCAAAGCGCATCGTTGGACGGATCACCGCCTCGCAGATGGCTTCTGCGTCGCAGGCATCGTTCTTGTTGGTCTTCACGAACGGCTTGACATACTGCGGCGGGATCAGCCGCACCTCATGGCCGATCGCTGAAAGCTCCCGCGCCCAGTGGTGCGCGCTGCCGCAAGCCTCCATGCCCACAAGACATGGCGGCAGCTCGGCAAAGAATTTGAGCACCTGTGCCCGGCGCAACTTCTTGCGCACGACCGGCCTGCCTTCGTGGTCCGCGCAATGAACCTGGAAGACTGACTTTGCCAGATCCAAGCCGACCGTAGTAATGTTCAACATGTGGGCGCCTCCTCTTGCTGGTCCGTTTAACGCAACCAGTATGGCTCATCGAGAAGCCGGACGGGGGCGTCCATCCCATTACCGTAATTCTGTCACCGTAATTCCTCGCTGCATGCGCACCAATGGCCGCTAACGGCTTTGGCTGCCGCTGGATCGAATGGAACGAACGGTCTGATGGTGGCTTGCCGTAAGCCCAACGGCGATCAAAACGCCCCTGACGCCAGAAGCGCCTTACGTGGTTTGTGCCGGGCGGCGTACAAAAACCGCGCCCATTTCGCAAAGGCGAATGTCAGAAGGCCGGCTTCAATCTCGATGTGGTCCGTGAGGCAACTACCGCCGGTATCCGTTTCAGTGACCGAGAGCGTGTGCCGCCATGAATGAACGCCTGCGCCCCTTTCAGAGGAGCGCAGCACCATGTTGGCATCGTCACAGGTAACGATCTCCATGTGATAGGGCTGCCAAGGCAGTTTGCCGAATAGCGAGACCTGAACGTCAAATTTCTGGCCGGTTTCGGTGAGTCCTTCAGGCAGGCCCTGGAACGTGACAATGCCCTGCATCACGGTTTTCAGCGCCCCGAAGTCTGTCGCCAGGGCCCAGAGCCGTTCAGGGGAGGCGTCATATGTGTGGATCAGCTCAACTGTTTTCACATCCGGGATCCTTGTCGTGGTCGGGCATCTGGAAAATGCGGCGCAGCTTGCGATACACGGTGTGGTCCAGCGTTGCAGCCAGATCCGGTGAAAACGCCCGGCCTTCTTAATCGGGCCTGTAGGGTTCTTCCTGCACGGCATGTCCAAGGACCATTTTCATGAAGAGACAGGGAATGAACCACTCCAGGCCTGCACCCAGCGGTAGGAACGACTGGCTGCCAAGCAATGCCAGTACCGTAATCGCGGTCGCTCCTGCGCGTCGCAGGTAAAGCGGCAGCGCCAACGTCACAAACACACCGGCTTGAAGCAGGACGTACCAGACAGCCGCATTCAAGATGCTGCCGTGAAAAAGGTATGCGGCGACGATCGGATGAACGTGGATCGCGGTGAACAGTGTTGGGTTTTTGGCCAGGCGCGCGCCGCTGCCTTCGCCGGCTTTTAGACTGCTGTGATAGAAGCGCTTGCATGAATTCAGCATGTTGGCCACCGCGCCACCAGCAATGTCAAATGAAAAAAAGGCGAGTAAGGCGATGCTCCATCCCTCGGCGATGGGGGCTGCCCGATAAAAGTCCGCGACAAGTATGATGACCGTGAACAGCGTCGCCATACCGTATGCGAGCAACCGTTCAGCCCGCATGGCTCCGGTGCCGCAAAGCGGATCGGCACCACCGACGTAGCTCCAATCAATGGGTACGGTCTGCATGTCTTTGTCCTTCTGTTTTCAAAAACTGACCACTCACCTGGACGTGCAAGTCGCGTGGCGGCAGGTAAATATGACCGGCCGGTCATTTACGTATCCAAAACTAGGATGACCGCATAGTCATAAAAAGGAGGTGTGACAATAATGACCAGCTGGTCACAATAAAACATTGCTAGGTTTGCTGGTGAGGCGGATCGGGACGCCAGGACGAAAGTCGGGACAAATGCCAAAGATCGTTGATAAGGAAAAAATGCGAAATGACATTCTCGATGCCGCCATGCGTGTCTTCGTGGACAAAGGCTATCACGCTGCATCCGTCAGCAACGTAGCGGCGGCGGCTGGCCTGGCCAAAGGTACGCTCTACATCTACTTCGAAAGCAAGGACGCGATGACAACCGCCATTGTTGACCGTCACTTTGCAATCATTGCGGAACAGATCACGGAGGGCGGTCTTTGCAAGACGCTTGATGCCTTTTTGGACGAACTAAGGAACACCATGGATGTACCAGCCGAACAGGCATCCTTCCATCGCGTGTTCTTTGAGGTCTTTGGGCCAAGCTTTGCGTCGGATGAATTTACGAACCACGTGGCACAATTTTTCGACAGGCTCGGATCACACTACGCGAAGCAGATCACGCATCTTCAAAAAAATGGGGAAGTTGCGGAACACCACAACGCGCCATCCCTTGGCCGCGTGTTGGCTAGCATGCTGGACGGGGTGGTCCTCCACAGAGGTCTGTTTAGCATTTCCGCCCGGCGCCACCGACGCATGCTCAATGACGCTGTCACACTGTTGGGCACAGGGCTGCAACCCGCTACACCCTGTCGGTGAATGAAGGTCCAAACCTTACCGCATCAGTTGGATGCCCGATCCGAAGCCTTCTGACGAACAGGGTGCGCATTCGCTAGCATCACATTAGGGAGAATCCCACTTGAATATCTCGGTTTTAAGCGTCGCCTGCATCACTTTGATTGCACTTGTGGCGCATGTTTTTGCTGGCACAAGGGAAACGGCCGCGATCGCGCCCACATCGCAGGGCGAAAAGCTGACGGCAAATTGGGTCCAAGCCATGTGCGCGTTTCAAATGCTGACAGTTGATCTTCTGGTCGTCGCGGTTGCACTCTTTGCCGTTGTCTTTTTTGATCTCGGGCCGATGGAACGCCCTATCGTACTATTACTTAGCCTGCTCTTTCTTCTTTGGGGACTGGTTTGGGTCATTCAGCTGCGATGGCTCAACAGGCCGGCTGCGAGCCTGATGCGGTTGCCGCATTGGATGATCTGGTTTCTTTGCTCGGGGCTTCTCTACTATGGGAGTTGAGATTACGAAGAATTGTGTTGGCCAGGGATGAGCGTGCAAAGCGGACATTGGACGGGTCGCAGAAACTGGTCAATTTGGGCTCGGAGCGGACATTCGGAGCTATTGAGTAAATGCCCTATTCTCCATTCCTCAACGGGATCTTGATCCGCGCCAGGCCGGGGGCGCTGGGAACAGCCAGATGCATCGCGGATCAGCGAGCCAGCGCTGGCCGGTGGGGTTCTTCCTGCACCGCGTGTCCGAGCACCATCTTAATGAAAAAACAGGGAATGAACCATTCCAGCCCGGCGCCCAGCGGCAGGAGGGACTGGCTTCCGAGCAAGGCCAGCAATGTGATGGCAGTCGCCCCTGCGCGTCGCAGGTAGAGCGGCATTGCCAATGTTATAACAACGCCGGCTTGAAGCAGAATATACCAGGCAACTGCATTGAATACGCTCCCGCCGAAAACGTAGGCGGCGATGATCGGGTGAACGTGGATCGCGGTGAATACCGTTGCATTCTTTGCCATCCGCGCACGAACCCCTTCACCGGGCTGCGGGTCGCTATGATAGTAGCGTTTGCAGGAATTCAGCATGTTGGCGACCGCGCCGCCCGCAATATCGAATGCAAAGAAGGCGAGTAATGCGATGCGCCATCCTTCGGCGATTGGCGCATCCCGGTAAAAGTTCATGGCAAGAATGATCGCTGTGAACAGAGCCGCCATGCCGTATGCGAGCGACCGTTCGGCGTTTGTGGCCCCGGTGCCGCAAAGCGGATCGGCACAGCCGCTGTATTTCCATTGAATAGGCGCGGTTTGCATGTCTTTGTCCTTGCAGGTCAAACAAATGACTGTGGGAGAGCCCACTTTTGAGCGGTCGATGAGTGAATGGCAGAACAGCGCGCCCGATGACAGACGAACAATCGTCATACGGGTCGCAAATGGCACGCCGCAAAAACTGATGATGCGGCCTTCGACAATCTGGATATCCTGATCGATTGGTTTGAGTTCGTTGAGAGGCAGGTCGCCTTTTTAGTTCTGCTCCTGTTTCATATCGCATTGCCGCCTGCGTTTAGTCCTGTTCGCCATCTTGAGGCCACTCACTTTCCTCAGCCGTTGCACAGATCCGGAGCCGCACCACAGAGAAAGGTTTCGACAGCCTGCCCCACGGTCTTACTGATCAGCCCCTTTGTCGGTTTGCGGATCGAGAGGACGGTCATCAGATGGACATCGCCTCGAACCATGCCTAGAAACTGTTCTGCGGCGAGTCGCGGATCATCGACTTTGAGCACGCCCTGCATCTTCTGTTCCCGGAAGAAGTCGGAGAGGTGGCTGCTGGCGCGGCCGGGGCCATTGGCGAAGAAAGTTTGCGCCAGTTCAGGAAAATGCGGCGCCTCCGAGACCATGGCGCGATAGAGGGCGAGCCCGTCGGGTGACAAAAGAACGCTTAAGTACCCGACGCCCATGGTGACAAGCGTCTCTCTGATGTCGCCGGCATAAAGCGGGGGCCGCAGGGCGGCGAGAACACGGTCTGAGACGTTGGTCACGATTGCCGCGAACAGGTCCTCCTTGCTTCGAAAGTGGTTGTAAAGCGTGCGCTTCGAGCCGCCGATCTTGGCAAGCACCTGATCCATGGTTGCCCGTCCATAGCCTTCATCGAAGAAGACTTCCGTCGCTGCTGCCAGGATCTCCGCGCGCTTGTCTGCTTGCCGCCGAGCGTGTCCATCGAGGGCCGTTTCCAAAGTTCATCTCCCTTTTTTCTGCTGCTCCCTCTTGACAGATACGATACCGTACCGTACCTGTCAATGGTACGATATCGTACCGTACCGTTGAAATCAGAGGAGATAGATATGTTGACCCAAGCAAAGCGGGCAGGCCCTCAAGACCACCCGATCGTATCCAGGATTGACCGTATGCCGGAGCCGACGGCCTTCAAAATCCAGACAGCGAAGAAGACAAAAGAAGGCCTGGACCTCGAGGTCCACGTCCTCGCCGAACTCGTGGCTGGCCCCGGTCTGGTCAAGCGAGGGTACGTCAAGCCTAACATCCAGGGCTTCGGGGCCTTTGAGCTTTATTGCGACGAGGGTTCTTCCATCGGCGGTTCCGATACCGCCCCAGCACCGCTGTCCTATTTGGCCGCCGGGATTGCGTTCTGCTTTTTGACCCATCTGAAAGGCTATGCGGACATGGAAAAGCTGAGGGTCTCATCGATCCGGGTCGAGCAGCGGATGAAGTTTCAATCTCGAATTCCGGGCATGACGGTGGACGCAGGCACGGGCAATCAATTGGAAGGACTATCGAAGGGTGTTGAGACCTTCGTGCATATCGAGACGGACGAACCGCCAGAGATCATCGCACTCATGGTCGAAGTTGCCGAGAAAGCCTGCATGGCCGCACAGACCGTGATCAACGCTGTGCCAACGTCCACCAACGTCATTAGCAATGGTGAACCGATCTAGGACTGCACCGGGTCTATCAAGCCGAACCACTCACTTCACCATGAGGCCGATGCCGTTCTCTTCCTGATTGGAAGCGCATTCATGTCCGGCTGCGTTATCGATCTCGACGGGGGCGGCGCATTGCGCTTCAGAAATGAATGGAAGGACGGCGAAATTGGACCGCCTGGACTGAGGTAATTGAGCTCCGTCCTTCGTTGGAAATCGTCTCATCCGACAACTGCCCAATAAAAAGGAGAATGACATGGACATCAAAACCGACCGCATAAGCACCTACGATGCGGCCCCGGGCGCCATGACCGTTATGTACGGCGTGGAGAACTACATCAACAACTGCGGACTGGAGAGATCGCTCATCGAACTCGTCAAGATGCGCGCCTCGCAGATCAACGGCTGCGCATTCTGCCTGGACATGCACAGCAAGGACGCGCGCAAGAACGGTGAGGCCGAGCAGCGTCTCTATCTCCTTAACGCCTGGCGCGAGTCGTCGCTTTACAGGGAGCGTGAACGCGCCGCCCTTGCTTGGACCGAAGCCCTAACGTCAATTGCGAGTACGCACGCGCCTGACGTGGTGTTCGCAGATCTCCGTGAGCACTTTACCGACGAGGAAATGACCAATCTGACGCTGCTGATCTGCCAGATCAACAGCTGGAACCGCTTTGCTATCGGATTCCGTTACCAGCATCCCTAAGTGCCAATTGATGGGCTAGACCCTTTCTTTTTCTTACGGAAACGCTTGATGGCGCCAAATCGGTTCGCTCGGCAAGGCGCGGTGCGCAGTTCGATGCGGTGTATCGGGCAAGCGCCGCAACGCTGCCGACGGGCCGATTTGGCCCACCAAAGGCCGGGTTTTCACACCTGCTGACCGCGTTACGACCCACTTGTGGTCAGCAAGACCACGGCGTGGATCGTGTCTTGTCAGCAGGTGTGAAAACCCGGTCAAGTGATTCCGTAAGAAGAAGAAAGGGTCTAAGTTGGACCTTCATGCCGCAGCTTGGAAAAGGCCCGGCTGATATCGTTGGTTGCGCACCCCGGCAACCAATCCGCTCATCGTGGCCCGTTCCAGCAGCTGTTTTGTCTGATTGTGAATGGAAAGCAGACATGACAACCGTGCTTGCTGTCAGCTTCTTGGTTTTGCCCTTGTTTCGTGGACACCTGAAATGAGACGCGTTGAGCGTCAGGAGGTGTCAAATGACGAGGCCGAAGCGTCAGTACAAGCGCTACAGTTCGGAGGTGTCCGTTGTCGGGGGTAAACCTGACGTTTTCCGCAATGGTTCAGCCAATCAAGTATGAAGGTGAACAGCTCTGGACACTTTCACGCGCCCGTCAGATCGATTGCTGCTTGTGGACTTTGCCGGGCCACACGCCGGTGTTGACCAGCGAGACGCATCTCTCGATCAGGAGCCGGCCGACCACCATGGCGGCTCTCGGGCGCACGCTGTCGAGCCGCGTCGCCAGATGCAGGGTCCACTGCATGAAGGGCCGTTCGATCCGAATGGCTTTGACCGACCCGGCCCGTATTTCGTCCATCAGGAGGAAAGGCGGCAGGATCGTCGCCTGCCCGGCATGCACCAGACCGACCAGCCCGGAAAACGAATCCACGTCCGCATCGACCTTTAGCCTGACGCCTTCCGCGATCGCGGCGCGGTCGACGAACTGACGGATCGAGTGGGCCGGGCTCGGAAGCACGATGCCGTGCGTGGCGATCTCCTCCAGCGAGACGGCGCGGCGATTGGCCAATGTGTCGCCGCGCCTCACCAGGAACCGCAACTCCTCGGTCAGAATCGGCTCGCTGCGCAGGCCAGGCATCGGTTGCACGTCGAAGAGCATCGCAAGATCAAGCCGTCCAAGCTGGAGCAGCTCGACGAGGGAACCGCTCATCGCCTCGACAATGTGGAGCTGAATGCGCGAATAGCGCTGCAACACGTCCAGCACCACGGCCGGCACCAGACCGCCTGCAACCGACGTCGGCACTCCGATGCGCACCGTACCGACAGGCTCCTCGGCGATTTCGCGCAGCGATGACGTCGTCTCGGCCACATCGCTCAGAATGCGATAGGCGCGCTCCAGCAGATACTTGCCTTCCGCCGTCAGTGCGACACCCCGGGAGTGGCGGTTGACAATGCGAACCTCAAGTTCGCTCTCCAGCCGTTGCAGCAGGGCGCTCAGGCCCGGTTGAGTGAGGTTGAGCTTGTGGGCCGCGCCGGAGATGGATCCCACCTCCGCGATGCTCACCAGCGCCCTCAGGTCACGGAGTTCCATAGTCACCCCAACGGTGGTTGGCGATGCGATCGGACACCTATCAGATGCCAGAGACACAACATGATATAACTCCCAGCTATATCCGTTATACAAATTTTTCGCGTTGTGATTTTCTGAATTGCTGTCACCGTAGCCGAAACATGCAGTGGGGTGCAGGTAATTTGCAACGATTCCCGTGCATATAAAGACAATTCTGACAGGGGGCGTGAGACAGAGAAGTTTTGGATGCCCAACCAGGCATCCCTCACGACGGGAGACATAGAAATGAAATTGATAGCAAAAGCGACTTTGCTCGGATGCCTTCTGGCAGCGGCAACGTTCGGACAGGCCCGGGCGGATACGATCAATCTGCGGCTCGGATCCGGCCACCCGATCGGATTGCTTGCCTATACCGAGACCGCCAGCAAATGGTTTGCCCCGGAGCTCAAGAAGCGCGTGGAAGCCAGGACGGATCACGAGATCAACATCCAGGAGCTTCACGCCGGCAAGGTCGCGAAAGTGACCGAGGTTCTCGAGGCCACCCGCGACGGACTTCTGGATATCGGCTTTGTCAGCCTGATCTTCGAACCGTCGAACGGATTCATCCAGAATTTCACCTTGTTCCTTCCGTTCAACTCGCCGGACGCGGTCAAGGTGACTGAGGCTGTTCTTGCCACATACAAGAAGTTCCCCGAGCTCTACGAGGTTTTTGAAAAGAAACACAATCAGAAATGGTTGGGCGGAGCCTGCCTTGCCAATTACGGCCTGGGATCGAACTTTGCATGGCAGCAGTTCAAGGATCTCGAAGGCCACAAGATTGCCGGCGCCGGGATCAATCTCGATTGGATCAAGGGGGCAGCCCCGGTCGCCTCCAACCTGAACGAGGCCTACCAGTCGATCCAGTCGGGCGTTTACGAGGGGTATCTTTCCGCCTCGCCGTGGTGGCACGCCTTCAAGCTCAATGAAGTTGCGCCCTACTACACGAAGACGGATTTCGGTGCGCAGTTCTTCAATGCGGTGACCATCAATGTCGACGCATGGAACCGCCTGCCGGCCGACGTCCAGGCCATTCTGACGGAACTCGGCGAAGAATGGTCGGGCGTCACCGCAGAAGTCTGTGCCCGAAACGACGCCGAAGGGCTGGAGAAACTGCGCAGCCTCAAGGTCGATGTGCGGGAAATCTCGGCCGACGCCAAAAAGGACTGGGCCGAAGCGCTGAGCGACTTTCCGAACAAGATGGCAAAAGACGCGGACGAACGCGGATTGCCCGGATCGGAAGTGTTGAAGTTCTACATGACCAAGATCGAAGAGCTCGGGCACGAGTGGCCCCACCGCTACAAGATCGACTAGAACGCAAAGAATGCGGCGGGGAGAGGTATCCGGCCTCTCCCTGCGCTTCGACTGACTTCCTTCATCGCAATTTTCCCGGGACCAAGCGGCAACATGCTGGATCGCGTCGGCCTAACCATTGAGAAGATTGGCGCCCTGCTGAAATACGTGGCGGCCGGGCTGCTCATTTCCGTTGCGATTCTGATCGCCTTCGACGTTGTCATGCGCTCCGTGCTCAACAAGCCGATCATCGGCGTCGCCGAAATTGTCGCCAACGGCATCGTCATCATTGCCTATCTTCAGCTCAGCTACACCGTGCGCATCGGCGCGATGCTGCGCTCGGAGTTTCTGGTGTCCAGGCTCGGGCATCGCGCCCGCGTCCTGTTCGAGCTGGCCGTGTCGCTGCTCGGCGCTCTGTTCTTCGGCCTGATCGCCTGGGCGTCCTATACCCCCTTGACGCGGTCGATCAGCTCGCGCGAGTTCGAGGGCTATGCCTCCTTCCAGGTGCCGACATGGCCTCTCAGGGCGACAATCCTGACCTGCTCGATACTGGCGGTCCTCACCTACCTGGTCGTTGCCTATCGGGCGTTGCGCCACGGCGAAGTGTCCTACACCGCGGCTGATCGGGCAGGCACCGACGGACCCGGTCAGGGTGCGGTCTGATGGCGGGACCGGAATTCTCAATCGCGATTATCGCCGTCCTGATCGGCCTGGTGCTGTTCAGTGTGCCGGTTGTGATTGCGCTTGGGCTGACCAGCTTCTTCGGCCTGGCCTATCTTACCGGAAGCACCCAGGTGGCGGGATCGCTGCTCGCGAACACCACCTATGAGGCAATCCGAGACTATGTGTTTGCGGTGATCCCGCTGTTTGTTCTGATGGGCGAGTTCATTTCGCGCTCGGGCTGCGCGGGCGATTTATACAAGCTCGTCAACAGAGGATTGCGGCGGCTTCCCGGTCGTCTGACCCTGGCGACGGTTGGCGGCAACGCAGTATTCGGTGCGGTCACCGGCGTCTCCATCGCCTCGGCCGCTGCGTTCTCGCGGATTGCATATCCCGAGATGGTCCGCCACGGCTACAACAAGTCCGTTGCGCTCGGATCGATCGCCGGCAGCGCCTCCCTTGGCATGCTTATCCCGCCAAGTGTTCTGCTCATCGTCTGGGGCGTCATTTCCGAACAATCGATCGGTCAGCTCTTTGTCGCCGGCGTCGTTCCCGGGCTTCTTCTGGCCGCCATGTTCTTCGTTTTCATCGTCGTCTTTGCCGTGCTGCGGCCCGACTATTTCGGCGCCGGCGCCGATGCGGGCGATGGCATTGACGATGACCCGGCCGAACGGAGACGCGAGCTGATCGGCGGCCTCGGCGTCACTTTTCTCATCGTCACCGTGCTTGGCGGCATCTGGTTCGGCGCGTTCACGCCCACCGAAGCAGCCGGGATCGGTGCGCTGTTTGCCCTCGCATTGGCGTTGCTGAAGGGCGTCTCCGTCAAGGGGCTTGGCGCGGCGGTTCTCGAAACCGGTCGGATCTCGGCCCCGCTCCTGTTCCTGCTGATTGCCGCTCAGATGTATTCCCGGCTTCTCGCGCTGGGCGGCATTACCGATTTCATCCAGTCGCTGTTTTTCGCGATCGGCGACGATCCGCTTCTCATCCTGATGATCATGGTCGGGGTCTGGTTCGTGCTCGGCATGTTCATCGACTCGGTTTCGATCATTCTACTCACCGTGCCGATCTTTGCGCCGCTTGCGGTCTCCATGGGCTACGACCAGCTGGCCTTCGCGATCATCGGCATCGTTGCGATCGAAGCAGGACTTCTGACGCCGCCGCTCGGCCTGTGCGTCTACACGGTCAAGGGCTGTGTCACCGATCCCGAGGCCACGCTCGCGCGCATATTCATCGGCTCCATACCCTATTGGATCATCTTGCTTCTGCTGGTCCTCATCATCGCCACGTTTCCGGCTCTGGCAACGTGGCTCCCCTCGAAAATGATCTAGAACCGGCTGTCGCTGAGGGCAGCCGCACCTGAAGAAAGGATAGCTCCATGCCCCGCCGTATCGTTGACCTGAGCCTGACCGTTGAAGACAACATGCCGGCTCACAAGCTGTTTCAAAGCCCCATTTACCTGCCGGCGCTGACCCATGACACGACACTCAGTTTCGGTCTTGGCGTCGAGGGCGACCCGATGACCTTTCAGACCAACTACATCGGCATGCTCGACCATGTCGGCACCCATGTTGACGCCTTTCTTCACGTCAATCCCAAGGGCGCGCCGATCAACGAGATGCCGCTGGACCTCTTCATGGGCAAGTCGGTCTGCCTCGACCTGCGCCACATCAACGACCTCGAAGACATCACCGCCGAGCACATGCAGGCGGCCGAGGATGCCGCCGGCGTCAAGGTGGACGGACACATCGTGCTTTTGTGCTCCGGCTTTCATGAGCGCAACTGGGGCGACCGGCAGAAGATCGTCTGGGGCAATCCGGGCCTGACCGTCGAAGCGACGCAGTGGCTCTATGACCGCGGGTCGAAAATGCACGGCGTGGAAGGGCCTTCCACCGACAAGCCGTCCGACAACATATTCGCCCAGCACCGCCTGTGTCGCGACCTCGGCATCTCCCATTTCGAGTGGCTGGTGAACCTTGAAGAGCTCGTCGGCAAGGGCGAGTATGAATTCATCGGACTGCCGATCAAGTTCAAGAACGGGTCCGGCTCGCCGGTGCGTGCCGTCGCGCTTCTCGACGAGTAGGCCCCGCCATCGATCGGCGGTGCGCCGATCGGACCGAAACGGCCTTCTGCAAGGAGCGCTGGCATGAAAGAACCGGTTTTTTCAACCGTGTCGGAACTATCTGTCGCCTTGAACAACAAGGTTCTGTCCCCTGTCGAGCTTCTCGACGATGTACTGCGCCGCCTCGATACGCTCGATCCTGTCCTCAACATGTTCGCGGCCCTGGACGTGGAGGGAGCGCGGGCCGACGCCGAGGCGGCCGAAAAGCGCCAGATGCGTGGTGCGCTGCGCTCCCCGATCGATGGCATACCGACATCGATCAAGGACCTGATTGCCCAGAAGGGCCTGCCGCAACGCTTCGGGTCGCGGGCAACGCCGGACGGTCCGGTCCCCGTCGACGCCCCGTCGGTTGAACGGCTTCGTGCCGCCGGGGCCGTCTTGCTGGGCAAATCGACCACCAGCGAGTTCGGTTGCAAGGGCGTCGGTGACAGTCCCCTGACCGGCATCACCAGAAATCCCTGGAACACCGAGAAAACTCCCGGCGGATCGAGCTGCGGCGGTGCGGCCATGGTGGCTGCCGGTCTTGTGCCCTATGCGATCGGAACGGATGGCGGCGGTTCGGTGCGCATTCCAGCGTCCCTGAGCGGGCTCTTCGGCATCAAGGCCCAATTCGGGCGCGTGCCGGTGTTCCCGGTTTCGGCGACGCCGACGCTCGCCCATGTGGGCCCCCTGTCGCGCACCGTGGAAGACGCCGCGATCGTGCTGTCGACCATTTCCGGACACGACAGGCGCGATCCGTTTGCGGTGGCTGAAACGGTTCCGGACTATCTGATGTCGACACGCGCCGAGCGCCGGTTGAAAATTGCCTGGAGCCCGACACTGGGTTTTGCGCGTCCGGCCCCCGAAGTGTTGGACATCACCCAAAAGGCAGTCCGCCGGCTCGAAGAACTCGGCCATGACGTCGAGCAAGTGGACCATGTGATGGACGATCCGGTGGATCTGTGGAACGCGGAGTTCTATGCCGGCGTCGGAACCAAACTCAAGACGGTGATCGAACAGGAGCCCGACAAACTCGACCCGGCGGTGCTGGAAGTGTTGAAGGTCGCCATCAGCCAGGAGATGGACGCCTATTACGGCAAGGTTTTCGAGCGTTACGCATTCCGCGAGCAAATGCGCACCTTCTTCGAGAGCTACGACGCCCTGATCACTCCGACGGTGCCATCCGCGGCCTTCGATGTCGGCAAGAACGTTCCCGACTTCCTGGCGGACAGGACCATCGTCTCCTGGGTGTTCTACACCTACGCCTTCAATCTGACCGGCCAGCCGGCGGCATCGATGCCGGTCGGCTTCACCGAAGACGGGCTGCCCGTCGGCATGCAGGTCGTCAGCCGCATCAATGATGAAGACACCATCTTTGCTTTGTGCGGAGGCTATCAGCGCGCCTACGGAGAACTCGACCGACGGCCCGGGCCAATCTCATCATAGCCGGGCCAATAGGAACGGCCGACAGTCGCCCAACTCCCTCGGCGAACCTGTCGGCCGTTTCCGTATGGAGATGCAGCACCAGCGGAGGAATTCACGATACGGGAGAGCTTATTCCCGCTTTCTCATGCGTTTGAACGTGCCCCAAAGTCCAAGCGCCCCAAGCAGCAGGAACAGCAGCGCTATCACGCCTGCACCCAAAAAGCTCACTGTCCGCGCGCCAGGCTCCAGCACGGCGATGGCGGGGTTGTCGGGATTATAATAGACCGTCACCTCTGTGCCGGCTGAATAGCGCTTGCGACGCTCGGCTACATTCCCTGCCAACACCCGGCCCATAAAAGCAATTTTGCCGCTCTCATAGGTCTGCCCGTCCACGTCATATGTATATCGCATGCGCAGTCTGCGGCTCTTACGGCTCTTGCGGATATGTGCTTTTGTCACCGTACCTTCAACGGTCGGCCACTCGGTGCTGGCCATGGCCTGCGGCAGTTCGTCGGCAACCTTATAGGCCGCGAAAAGCCCGCCCGCAAAAAGCACGCCGAAGAAAAAAAGAGCAACAAGATACCAAAGGTGACCGGTTTTCGCCCTACGCTTGCCCATGGCTTTCTTTGTCCTTGCCGTATGGAAGTAAGCTAGCAGCAATCACTGTTAGCGATGACAAAACTATTAAAGCCAACTTGCAACAGTATTTCGCACCGGAAAGCATCGACGCCGAACTTATACCAACGGCAGAGTTATCTGACTCTGCAGGGATTCCCCAATCGGGTGCGGCGGTCTATGACGGGATGAACCGGCGGTCGCCGCGCCGGTGCTCGCGTTCTTCGAGCACTTCCAAGGACGCGAACACGCCGACAAGGTGCAGGCGAAAGGGTGCCAGGACGGTCCGGTACCCGGCAACCGCATTGCCGTACTCGGTCGCCACATTGCCGAAAAGGACTTCGTCAACGATCAGGTTGTTGCCGGCCTCCGCCAGCGCCGCGACCGCCTGGCGCATGCCAGTCAACGCCCGTTCGGCAACCGCGCCGGTCCCGATCGAGACTGACGGTTTGCCGCCGTCCATCGAAGTCTCGTAGCTGAGACCGTCCGGGTGGTTCTGATAGACCTCCGGCAGCATTGCGAGAAAGGCATCCATCTCCACATGCAGGAACGGTTCGACCGTAATTTTCTGGAGCGCTCTCGCAATCGAACCCTTGCCCACGCCGCCCACACCGTTCAGGAACACTACGGTGGCGGGCATGGCGGCGTTCACCTTCGCGACTGACTGCGCAAATCACGTTGATGACGTATCGCTATTTTCAGGCCGCGTCCTGTCGGCAGAAGCACGATGCCTTGACCGGCACATCCGTGCGCGCGTTGGCAAGATCGAGACGCTGCTTGATGATCTGCGCTTCCTCTTTGCGCCCGAGCTGGGTCAGGCATTCGTGATAGCCATGCAGGCTCCACACGTTGTCGGGATGCTGGCAGGCCCGCGACAGGGTGTCGTCGAGGCCGAGGTCTGCGCGGTAGACGTCGGCGGCTTCCGCCACCCGGTCCTGTTCCAGAAGGAGAGCGCCGAGCGCATGGCGGGCCGGCTGCATCCAGCCCCACGGTTCGTCATAGGGCAGGTTGTCGTCGAGCTCGACCGACTTGCGGAGATGCGCGAATGCCGCGTCATACGCGCCCTTTCGATAGGCGATCTCGCCCGCCATCATCTCGCGTGCCACGGCGAGGATGTCTTCGCAGGAATTGTTCAACAGCCGGCGGGTTTCCTGGACACGGGGTCTCGCCGCATCGAACAGGTCGGCCTCGGCCTCCGCCGCCGGCACATCGCCGCTCGCGGCATGGGCAACCGCCCTGGCATAGTGCATGACGGCGGTTGTGAAGCTGAACAGCTCCCGGTTTTTCGGCAGCGGTCGTTCAATGATTTCGCGCCAGCGCCCGAACCGGATCAGCACATGCATATCGGTCGGAACGAACGCCTCAAGCCAGTCGGCCATGGGCGGCGACTGGAGTTCGAGGAGCTCTTCGGGAAGCGTCCCGACCATCTCGCGGGCGGCGCTCATGGCCGGCTCGAACTGCCCGAGGAACATCGCGCCATAGGTTTTGAAGTGGTAGTTGTGGCAGCGGTAGAAGGCGTAGAAGTTGACCGGCCCCTCGCGTTTCAGGAACTTGCGGTCGGCGGCGATGGCGGCCGAGTTCCAGTCGACCACCGACTGGTAATGTCCGCACAGGACGTCGATATGGGTTGGCATGTGCTGAAGGTGGCCGCAGTCGGGCGCCAGCCCGCGCAACTGGTCGGCGGGTTTCAACGCCTGTTGCGGGGTCGGCGACATCTCCCACACATGGATATACATGTGGTTGAGGCCGGGATGCGGCGGGCGGCCCGCGGCCTCGTTCTCGGCCATCGCCTTTTCCAGAACCTCGATGATGCGTGTCGTGTCGGCACCGTCGGCGACCTTGCCGGTCTTGAGATCCCAGAGCAGCCACGGAGTGCGGTTCATCATCGATTCCGCATAGAGCGTCGCG